>CAZGWE010000001.1:0-42820 GCA_964529405.1 uncultured Candidatus Saccharibacteria bacterium
GCCAAGCCTTATCGCGAACTTACGGCTGCTTTTTTGCCGAGTTCCTTAACGAGAGTTCTTCCGATCACCTGAGGCTTCTCGCCTCATCCACCTGAGTCGGTTTGCGGTACGGATCACGTACACTGTTGACCCGGGCTTTTCTTGTCCCCGCCTACACCATGACGGATAAACCATGATTCTGTCATGACTACGGCAAGGCGTCACCGGATATGTATACGCAAGTGAAGGAATATTGACCTTCTGTCCATCGTCTGCGCCGCCATTACAACGGCCTCGACTTAGGCCCGACTAACCCTGGGACGATTACCGTTGCCCAGGAAACCTTGGATATTTGGTGGCCAAGTTTCTCGCTTGGCTAATTCGTTACTCATCCCTACATTCTCACTTCTTGGCGCTCCAGCCAACCTCACAGTCAACCTTCTCTGCCCCAAGAACGCTCCTCTACCGCTCGTGCACAGCACGAGCCCGTGTCTTCGGTCGTAGCCTTGAGCCCCGATAAATTTTCGGCGCAGAACCTCTTAAACTAGACCAGTGAGCTATTACGCACTCTTTAAATGCATGGCTGCTTCTAAGCCAACATCCTGGTTGTCTTGGAGATTTCACTACCTTTTCCACTTAGGCTACAGTTAGGGACCTTAGATGACGGTCTGGGCTGTTTCCCTTTCGAACACGCAGCTTAGCCCGCGCATTCTGACTCCAGATATACTAAAAAGAATTCGGAGTTTGTTTGAAGACGACAGCCGAAGCCGCCGTAATTCAGTCAGTGCTCTACCTCTCTTTAGCTGTTAACCTGGGCTATACCTATATATATTTCGAGGAGAACCAGCTATTTCCGAGTTCGATTGGAATTTCTCCGCTATCCACAGCTCATCCAAGAGCTTTGCCACGCTGAGTGGTTCGGGCCTCCAGCCGGTTTTACCCGGCCTTCACCCTGGCCATGGATAGATCACTCGGTTTCGGGTCTAGTATGTACAACTAATCGGGCAATTAGCCCTCGCTTTCACTACGCCTCCGAGATTCATCTCTTAAGCTTGCTGCACATAGCTAACTCGTAGGGTCATTCTACAAAAGGCACGCCATCACCGCGCTCTGCGCGCCCCCTACGAAAATACAAATCTAAACGAAAATACGAAAGTACGAATAAGAATCAGATTCAAATATTCGTAATTTAGTAATTTTGTGTCAATTCGTAATTTCGTGAGGGGCCGTGCAAAGCACGGCTCTGACTCTTTGTAAGCGTATGGTTTCAGGTTCTATTTCACTCCCCTTAGCGGGGTTCTTTTCGCCTTTCCCTCACGGTACTTGTTCACTATCGGTGAGAAGTGGTATTTAGCCTTGGACCATGATCGGCCCAGATTCGCACCAGGTTTCACGTGTCTGGTGTTACTTGGGAACATCACCTCGCAGCTACTAAGATTTAAAGTACGCGACTATCACGCGCTATGGTCGTCCTTTCCAGGCTCGTTCCTCTATCTTTTCGCTTTGATTATGTGAGTCCCGCAACCCCGCGCGCAGCGCACCCCTACGAAAGTACGAATCAAACGAAAATACTAAATTACGAATCAGAATCTTAATTCGTACTTTCGTGTTTTTCGTGAAAATTCGTAATTTCGTGAGGGAAGTGCTACGCACGGTTTAGGCTTTTCCCTGTTCGCTCGCCACTACTAAGGGAATCTCTTTCGATTTCTTTTCCTCCGGGTACTAAGATGTTTCAGTTCCCCGGCTTACCCACCTGTGCTACGCACAGGTTCATGGGGTTTCCCCATTCGGAAATCCCCGGATCAAAGCTTGTTTGGCAGCTCCCCGAGGCTTATCGCAGCCTACTACGTCCTTCTTCGGCCAACTTCTCCCAAGGCATCCTCCATACGCTTTTAAACGAAATATTACTTTTCAGAGGTCGAAATGTTCGGAGTAATGGTCATCATAAATGATGAATACTACTCCGATGTTCCGACATGATCATCCCGCTTCGCATAAAGCTCTGCGGGATGCTTGACTAGCAATTACCGGATTCAATCAAAAATGATTGAGTCAATAATTTACTGTTATGATCGGAAGATCATTTGAAATTACAATTACTCATTGTGATTAAGTTGTTAAAGAACAACGATTGCTTGGCAATCACAGGAACGGAAGACAGACTATACGGGCGACAGGTATCATAGAAAAGAGTCTGTTGTCCATTCCTGTGCTGCGAAGTTTCCAGGCACAAAGAAAAGCGGAAATTTAAAAGAGAAAAACAGGATTATTCATCCGCTCTCCCCTTAATTTAGTCCTAATTCAACGCCAGTTCAAACACATCGGCCTAAAATATAAGTTAGCATAGCGGGCAGGGTATGTCAATAGACTCGGCAAGAAAAAAAGTGGCTTCTCCTAAACATAATTTTGCCCCGGTATAGGAAAAACGGAGAGGCTGGAGCACCTCTCCGTTTTTTGACCCTTTTTTCAGCGTCCGCGACCTCCGCCCTCTTCTGATTGCCTGCCTTCCTCAATCAGCTCTCGAACGCGATGGCCGCCTTTGGTGCCGATTTCGTGATAGAATTCGGGACCATAGCGCTTTTTAGTTGTCTGACCGCCCTTTTCTCCGCCTTTTCGGCCGGCCTCAGAGACGGTCATCCGGCCTCTGTTTTGACTATTTGCTATGTTTCTCCTCACCCCATAAAAATTATGGCATTGCCCTTAGTGGTCCAAATATGACCATGGTTAACCAAATGAACGAGAACTAGCGCCTGCGGCCTGTCTCCTCGGCACGCTTGCCGGCTTCAATCAAATCCCGAACACGGCGCCCGCCTTTGGTGCCGATTTCGTGATAAAACTCGGGACCATGCTCGCGGCTTGTTGTCTGTCCACCCTTTCGGCCAGCTTCCGCCACCGTCATTTGGCCGCGTGGACCGCCAGCCATAGCCTGGTTTCTACCTCGTTGTGCTATTTTAATTACCTCCACATCAACACTAATTATTTAAACTATAAGCATGGTACTCGACCCGCCAAGTACCTTCATTGTCAAAAAGATAAAATTTAGTCTGGATTTACCCGGACTTTTAACTATTAACGACAATCCGACCGGTCAGGAAGAGAAAAAATAATGTCCCGGTCTCAACCTGTCGGAAAATCAGTCCGCCGTTTTATTGTTTACGGCAGCTGATTATTTTCTTATATTACTAATTAAACGGTACTTTGTCTTGCCCGTCTTTAGATATATTTTGTCGGAAAACCGCCCTTGCAATTTTTCTAAATCGGTTTGCGTATTGCTCTCAATTGATTGTTTAATTTGCTCCATAGTTCTGCTCCGCTAAACCCAAAAACCACTTTTAAGTGGTTTTTGGGAACATAGCTTTTGCTGTCTCCTCCCGGCCCAACCGGAAGGTTTGTTGTCACTCCTCTTCGAATTCTTTGCCTTCCTCGATCAGTTCCCGAACGCGATGGCCGCCTTTAGTACCAATCTCGTGATAAAATTCGGGACCGTGCTCCCGTGCCGTGGTTTCCCCGCCCTCATGTCCAATCTCTTTGTAGAACTCGCGGCCATGGGTTTTACTGGTGGTTTCCCCGCCCTTTTTTCCGGCCTCGCGAACCGACATATTGCCTTTTCCTTCATTCATATTAGCCATTTTAATCACCTCCGTTCATCTCAAGTTCATTATCTATTTCGTATCCACCCCCACTTCTTATTCTACGCCCCTTGCTCAAGACTGTGTTCGGCTTTTCCACAGATTCTTTTGTTTCACTTTACCCCTCCCACAAATAACAACGCACCATTCAAGTTGCTTCTATCTAATTTAAACTATTGACAGGTGAAAATAATTACAGCAGAACTACATTTTTTTAGACGGTATTTTCTCTATCCAGCAGCAAAAAACCACTTAATAATTATGTGCGGAGATTAAAGAAAAACTAGAGCCATTTGCGGCGATTAAAGTAAAGCAACATTAGAACCACCACCAAAGCAAGTACCCCTGTGATAATCTCGGCAGATAATCCATGACTTGCCAGAGGCAATCCGACAATGTTCATACCGTAAAATCCGGTTATCACAGTCAATGGAAGCATCATAACGGAAAAAATAGTTAGAATTTTGATAATTTCATTTAGACGATGATTAATTATGGATTCACTCGTCCGCCTTAAAACTTCACTTACCTCTTTGTAATTATTAAGTATGTCCCAAATGCGTTCGATCTTATCGACAATGTCATCAAAATAGACCTCCAAATTTTCGCCAATGTGCCTCATTTTGGCCACTTCGAGATCTTTTATGGCGTATCGCTGAGGATTGATAATGCGCCGAAAATTAATAATATCAAGCTCTATTAAAGAAATCTCCTCCAAAGTTTTCCTTGACTGGTCTTCGTATAATTCATCCTCGATCCGGTCTAGTTTGTCGCCGATCTTATCGAGCATCGGAAAACAAGACGTGAAAACCTGGTCTAAGAGTTCATAGAGTAAATAAGCCGGGCTTCCGGTCAGAATCTGGGAACTATTGTTCTTCCGCTTTACCTGTAGAAAAAGGTTGTCGAGCGGCTTAATTATTTCGCGATGGACAGTGATTAGATAATTTTTTCCCAAAAAGACATCGATTTCATTGGCAACAGTCCGGAAAGTTTCCTTTATGTATTTTGGCAGATGAAAAACAATAAAGAGATAGCCATCATATTCGTCAATTTTCGGGCGTTGACTAAAAGAAAGACAATCTTCCAGCGCCAGATGGTGGAATTTGTACTTTTTGGCTAAAAACTCCATATCCCGATCTTTAGGATCCGAGATATCCAGCCAAGTATAGTTATTTAATTCAATGCTCCGTATACTCACATAACCTCTTATGCCAATGATTTGCTTATCTCTTTGCGTTTACTTGGTCCCTAAGAATAATATTCAAGCACTTATTCTATAATATTACCACGTAATGACAGTGAACAGTTACTCCAAAAACGTAACTGTTCACTCGTCATTGCCCCCAGGGACCTTCGGCTTCGGGTCGGGAGTCTGCGACGAAACAATCTCTCTGATAGATTGCTTCGTGATTACACTCGCAATGACTGGGTGAGTGGGCGGTTACTCTAAAACGCCTTGAATTTTTCCGATAATTGTTGTAAAATTACTTCGTTAGACAACAAAAAAGGGCCCGTAGCTTAGTTGGTAGAGCGCCTCATTTGCACTGAGGAGGTCGCAGGTTCGAATCCTGTCGGGTCCACCAAAAAATATTCATCAGATGATGAATATTTTTTGATAGCTCATGCGCAGTGCGTGGCTAGTGCGTCAAATAGTAAAATGCACCGGCCATTAGAGCGACACCGGCAAATTTATAAAATGAGTAAGTGCCGCCGGGTCCGAGATATTGTTCGGCAAAGTGGAATCGAGTGGTATGGTCAACGATCCACTTATGAAACTTGAGCATCACAAATCCGGCGGCGACCGTTAACAAGAAATAGACAAATTTCATTCTTCTCTCCAACTCAATATCGAATAAACGCCCGTAGCCGGAAATTTGGGCGGCGGTACTGAAACGTTGTATTTGTCGGCGATTATTTCCATTTCCTTATAACCCGAAGTTATTTCGCCGCCCGGCGTCTGGACATAACTGAACACTAACCCGCCGTTATGGGCCATGCTGCCATAAATTTTTATTTTATTCTTTGTGCTGCCGTAATTTTCTATCTTGATCTGCCCGTCTTTGGCAATCATAGCCGCATCAATTTCAAGGTCGGCTGGAGCGCTGCGGCCGACCATTATGCCGGTCTGGGTAATAAGACCGAGTTTGTCGCTGCCGTCATAATGCGAATATCTGATCGAATTTGGAATAATAATTCTTTTCTTTTGGTTGGCGCCGGCCTCGGGATCGGCCGCGATGATAGTCAATAAGCGGTTATTCAAAATCCCTTCGACCCAGGCATTGTCCTCAAGAAAGATAATTCCTTGGGCCGGATAAGAATAAGTGCCGATCAAAGTCTCCTCGGTTATGTCGAGACCGCTTGTATCATACTTTTTCACACTATAGAGATCGTAACTGTTATCTTGCAAGACAAGATGATAACCTTTCCGGCCGGAAAAATCATAATACTGGCCCAAACCGCTGTCCCGGGCACCGTCGCGCAAATTGGCAATGTCAACATTAATTTGATCGAAATTGACCGCCGGTACCGGAAAGAGCTTGTTACCGCCAAATACCCCGGGGCCGGCTACGCCCGGTTGGGTGCCGAACCAGCCGGCGTATGTTAATTCGGTCGAAGAGGCGTCACCCGTGATTTCCCCCTCATTATACAGGCCGCCGTCGTTGACATGGACGGTACCGTCAATTTTTTTGTCTTTATCAACCCACAATTGATTGCCGTTGGTCAGAAGAGTGTACTTCGTCAGCGAGGGAATGCCCAGTTCGGCCACAATCGTTCTTTTGGGACTCTTGCCGCTAACCTTGCCGACCGACCGTACCACGACGGCCGAAATTCCCGGTTCAGGCGGCGAAATATAGAGTTCATAAGTACCCAGGAATTGGCCGTTTTTATCTTTGTAATCGTGGCTGAATGGTCCGTACGGTGCCGCTCCGCTGCAGGCTTCTCCGTCGCAATAGTCGTCATTGTCATGCGCCAGGTGCCAAAGATAATAATTGAGGCCGGCTTCGGCAATGGACATAGCGGTGATCTGTTTATTGTGCAAATTGGCCATTTTGACGTTTGATATCGAGATGCCGGCCAACGCCGTGGCATAAGTCAAAAATAAAACCGAGGCCATCATAATAACGGGCAGATAAGAACCCTTGGTTTTTAATTTAAAAATGTGAAACATAATCAAAGGTTCTTTTTCGTATTTCTTAAATTAACCTTGGTCGATTCGGTAATGGCCACAGGCGATTTGGTTAAATCAATATCGAGAGAAATATCAAGGCCGGCCATTTTGACATCGGCTATGCTGGCCGGTTGCGCCAAGAGATTGTTATTCCCGTCATAATAGGTAAAAAGCGAGGTCGGATTAGCCAAATCGTCCACCAGAAAATCAATGGTCTCGTTCTCGGGCGGGTAAACAACATTAGGCGGGGTGCCCGTCGGAGCGGTTTTGCCAACTTTGAACTGTTTGTCCTGGACAAAGTAGCGTACCAGCGTGGGAGAAGTCGAGGTCAGATCGTAATAACGCAAAAAGGCAAGCTCGCCGCCATTAGCAGCCGTAATCCGGCTGGCCGCCCGAGCCGAGGACTCAAATTCCCGCACAACTCGAGCCACCTTGTCCTGCAGCCTGATATTCTGACGGTTGGTGCGATAGCTTTTTAGGCCCAGCGACAGAGTTGCCGAAACCAGAACAGCCAAAATAGAGATCAGGCCGGTAGCAATGGTGATTTCAATCAAACTCATACCACTGGATTTTTGTTTGACATTTAACATTTGGATTTTGACATTATTCCTTATTACTTCGGTTACTTTACTTCAAATCCGTTAACCTGCTTAAGAGACGAACCATCGGGATTAGTTATGATAATATCCCATAACCCCGCCGCCGCTCCGTTTAAATTAAAATCGGCTTCAACCGTATCCTCCCCGGCATGGCTGTCAACAACAATATTGCTGCCGACAATTTCTGTTTCGCCGCTCCGGGTAAGTTTGGCCGATAACCCGTCCGTGTAATTTTTACCGCTAATCAGAACAGAGACTGTCTCCCCGCTCCTGCTGGAAACCGGTTCGACTTCGTTGATCCGGGGCGAACTGGTCGAAACGGCGGCAATCATCAAAACTGACAGGTCCTGGCCGGGATGCAACTGAACCGGCTGATAAGGCGAAGTTGAAGCGATAATCCGGTTTTCGACAGTTAGGGTATAATCGTCAAACTCCATATCGGGCAAAACTATCCGGCCGGTCTCATCGGTCGTCTTAGTCTCGGAATATTTGTAAGTCGGGGGATTAATATATTTGATCTTGGCGCCATGGACTTGGACATTGGCGTTTGAAACCGGGTTGCCATCCGTATCAACAAGATTGATGGCAAGATCACTGGTACGGTCAATGGAAAAAGTCTTGTCTGTCACTTGCTGGATACCGACATAAGGGTCGGCAAACGGTTCGTTTGGATTCTGCGGCGTCCGGTCATAAGTCATAGCGGTTGAGTATCCGCTCTTTGTAATAGTAATATGATAGCCGAAGTGCTGGTCGGGCGGTAAATTCGGCACCATGGCGCAACCGGTATTATCGGTTGTCGTGGCAATATCCAGCGGCGGCGTTAGATTGGCATTTTGAATTCTGATTTCCGCCTCGGGTAACGCTTGCGAATTGGCGTCAACGACACAAATCTTTATGATGCCTGTGTTACTATCTGTCTCGGCCGCCTTGGCTGCCGCAAACGAGGACAATTTTGACAGATAACTGGACCTTCCCTGTTTAGCAACCGTAACCTCCAGCCGTTTGTAATCACAAATATTTTTATCGGTCGGAGTCTGGCCGTCAAAGGAATCGTCAACACAAGTAATGACTGTACTTGCATTAAACCTAATCCCCTTGCGGATAACTTCTTCACTGTCGAGAATATCGCCGGGCGGATAAATCGGACCGTATTCCGTGGCTAACTCGTCATAAGGCATATTTCGCAAAATCTCCATCTTTTCGTTGGCGATGGCCACAGCGGCAATTTTAGCTTTAGCCAATTCAATTGATTTAAAACTGGCCAGGTAGGCGGAGACAACTGCCGTTGAAACCAATGTAACAATAGCAAAATCAAGCAGTATCTCTACCAGCGTAAAACCCTTTCTCGCCTTTCGATATGAGAGCCTGTTTTGAACGATATTCCCCTCCGGTTGTTCTATTTTTATTTTACCAGATAGATGTAGAAAACGACAGCGATGATTGCGCATTAGACAACCACCCCCGCTAAATCGAGTGATTTGCAATAAGTATTCGTAATTACCAAACTGCCAGTGGGACTTGTTCGGCCATTGTAATTTGAGCATTGTTTGCTTCTTGCGACTTGGTTATTGGTCATTCTGTTATTGTTCCGGCAACCGCTTCTGCTACTAATTTTACCACATTCCGGTCCAGCGGGCTTGGGATGATATTGTCTTTTGAGGGATTAGCCACCTGATCTGCAAGCGATCGTGCCGCAGCAAGCAGCATCTCACTGGTAATCGATTTAGCTTTAGAATCAAGCGCACCGCGAAAAATACCGGGGAAAGCCAGAACATTATTTATTTGATTTGGATAATCAGATCGGCCAGTGGCAATCACGACAGCACCGGCTTCTTTGGCAAAACCCGGATCGATCTCTGGCACTGGATTAGCCATAGCAAAGACAACAGGATCGTTAGCCATCGATTCAACCATCTCTTTGGTTAAAATATTTGGCGCCGACACACCAATAAAGACATCTGTGTCCCTAACCACATCTGACAGATTGCCGCAAACTTGATTGTTTATAATTTTTGCCAATTCCTTCTTCTCAATATTTAAATCAGTTCGGCCTTCGCAAATTGATCCCTTGCTGTCAGTCACGATGATTTTGGCTCGATTATCCGAATAAGCCAGAATCATCTGAGCAATGGCTGTGCCAGCCGCGCCGGCACCGGATATGACGATTTTAACATCGGCGATATTTTTGCCGACAACTTTTAAAGCATTGATTAAACCCGCCAAAACAACAACGGCCGTGCCATGCTGGTCGTCATGCATTACTGGAATACCTAAATCTTGAAGGCGCCGTTCTATCTCGAAACAACGAGGCGCTGAGATATCTTCTAAGTTTATGCCGCCAAAAACTGGGGCGATATTTTCAACCGTCCGCACGATTTCATCGACATCTTGCGTTGCCAAACAGATTGGCCAAGCATCGATGCCGGCAAATTCCGAGAACAAGAGTGCTTTTCCCTCCATCACCGGCAAGGCTGCCTCCGGACCGATATTTCCAAGTCCCAACACCGCCGAACCATCGGTTACGACAGCAACAGAGTTTCGCTTCATGGTATAATTAAATATCTCGCTCCTATCATCGGCAATCTTCTTTGACACCGCCGCAATGCCAGGAGTATAGTAGACAGAAAGATCATCCCTCGATTTCAATTCGACGTTTGGTTTGATTCGAAGGACATTCCTTGTTTTATGCTCCTTCAACGACCGTTGATCATAAGACATAATGGCTCCTCTTCCTGTACAATAATTTTTCAACAACATAGTATTGAATATACTTAAATTTGATTAAGAACAAAAGGAGAAAGATGTTAACAGAAACAGCATCGATTAATCCTGTCAACGATAATCCGGAAACCAGACAAGTTAGCACAGAAATAAAATACAAGAAGCGAGAGAGTATTAACCAGGAGGGCCAAAGAGCAATCGAACTGCTTGTTGATTTATCCGCAGAACGCAACCAGGAACTTCAACCACTTCGCGACACTATCGAAAATTATGACCTTGCCGAGGAAATTAGAAGACAAGCCCGGAGTGAACTCGGAACTCGGGGCCAAAAGTATTGCAATGGCATAGGTGGAATCAGAGCCGAAATTAGATCAACATTCTTTGCTCTGCCTGGAGACAAAGTTGCTGATGCCTGTATGTCGGTTACCGAACTACTCATCAACGCAGTTCTTCACGGCCATGACAACACGCTTAAAATTGCTATTTCCGAAAATGGTATAATTAAGATAGAGTCGGCTAATTTATATGAAGATGCCAAAAAGCAGATTCCAAAGCTAGCGAATAGCAATGAAATTATTAGAAACTCGCAGAAACCAAAAAAAGAAAAAGCCGAAGAAGAGATGATAGAAGAGAAAAAGAGGACGAAAGATGCTAAAGAAAAAGAAGAGAAATCAAAACCAGACGGGCGGGGACTAGGCATGGTCATTGGCCTAACTGATCAAATAGTCTACGAAATTGATACCGGCCATAGCACAGGAGCAATGGAGTTGAGATATAATTTACCCAAGCCAACTCGTGACACACTTGTCTTTCTAGACCACGGTCAAGAAATTTCTAAAATGAGCAAGTATCCAAATAATGAAGAACTAGAACAAGCAACATAACAAAAGGAGTTAGATAATGGAATTTATAATCGGGGCAATTATTTTACTTGTCATTGTTTCGCTGCGCCAGATCAATCAATATGAGCGAGGACTAAAGTTTCAGTTTGGTAAGTACATCGGCATAATGCAGCCGGGATGGCGTATCGTATGGCCCATAATTCAGTCTTCGCAGAAAGTTGATATCAGGGTCAAGGCTGTCGATGTGCCGGATCAGGAAGCGATTACCAAGGATAATATCTCAACCAGGATCAACGCTGTCATTTATTATAAAGTTGATGCGGTTGATAAGGCGGTCCTGGAAGTTCAAAATTTCTATTTCGCCGTTTCCCAGCTAGCCCAAACAACAATGCGCAATGTTGTTGGCGAGGTCACGCTTGATGAGCTATTATCGGAGCGAAGCACTATTTCAGAACGCATTCGGGAAATTATCGATAAAGCCACCGATCCATGGGGCGTTAAAGTTGACAATGTGGAGTTGAAAGATATTTCCCTGCCGGAAGAGATGAAACGGGTTATCGCCCGCCAGGCCGAGGCTGAACGCGAGAAGAGAGCGGTAATTATCAGGGCCGAAGGCGAGAGGGACGCCGCCGCCAACCTGGCCAAGGCCGCCAAAATGTTGTCCGAAACTCCCGGAGCATTGCATCTGCGCACCCTAAATAGTATCAACGAAATGAGTTCGGATAAGTCTAATACCGTCGTTTACGCTATTCCAATTGAGATTATAAAAGCAATTGAAGGATTCTTGAAGAAGTAGAAATATGAAATTAAAAAATATCCAGCCCGCAATGGGCTGGATATTTTTTGGTGGGCGTACATGGACTCGAACCATGGACCTCATTCTTATCAGGAATGCGCTCTAACCAACTGAGCTATACGCCCGTAAAAGTATCAATCTTCGCTCTAATAATAGATGAATCAGTCTCAAGAACAATGATATAGTAGCAAACTATCTCGGAAACTTCAACGATACCGTTCGGACCGTAACAACTGTCTGTCATTTCGATGAGTCTTCGAGGAGAAATCTCCACAAATTAAGTACTCTTCGCTTCTTTTTACGCTTTGAATTATTTGCTGTTATGCCTTGTAATAGTTGTCCGAACCGTTATGGGAATCTCTCACTCCGCAGACTCCGTACGAAAAAATCACTCAGGCTTTAGAGTGATTTTTTCGTATAGTCTAACATTGAAGGCTCTTTTCCAACTAACTAGTGATAAGTACGACCATACCCACGTTTCCGTGAGATGGATTTTATCTAGTATTCGCCGAAGCGAATCTTTAGATATCGACCATCGTGACCATGCTAAGCATGGCACTACTCCTTAGAAAGGAGGTGATCCATCCCCACCTTCCGGTAGGGATACCTTGTTCACGCAATTCCTACTGTTACCAATAGGCGTGGACTATATCTTCATCCTAAGCTCGATCTGCTTCGCTTTCCTCGGATGCCAGGAACCGATAAGTTCCATGAACCGAGCGTGCGAAGATCTCGAAAGAAAGAATCGCCAGTAATTTGGGTCAACTCTCTTGCTTGGATTATGAATCCTGCCGCAAGAAATATTAATTTCCTCCAAATACTGATTCACTTCCTCTAAATCATGACTGTCCTTTTGACAGAATTGGAAGTAAAGAAAGCTGCGATTACTTTTTGGCATGCCACCTTCAGCATCAAAGTATCCTCGGATATACGCGACCTTCTCGACAATATCAACCGGTTTTTTACTTCGATCAAACTTTGCCGATGTCTCTAATATCCAGACAAAGCGTTCTTTGCCTTCCCGATATATCCAACTTTTAGTATTGAGTACTTGGAGTAAACTTTGCAGTAACTTCAACCACTCTACCGACGACTGGCTATATCGAAATGTCTGATGCTTCTCGCTGTATGTGGCATCATGAAGAGCACCAAGCAGATAAAATTCTGCTTCGCTCTTCCTTGCGCCGCTTAGGCGTCGACGTGTAGTCTCTACGGGGTCAATCCCAAATGCCTTCGGGACGACTTCCCTCGGTATTGTCCTCATGTATTTAATATATCATAAGGGTGTTCACCGATACAGTCGAATTTTTCTATCAAATTACTCTGATAGGTCGCAACAATTTTACGACTTAGTCCTGATCACCGATCTCACCGTGGTCCCCTGTTGGGGCCTTCGGGTGCTACCGACTTTCCTGACTTGACGGGCGGATTGCGATAGTTTAACGTTACTTCGCGTTACCACCGAGCGAGCGGATTTTCCACACTCGGCGGACCCCAAAATTCATTTTATGCTTCAGCTTTTCGATCTCAGCCACATCTGTAGCCGTCAATCGAAATTTATCCCGAGCAATTTCTGCAGCTTGCCGAAACAGGATGTAATCATTTTGTTTTGGCCCTTGCAGGGAATGCTTATCAAAAAACGGTAAAAGTTTTCCAAAAAGATCTCTGCGAGGGTTTATCTCAAAACGAAAATACTCCGAATGATTGGTTCTTGATTCCTTCTGGCGATAGACTGCGCCACAGCCAAAGCCCTCTTTTACTTTATTGAGAAGATCTAAATGATCTATTCTCAACTTGATGTAAAAGTGAAACTCAACTGTTTTGATGCCTCTATTACTTCGACTTGGTCGAACGTTTATATAGAAGCAACCTTCACCATCAGTTAACCAACCAAATAATCAGCTGAAAGAATCTTGAGTCTGTCCCTTTGACGCTGCGTCATGACAATATTATATCACCATCTTGCAACATCTACTATGAACAGGCTGACTTCTTGCCCTAATTTACGTTAGCAAAGGCAAGATCTCCATGGATCATTTATTAGACTGTTTTCTACATCGAGCAGCATTTTATTTATATCTTCCCTATGACACAACCACCAAACATAAGTCGATATATGCTTACAGATTGCCCGCTATAGATTGCCATTAAGCCCTCTAGTCCGTACCTCACGGTGACGGACCTGCTTTAAGCTACGTCCCGATGACGAATCGGGAGAATCGATTTTCACGATCTAGCCTAATAAACTGCCATGCGTCTTTAACTTGTGTACAAGACCCGAGAACGTATTCACCGTAGTATGGCTGACCTACGGTTACTAGCGATTCCGGCTTCATGAGGTCGAGTTGCAGACCTCAATCCGAACTGGGGGTAGGTTTGATAGGATTAGCTCCACCTTACGGTTTCGCGACCCATTGTTACTACCCATTGTAACACGTGTGTAGCCCGAGGCGTAAGAGCCACGCTGACCTGACGTCATCCCCGCCTTCCTCCGACTTAACGCCGGCAGTCTCGCATGAGAAATTCAACATGCAATAAGGGTTGCGCTCGTTAACCGACTTAACGGGACACTTCACAGCACGAGCTGACGACGGCCGTGCAGCACCTGTCTCTAGGCTCCTTGCGGCACTCCCCAGTTTCTTGGGGATTCCTAGGATGTCAAGCCTCGGTAAGGTTCTTCGCTTATCGTCGAATTAAACCACATGTTCCACCGCTTGTGCGGGTCCCCGTCAATTCCTTTGAGTTTTAGCCTTGCGGCCGTACTACCCAGGCGGCATGCTTAACGCGTTAGCTTCGAAACCCAGGGGGTCGATTCCCCGAGCTCCTAGCATGCATCGTTTACGGCGTGGACTACCGGGGTATCTAATCCCGTTCGCTCCCCACGCTTTCGCTCCTCAGTGTCAGGTAATGCCCAGCAGACTGTCTTCACCATTGGCGTTCCTCGTGATATCTACGCATTTCACTGCTACACCACGAGTTCCATCTGCCCCTGCATACCTCTAGAAAGCCAGTATCGGATACAGTTCCCAGGTTGAGCCTGGGGCTTTCATACCCGACTTAACAATCCACCTACGAGCGCTTTACGCCCAATAAATCCGGATAACGCTTGCACCCTACGTATTACCGCGGCTGCTGGCACGTAGTTAGCCGGTGCTTATTCATCTGGTACCTTCAAGATTATTCCCAGATAAAAGAAGTTTACGATCCGAAAACCTTCATCCTTCACGCAGTGTTGCTGCATCAGGCTTGCGCCCATTGTGCAAAATTCCCAACTGCTGCCTCCCGTAGGAGTACGAGCCGTGTCTCAGTCTCGTCGAGGCTGGTCACCCTCTCAGGCCAGCTACCCGTCATCGCCTTGGTGAGCCATTACCTCACCAACTAGCTGATAGGGACAAGGCCTCTCCCCAAGCGCCCGAAGGCTTTGATCTTACGATGTTATGCAGGATTACCCGGCCTTTCGACCGGCTATCCTTCACTCGGGGGCAAGTTCCTTGTTATTACTCTCTCGTCTGCCGCTGCCCTTACGGGCCGCTCGACTTGCATGTGTTAGGCACACTGCCAGCGTTAATCCTGAGCCAGGATCAAACTCTCCATGTAATGTTGAGTTTTGAAAGCTCAAAATAAAAAATTCAAAAGAATTCCATCCAGACCCTTCGACTCAGCCAAATTACTTTGGCTTCGATCGGGGTCCTTCGGACAAGCATACTTATCACTATTTAGTTGTCAAAGAACAGCGCTCGTGGAGCACGAAACATGTAACGTGAAACGTTTTTTGAATTTTTACTCTACGATTCACGCCCCAAGTTTCAAGTTCCATGATTTTTTAGACAAAACAAACACTTCCCCTCGTTGTTTCGTCCAACTTTTATATCCGTAAAATAATATTAGCTTATATCATGCCCTTTGTCAACATTCCAGAAGTTCTCTTTTTGCCAAAGTTGATCTTCAAAGTCGAAATTAGGTCGGTCGAGAAAGCCTTGACGACGAGAAACAAAAGGCCAATAATATGATAAATTCATACAAAGTGCCGCAAATAACCATTTGATGGCATAGACTGGCTGCTCTCACTTCGCTCAAACAATATTGTTGTTTGTCTATTGTTCAGTTCTTGAGTGCCTAATAAAGCCAGAGCAAGGGATAATTTCGATGCCGCGTTTTTCGAGTTCGTCCACAATGATGTTTAATCCTAATGAATCAGAGGCCATATGGCCGGCAATAATAACATTAATGTAATGCTTGATTGCTTCTTCGCGGTGTTTTTCGGGAATGTGCATAGCAATTTCGGTACCAATACCATAATGGCTCATTCGCTCGTAAATTTTTTCCGATCCTGAAGTGCCGCCGGTAAAACCGGAAACCACCACTTTGCCGGCATGTGAATTTTCACTGCCGGCAAAAATGGCTGGACCGGCACCCAGCTTAGCCGCTTGGTGAAATTCCGGAATTTCTTTAATGGCTTCAACGGCCTCGCCGGCCGTTTCAATTGGTTTCTTATCTAAATAGGCACTCAAGAAATGCCAAGCCGAGTTATCGGCGGGAGTATGAACATTTATGATAGGAATATTTAACAATCGGGCGGCATCAACAGCTTGGCAGTGGTTAATCGGAGCAATCGTTCGAGATACCTCCGCCAAACGATCGCGCAAAACCCCTTCGGCAATGTTGGCCGGCACTCCCGCTTTCGCCAAGACTTCCGTTTGTATATCCATCACTTCGTGAAGTTTGACTAAAGCCTTGCCAACCGGATGGTGTGAAAAAATCATATCAATCTTTCGGCTTGGCTTGGGACAGGCTTTTGCCCATTGCCGTTCCAATTCTTTTGCCAACAGCACTTCGGCCGGATCAATATCAATCCCAACCAAAATCGTTTTGACCTCGGTTTCAAGATCGCCAAAGTGTATGCCGGAATCAGAGTATGGATCAGTCAGATTTTCGGTATCGTAATCAGCTTTTTTCTTGGCTGGCAACGCCCTATATTCTTCATTGCGCTTTTTCAAGATCTTTTCAATCTTGGCCCGGCCGCGCGGATCATTGTCGATGCCAATATTTATGGCAAGGTCGTAAATATCTTTCAGTTTCATTATTAAACCCTTAATAAATAATCATTTCAAATTTCTTACTGGCTGGCTGGCTTGCTTACCAGCTGATGTCTAATTACTTCATCAATTATGCCGTACTCTTTGGCTTCTTTGGCCGTCATATAGAAATCGCGGTCGGTGTCTTTGCGGATCTTTTCCAGAGCTTGGCCGGTATTTTCAGACAGAATATGGTCCATCTCATCGCGGATTTTCAAAATTTCTTCGGCCAAGATTTTAATGTCGGCGGCCTGGCCTTGGGTGCCGCCCATTGGCTGGTGGATTAGAACTTTTGAGTGAGGCAGGGAGAAACGCTTGCCCTTTTCGCCACCGGCTAAAATAAACGAAGCCATCGAGGCCGCAATACCGACGCAGATGGTGGAGACATTCGGCTTGATGTATTGTATCGTGTCATAGATCGCCATACCGGAATAAACCTCGCCGCCAGGCGAATTGATGTACATTTGGATATCCTTGTCGGGGTTTTCCGCTTCCAAAAAAAGCAGCTGGGCAATAATAACATTGGCCACGGCGTCATCAATGGCGCCACCCAAAAAGACTATTCTATCTTTTAAAAGACGGGAATAAATATCATATGCTCTCTCGCCGAGAGCCGTTTTTTCAATAACAGTCGGAATCAAATAAGGCATGATTCTCCTTAAATCAAAACTTATAACCTATAAGTTCTATTTAGCCAGTTCTCCGACTAAATAGTCAAGCGCTTTTCTTCCGGCTTCCGGATCATGATGGTCAATTTTCCGGTCTTCGATAATCTTGCCCAAAAGCAGTCCGATCTTGACGTTCTTCTCTGCCTGGTTGCGTATTTCTTTTTTTAAATCCTCGAGAGTTTTTTTAGCCGACTTCAGGTAGGTTTCAAAGTTAATACCCCGATCTTTAAACTGGTGTTCGTATTCATGAACCATTCGCTCAACTTCTTGATTAATCAGCCCCTCTGGTATTTCTGCTTTAAGTAGCGGCAAGATTTTTTCGACCACTTTTGACTCAAGTTCATTTTTATACTTTTCCCCAAGCTCTTTTTCAAGGTTTTCTTTGACAGCCCGTCGTAAATCTGCCATATCTTTGTGGCCGAATCCGGCGGCAAATTCATCATTAAGATCGGGCAGTTTAATCTCTTTGAGCTCGTTGAGTTTAATTTGAAATTCGGCCTCTTTATCGGCAAACTCTTTGGCATGATAATCCTTGGAAAAGGCGATAGGGAATTTTTTCTCATCGCCTTTCTTCATTCCGATAATCTTATCCTCAAAACCAGGAATCAGGGTATTCTCGCCCAATACAACAGGATGGTGGCTGGAGGACATGGCGTCAACTTTGACGCCCTTTTGGAAACCCTCAAAAGAAATTTCGGCAAAATCGCCTTTTTGGGCTGGCCGGCCGATATCCGTAAAGGTCGAACGCTGCTTTTGGAAGTGCTCGATAACTTTATCAGCATCTTCATCCTTGGCCTTTTCCGGTCGGCCCTTTTCGACTTTTATTTTTGAGTAATCGCCAAGCTCTACTTCCGGGATAACTTCGATTTCAGCCTCAAATTCAAAATCGTCTTTGATTTCATCTGGCGTTAACCCGTAATTCGGATACTTGCTGATGGTGATGTTCGGCTGTGACACCGGTATCATCTTCTCCGCCTGGAGAGCTGAAACATAATTTTCCCGCAGGGCATTATCAAGGGCATGAGATAAAATTCTGGAAATGCCAAGGGACTCTTCGATCAATTTGCGGGGCGCTTTGCCGGGCCTAAAGCCCGCCAATTTAACCGACGGCGCCAGCTCATTAAAAGCCGCATTAAAATGTTTTACCAGTTCCGTAGCCGGAACGCTCACGGTTATTTTAACTTTAGAATTTTTCAGCTTTTCGATTTTTGTCTGCATACGGATCCTCTATTGATATTTTCTTTGCAAAACTCACGATAACATATTTTCAACTACAATTAAAGAGAAAAGGGCGTCCATCCGGATCGCCCCCGTGTCAACGCGAACCTGCTAGGAACGGCCTGCTGGTTCCCGCCACTCCTCCGCATAGCGGATCAAATCTCCGACCGTCCGGAAACGATCCGCTTCCTCGTCCGGTATCTCGATACCGATCTCCTCTTCGCTACTGGAGAAAAGCTCCCTGACCATCAGGGAATCCAGTCCAAGACCACTGAAGGACACTGTAGACGTGATTGCGTCCTTTGTGGTGTGCGGCCAGAGCCGCATAATGACAGCGGCAACCCTATCCGGAATAAACATGCCCTACTCCCCTCATCTGTCTTACTAGATACTTTTTACTCCCACATCAAAACAAAGTCAACTGTACACCTCCGCCTGCAACCGGGGATGTGACGAGATCATAGCTTCAATACCGCTTAGAGTTAGGAGTCCTTTTTCCGCCCCGATTTGAGTTACCACCGAGGTTGAATTAACGATGCCGTATTTGAGTGCTTCCGATATGAGTTCTTTATCAATGATCTGTTGTCGGCCGGTTGGTATTGATAATATCTTAGCCAAAAAGCCGCTGGCAAAACTGTCCCCCGCCCCGGTTGCGTCAACTCTTTTGGCGTCTTTAATAATATCTATTTTATAGTAAATGTATCCGTCGTATGCCTTGGCACCCTCCTTGCCCTTGGTCATAACCACAATCTTTGCGCCCAAATAGTTAAGTTTTTTCATCAGTTCCTCGTCAGTCGGACGGACGGGATAATCCATAAATTTAACCGCTTCTTCACGATTAACAAAAAGGATCGAAGTGTTCTCCAAAACTTGCCGGTATTTTGAAACGCCCTGCCTAATCTGATAAGCACCGGGATTCCAAACCAACTTTGTCCCTCCCTCAGAAACAAGACTTATGGCATTTTTAAAAATATCATCGGATTCTTGGCCTAGGGGCGCCAGAAAAACCCATCTGCTCTTAAGACTTTTTTTAACTTTGAGATTTCGATAATCAATACCGTGGTAAACAAGAATGGTCCGTTCACCGTCTTCCGTGTTGATAATGACGGCAAAGTTGGTTTTATTCGATTCTTTGACATTGATGTTGCCGGTGCCGATTCCCTCGTCTTCTAACCGTCGCCAGATTTTATCGCCCGGCGAATCTTTGCCGATAGCTGTAACTATTAAGGCTTTGCGCCCAAGGCGCGCCAGCCCGACCGCCACGTTGGCTGCCGAACCGCCGACATCATAATTAACATCCTCGATTGGGATCTTTTCGCCCAGCTCAAAAGAGATTGTTTTGCCGCTGATAACAGACCGGCTTGCTGACACCTTCATCTCTGTCGGACGAATAAAAACGTCCTCCGAGGCGTCACCAATTGTTACAATATCGTATTTCACGATCTATTTACAACCGAACAATTTAATGTAATAACCAACCACTTCCCTCACTTCTTCCACTCCTTTAGATAGCACCTTCCTGGGATCTTCTTCGTCTGATTTTTCAATAGTGCTAGTAAAGGCTCTTCTTATCTTAGTATCAATATTGAACTTAGCCACACCATACCTGACTGCTTCGTGTATATCTCCACTTGACAATCCTGATGAACCGTGCATCACCAAAGGAACGTGGACAATATGGGAGATTTTCTCAAGCAGTTTTAGATCAACTCTCTCGCCTTTTGGCGCACCGTGCTGGTTACCAACCGAAACAGCGATTGAATCAACGTGCGTTAAATCAACAAACTTTTTGACCTGCTCCGGCGCACTTAAAATCGATGTACCCAAAACAATGCCGCCCTCTTCGTGGCCGATCACGCCGACTTCGGCTTCAACTGCAGCATCGGTCTCTTTAGCCATTCTGACAACACGCTGTGTTAAGGCTACGTTTTCATCGAATGGATATTTTGAACCGTCAAACATAACTGATTTATAGCCTATGCCCAAGGCCCGCTCGATAATCGAGAGGTCTTTAGCATGGTCAAGATGAATGGCTGCCCTAATACCAGTTGCCATAATTTCATTGATTACGATGTCATACAATTGCTCGAGTCCGGCATACTCGATAGCACTCGGTGTTGTTTGAATAAGTATGAAATCATCATACTCTTTTGCTGCCAGGCAAATAGCCTTGGTGATTTCCAAATTAGAGGTGTTAAAAGCACCAACAGCATAGTGGTTTCTACGGGCTAATCCAAGTTCATTGGCGACATCTAAACTCACAGTAATCTCCAACATTTTGACAATTATTTTAAGGCTTCTATTCCCGGCAGTTTTTCTCCGGCAATAAATTTGAGCGTAGCGCCACCACCGGTTGAAACAAAGGAGAATTGTTCGCCGATACCCAGAGAATTAACAAAGCCGACAGTATTGCCGCCGGCAATTACTTTTGTGCCCCGGATGGCGGCGATAGCCTTAGCTATTGCTTCGGTGCCCTTTCGATACCTGGGATCCTCCGATAAACCCATATTGCCGTTCCAAAAGACCGTATTGCACTCCTTGATCTGCCGGCAATAACGCTCGATTGTGGCCGGGCCGATATCGGCAATCCTAAAGCCGTCATTCAAATCTGCAATCTCGCGGATACCATCTATGGGCAGAAAGAGACGCTTACCGACTTTTTTCATCAACTTCAAGCAATACGGCATCATCTCCGGTTCAAAAAGCGAGTTGCCGATTTTTTCGCCGCGGGCTGCCAAAAAAGTCTGGGCAACGGCGCCGCCCAGCATTATTTTGTCGGCTTTTTCGACCAGCTTCTCGATGGTCTCCGCTTTATCTCTGATTTTGGCCCCTCCAATAATTACGACAAATGGCCTACTCGGATTAGCCAAAAGTAAATTAAATGTAGTCACCTCCGATTCGAGTAATAAACCAGAGCAGCTCGGCAGATAATTGGCAATGCCCACTAACGAAGCAGCACTACGATGGGAAACACCAAAGGCATCGTTAACATAAAGGTCGGCCAGACCAGCCAACTGCTTAGCAAAGTGTTCGTCATTCGCCTCTTCGCCTGCATACCAACGCAAGTTGCCTAAAAGCAAAATATCACCTGGCGCCATTTTATCAATCTGATTTTTAACTTCTGGTTCAATCACAAAGTCGGTAGCATAAACTCGACGATTAGCCAACTTAGCCAACTCTTGAGCCAAAGGAATAGTGGAAAGCGCCGGATCCTTTTTGCCCCCGGGCTTTCCCAAATGAGTGCCAATGATAATCTTAGCCCTGTGATCAATCAGATATTGGATGGTCAAAAGAGATGATTTGATCCGATTTGTGTCGGTGATTTTATCGCCCTCTTCCATCGGAACGTTAAAATCGACTCTAAGAAAAACTCGCTTATTCTTGACATCAGCATCCCTGACACTTTTCATAGAGAACTTCCCCTGCCTAATTAATCTAATTGTATCATTAGTCATTTGGAAGTACAATAAAAACAATAAATATGAACAACAAACAATACGAACGACTAACTTATCTGATAGTAGACAATCGAGAATAGAGAGTGGAATTTGATGGTAGATACGTAGAAGATAGACATCAACCTTCTATCCTCAAGGTCAATCCTCTATCTTCCATTGTCTATCATCAATTTATTTGTTGTTTGTTGTTAGTATTGCCTGCCTGTCCGGTAGGCAGGTTAGTCGTTCGTATTTGTATGTACGCCATTGAGACTCAAAAGCTAACCAAGTATTACGATCACGGCAAAGTACTCGGTATAAAGAATCTAAACCTTCAAATTAAGGAAGGAGAGATTTTTGGTTTTATCGGGCCGAACGGTGCCGGTAAATCAACTACTATTCGATTGCTTTTAGATTTGATTAGGCCAACCAGCGGGGGCGCTAAGATTTTAAATCTTGATATCAACCGGCAAGCGGTCGAGATTCATCAAAACATAGGATTCCTGCCGGGCGAGATATTTCTACCGGAAAACCTAACCGGCGGAAAATGCCTAGAATTCTATGCCGGTTTTAAAAGTCAAATTGAAAAAAGCTATATTAAGCACTTATGCGATAAGCTCGATTTTAATCCCAAAAAGAAAGTTGGCGAATATTCCAAAGGCAATAAGCAAAAATTGGCTATTATTTTAGCTTTGATGCATAAACCAGCGCTGCTCTTGTTAGATGAACCGACCAGCGGACTGGATCCCTTAAATCAACAAACTTTCTATAATTTAATCCGCGAGACCAAAAAATGGGGTACAACTACTTTTTTCTCGACCCATATTTTGACCGAGGCCGAAAATTTGTGCGATCGAGTTGGCATCGTTAAAGATGGAGAATTACTCAAAATCGAAAACATCGACGATTTCAAAGAGAAGAACATTCGCGATATCTATCTGGAAACAAATGATAATATCACTCTAGCTAATCTAAAAATCGACGGGGTTAAAAAGGTTGAAAAAACGACCCGCGGTTATCATTTAACAACGGCTGGTTCAAACGGCAAGATATTAAAATCGTTGGCTAAATTTGATATCAAAGATATCAAGATCTTAGAACCATCGCTTGAAGAAATATTTATGCGGTTCTATAAGGATTGATATGTTAAATTTAATCGTCCAGAGACTAAGAGAACAATTCCGCGGCATAATTTTTTATCTGATAGGCTTGATCGGTTATGCCTGGGTGATGATTGCTATGTTTCCCTCTATCAACAAGACAATGAATCTTGACGAGTACGTTAATCAGATGCCCAAGGAGATGATAAAGTTTTTCAGCGGCAGCGAGACGCTCTCCTACTCAAAAATTGAGGGTTTTTTATCAATGGAATATCTCTCGCTCTTCTTTGTCCTAATCATAATTTTCTATATTGCAGCCTCTGCCGGTTCGGCCATCGCTGGTACGATTGAAAAGAGAATTATGGACTTCAACTTATCGCAACCGATTTCCAGAACAAAAATAGTTTTAGGTGAAACTATGGTCGGTCTGTTTTACACCTTTGTCTTAGTAAATTTAACGACTGTCTCAATTTGGCTGCTTTGCAAAGCGTATGATATCGTCATACAGGGCAAGGGATTAATTGCTTTCTCTGTTGCCGCGACTGTCTTTATGTGGGCGATCTACGGAATCGCCATTTTCTTATCCTCTGTTATGAGATCAAAAATCGGCGTGGTGGCTGCTACTGTTTTTATTGTTTTAGCTTTTTATATCTCTAATTCCCTCGCCAACATCATCGACAAAATTGCCAAACTCAAAGATTATTCGCTCTTTACTTTATATAAACCGCAAACCCTGCTCGAAACCGGCACCATCAACGCTCATCAAGTTGAAGTTTGCTTGCTGATTTTTGTCGTCGGCTTAACTGCCTCCATCATCATTTTCAACCGAAAAGATGTCTAAGATAAAAGTTGCATCACTTTTCAAACGGTCGTTTGAATTTTTGTACAATTTTTATTTAAGTATTTATACTTAAATATTACCCTTCTTCATGCAATCGCATGATTTGGGATAATGTTTTTATTTTTATCTAAATTGTCTATCGCACCATGCCCAATCCTTCGTACCAGCCCTGCGGTTTTTTGCAGGCCGGGCATTTGTCGGGGGCGGATTTGCCTTTGTGGATGTAGCCGCAGTTTAGGCACTTCCACTCGATCTCTTCCTCAGTTTGATACAGCGTGCCTTTTTCGAGTTTATCGGCCAGGATATTGTAGCGCTCCTCGTGCTTCTCCTCAACCTCGGCGATCTCCTGAAAAAGTGTAGCCGCTTCTTCATTGCCTTCATCCACGGCAACTTTTTTAAACTCCGGATACATTTCCGTCCACTCATAATGTTCGGCGGCGGCGGCATTTCGCAAATTCTCAAGAGTCGTGCCGAGCGGATGAATATCGTATGAATTTGTCATACCAACTTTATCCTTGATCTGTTCCAACTCCTCTTTGGCGTGAGCCTTTTCATTATTAGCCGTTTCATTAAAAACTTTGGCAATCCAAATTAAACCATCCTTTTCGGCAATCTGGGCGTAGTATGCATACTTATTGCGCGCAATCGATTCGCCGGCAATCGCCTTGAGTAAATTTTCACTTGTCTTGCTCATGAATGCCTCCCATCATAATAGAATATTACTTCCAATTATCAGCTAAACGGCCGACTAAGTAACTGGCGATTATGACCAATATAGCCATTCCTCCATGCTCCAGCAGCTCTTTTCCAACTGGATGATGCTTTCTTTTTGACACAGTAACAGCGAGAAGGCCGATCAGCAGCAATCCCACCACAATTGAGACCCGAACAGCCATTGCCGTACTTAGCAGACTGAAAGGAATTAGAAAAATTAATGAAAAAATTAATTTGCCCAAAAAGGTATATATACTGATAGTCCAGATTGGTTTTTTTGTTTCATCTTTTCTGCTCTCCTCGGATAGATGAATACCCAAGGCGTCTGACAATGAGTCAGCTATAGCAATAGTCAAAATGGCAGCTACAATAGCCAATTTGGAGCCAGTTGCGCTATCAATACCCACAATCATACCAACCGTTGTGATCACACCGCTCGTTAATCCGAAGGAGATTCCGCCAATCTCAAGCTCCTTTTTCTCGTTCAACATGCCCACCTCTAGCCTATTTGCCAATTAATTGGGCTAATTCGACAAGTCGATTTGAATAGCCCCACTCATTATCATACCAGGCGACAATTTTAACTAAGTCGCCATCAACAACCTGGGTCAGGGCCAAGTCAACGATGGCAGATGACGGGTCACCGATGAGATCTGTCGAGACAACAGGCTCATCTGTAACTGTCAAAACATCTTCAAGTTCGTTTTCTGATGCCTTCGCTAGAGCCCCATTCACCTCTTCGACTGTCGTCTTTTTCTTAAGAAGCACCGTGATGTCTGAAAGTGAGACAACTGGCGACGGAACACGGATCGATAAGCCATCAAACTTATTCTCAAGTGTTGGAATTGCTTTGTAAGCTGCTTTGGCGGCGCCCGTTGTAGTCGGCACAATGTTGATAGCCGCGCCCCTAGCCCGACGTAAATCCTTATGCGGACCGTCAACCAAATTCTGGTCGGCGGTGTAAGAGTGTATCGTGGTCATCAGCGATTTATCGATACCAAAGGCGTCTTCCAGAACTTTCATAACAGGCGTAATACAGTTCGTTGTGCAAGAAGCGTTCGAAATGATCTTTTCGTCCTTATATTTGTCAGCGTTAACCCCAAGAACATAAGTCGGTGTGTCATCTTTGGCCGGAGCTGACAAAATCACTTTTTCGGCTCCCGCTTTGATGTGGGCGTTAGCCTTTTCGGCCTCAAGAAATATGCCGGTGGATTCGATGACCACATCAACACCAAGCTCCCCCCATGGCAAAGCAGCCGGATCCTTCTCGGAAATGAAGTTGATCTTTTGACCATCCACTGTCAGGCA
Source organism: uncultured Candidatus Saccharibacteria bacterium (assembly GCA_964529405.1). GTDB lineage: Bacteria > Patescibacteriota > UBA1384 > XYA2-FULL-43-10 > 1-14-0-10-43-13 > CAZGWE01. The sequence continues at coordinate 26,097 of CAZGWE010000001.1, forward strand.
GCCATCCTTAACGCCGACTTCTTTGTCGTAAATGCCATAAACACTATCGTACTTTAATAAATGAGCCAAAGTATTGATGTCGCCCAAATCATTAACAGCCACCAGCTCCAACTCCTCTTTTTCCAGAATTATTTTAGCTGCCGCCCGGCCAATCCGGCCAAAACCATTGATAGCGATCTTCATCTGTTCTCCTGACTTTGGATCAAAGATATGGCCTATACCGCAAATCACTCTTTGCCCAAATTTCTAAGTCCTAATTTATAAAACTTTTACTGCGACTCCATGTTTGGCAAATCTTGATAAATTCAGCCGCCCTAAGACTCGCCCCGCCCACCAAAACGCCGTCAATCTCCGGGCGCAGGGCGTATTCTTTGATATTGGTTGATTTGACGCTACCGCCATAAAGCAGCGATGTTTGGGGCCCGATAATCTCGCGCAGCAAGGTCAAAACACGGGCGACATGCTCCGGTTCGGCATTCTCGCCGGTGCCGATGGCCCAAATGGGCTCGTAAGCAACAATAATATCCTTAAAATGCGACTTGGGCACGTGCTGCAGAGCTTCTTTTAATTGGTTCAGCGGTTCGACCGGAATGTCTTTTTTCCGCTTTTCTCCGACGCAGAGAACCGGCCTAAGGCCTGCCCGAAGGGCGGCTATGACCTTTTCGTTAACATCAAAATCTTTCTCATTGAAGTATTCCCGCCGCTCGGAGTGGCCGACGATAACATAATCAGCCACATCCTTGACCATTAGCGGCGAGATCTCGCCGGTATAGGCTCCTTCCGGTTCAGAGTAAATATTCTGGGCGCCGAGCTTTAGCCTCCCGCCTTTTTTAATAATTTGGCAAATATCAAGCAGCCAGATAACCGGCGGGCACAGAACAATCTCAACACCCTCAATCTTAGCCGTACCGTTTCGAACTGCTGTTGAAAGAATATGGGCGTCGGCTAAATTGGTGTACATCTTCCAGTTGGCTATAATAATCGGCTTGCGCATATTTCCCTCCGGGATGTTTTAAGTACGTTATCTCTTTAGCCCATTATACAGCCCTATCAAAGCTTTTGCCAATTTATCCGAATCGTGAAACAAAGGATTTCTCTCGCTAATAACATTAGCTCGCACGATATTACAACCCTCAATGACTTTTTTGTGAGAAGTAATATTGTTGATCTCTCCCAGCTCCATTTCATTGCTTGAGCGCTTTATAATGTGGCTATTAACTAGACAATGGTCGGCAACTTTAGCACCGGCATGGTTAAATAAAACCCGAATATGATCATCAATAGTGTAGCCACAAGTTTGAGTTCTTTCGGTTGAGCAGTTGGCAACATAAACTTTTACTGCTTTCTCATTTTCAGACAGGGCTTTTTTTATGCCGCCAATGAGTAAATTGGGAATAATGCTACCATACAGGCTACCCGGGCCAAGAATGATAAAATCCGCTCCGTTAATTGCTTCAATTGCCCCAGTGTAGGCTCGAATCCGTTTTTTGCTTAAAGTTATCTTTTTGATATCACGTACCACCTCGTCCAGGTGGGACTCTCCCAGTAAAGTAGAACCGTCCTGATATTCAATGCAAAGATCAATATTCTCAAGTGTTGCAGGCAGAACCTTGCCAGCCGTTTGAAAAATTTCCGTCGTGACTTCAAGCGACTTTTCAAATGAATTAAAATGGCTGGCTAAAGCCGTTAACCAAATATTGCCAAGCGTATGCCCGCCAAAAATCCGTTGTCCTTTAGGAAAACGGAACTCAAATAATTCAGTAATCAATCGCTCATCACTTGATAGGGCAGCAATGCATTTCCTGATATCGCCCGGCGCTACCATATCAAACTCCTTGCGTAGCTCGCCGGTTGATGAACCGTTGTCAGCCACGGTTACAATAGCCGAGATGGAGTTTGAATATTGTTTGAGACCTCTTAAGAGATTAGATAAACCGGTACCCCCTCCGATTGCGGCAATTTTAATCTCGCCGCCGGCGAGGTAGCGCGGATCATGCGGATCGAACTTGAGACCATTCCACCAACTTTTGAGAAATTTTTTCATTGCAACATTTCTTTACTGTGCAGTTTTTTATAGTACGATTGGGCAAAGCGGTGGGCTTCGTTGCGGGCCTTGATAGCAATGATTTGTATCTCTCTGTTCTTTTTAATGTATTCCGCGATAGCGTGGTTAGAAAAATGAAACTCGTTCTTGTCTCGCTTTGATCCCTTAGCAATTGATATCGCCGGAATATCCAATTTCCGCTCTTTTAGCACTTTAAGCGCAACGTTCAGGTGCGCCAGACCGCCGTCGATGATAAGTAAGTCGGGCACCGGCCAGTCATTATTGAATCGCCGCTCTAAAACCTCATTAATCATCCAGGTATCCCCCGCGTCATACCTGGTACTTGTTACCTGATACTTTATACGAAACTTACGGTATCCCTCTTTATCCGCCTGTCCTTCAGTAAAAACCACCATCGATCCAACAGAGTGTTGACCGGAAATATTGGCAATGTCATAGCATTCAATACGTCTAAAGGCCAATTTTGCCGCGGTTGTAAAATCATCTTTTAATCCCACCGCCACAGCTCCAATATGAAGAAGAGCATTGATCCGATCTCGAATAACGGCAGCAGCTTCGAATTGCTGATGCTTGCTGAAGTTCTCCATATCTTCATACAACTTTTTCAGGATATCTTTCTTTTTGCCTCGCAAGAAATTTTTAAGATAATTGATATTTTTGTTGTATTCATCCTTAGTTACGCGATCGACGCAGGGAGCATCGCAAATTCCCAGGTCGCCATACAAGCATGGGCGACCGGACTTCTTGGATTTCGAATATTTAGCAGGCGAGCAATCATAGTATGGAAAGATCCGCCTCAAATAGCGCATCGATCTCTTCAAAGCATCTCCTGCCGGATACGGTCCGAAATATGAAGCAGATTTATCTTTCCAATCGACATTTTTGTATCGAATTAGCGAGACTTTGGGAAAATCCTCTTGGCTCATTTTGATCATCAAAAACGATTTGTCGTCTTTTTGACGGATGTTATACTTCGGTTTTAATTTACCGATCAGATCTGCTTCAAGGATGACGGCTTCAATTTCGCTTTCGGTTTCGATAACCCTAATATCGCTAATCGCCCCAACCATCAAATTAATTGCCGGTCCACGGCCGATTTCCTTAACAAAGTACGATTTGACTCGATGCTGTAGATTTTTAGCCTTGCCTATATACAAAATTTCTCCAGACTTACCAATAAACTGGTAAATACCCGGAGTTTCGGGCAAATCTTTAATTTTCCCTTTGGGACTGGTCATTTACTCTGTTTCATTTACTTCTGCCTGACGGAATTAATAATTATAACATATTTTGCCATAAATAGCAGAAACGAGCAATAAGGATGAAAATGACGGGCCCAACCCGTCATTTTCTTGTTTAAGCGGTTTGTTTGCCAGATTAAGGCACAACGCTGAAGGTAAAGCTATGGCGGCTTGCCGCGTTGCCGGCACTATCTTTGGCGTCAACCGTCACGGCGTAACTCCTAGCCGAGAGGGCACGGCTTGGCACATACGAAACCACGCCGGTTGAAACATTGTAGGAAGCATTGACCGCAACACCGTTGATACGCATTATGACCGTACTTGTACTAACACCGGAACCGCCGGCATCGCTGACTGTTGCTTGTATTGTTGGCAGAGCGTTGGATATATTGCCGGTCGGTGTGCCGGAGTTAATCGTTGGGACAGTAAAATCATTAATTAGAGTACCGGTTGACGAGCCGGGATTGCCAGCCAAATCCGTACCGCTAATCAGAATTGTTTGCACCCCCTCCCCCGAGCTAACCGTGTAGGTATAAGAATAATCTAGGCCGGAGTTACTCGTAAAGGTGGCTGGATTGCCGCCGACAATTACAATCGGATTGGCTTGTAAAGTCTCCGAAGCCGTAAAAGTGATTGTCTCAACCGTACCAATTCGAGCATAAAGCGGATTAGCCAGAATCGAGCTAAAGCTTGGACCGGCTGTGTCTTTGACCAGAGTTGTCGAAGCCGTACCGCCCGTATTCCCGGCCTGATCCGAAACGGTAGCATTTACGTTAATCGTACCATCCGCTAAAGCGGAGATGTCAACCGTCGTGCTCCAATTGCCCGAACCGTCGGCAACCAAAGACACCGTGATCGTGGCGCCGTTAGTCAAAGTCAGACCCATGCTACTGTCAGCCTCGGCCGTGCCGGAGATATTGACGCTGTTGCCCTGGTAGCCGGAAATCGGATTGATAACCGGAGCAGCCGGAGCGGCGGTATCAAGAATAATGACATCGGAAATGATAGTTGTTTCGTTGTTGCCGGCATCTTTGAACCTGGCATAAACTGTTTTGGCACCATCGCCGGCACTCAGTATCCAGGTTTTGGTTGCGGCCAAGGCGATCCAGTTGCCGGAATCAGTGTTGGCGCCATCAGCGGAAAGATCGGCATTATTTGAAACCATCATTAAGACCGGGGCGAAGGTGTCGGTGGCAGCCAGAGTCAAATTGACATTGGCCGAAGCGGTATATATTGTTCCGTTATTTAGACTGATTAAACCGCCAGCCGGAGCAGACAGGTCAACCGTAACACCACCGGAGTATGTCGAAGTACTGTCGATATTGCCGGCGGCGTCAACAGCTCGAACACCGAATGAATAAGTTCCTTCTGAAAGCAGGCCGGCCTGTACCGGCGTTAGAGTGTAAGAAGTTACATTGCCCAGATTAATATCTACCAAGCCGCCAACATAGCTTGAGCCGGAAGTGCCTGTTCTAACTCTCAATAAATAATGATCAACGCCGCTTGTTGCATCCGTTGCCGCGCTCCAGACCACATTAATTTGTTTATCGCTGGTCAGTGCATTTCCGGAATTTGCGACAACGCTAACCGTATTACCGGGATTATGAGTGTCGGTTTTGATGGTGATTGATTGTTCTGTTTCTATATTGCCAGCCTGATCAACCGAGTGGAAATAAAGGATGTGCGTGCCTTCAGGCATAGTTATAACACTGCCATAGACCGCATCGGGGTTTGAATCAAGATGGTAATATGTTTGACCAACACCAGCCGAAATATCAATTGCCGGCAAAGCCACAGTCGGAGCGTTATCCTTGTACCAGCCGTTTGTACCGTCCGGCGTGGCTGGAGAGACGATTGCCATGGTAACCGGATTGGTAGTATCAACCACCAAAGTCCCGGAACCGCCGCCGGCATTGCCGGCAGAATCAATGGCCGAAACTAATACAGCGTAACTCCCTTCGGCCAGAATAGCCACCGTATTGTCTGGCAGCGTCCAAGTGCCAGCGCTAATCAGCGCCGGATATGTTGTACTGTTAACAGTCACGGCAACACCTGCACCATTGTCATCAATAGTGCCGCTTAAAGCCGGCGTCGTGTCATTTGTCTTAAGGTTATTGACATTTACAATTGGGACTGTTTTATCAAATATCACGTCTGAACCGCTTGTGACGGCAATCACGGTAGTACCGGTATTGCCGGCCAAATCGGAAAAATTAATAACAAAAGCGACCGCCCCTTCAGTATCACCTGAAGCCATTTGATAGCTTGCGGTGTAATGGGCGGCATCCACTGTCGCCACCGGAGCGGCGTTGCCGGCGATCGTGACTGTCGGGACAGTAATATCTTCGCTTGATGTCAGGCTGACGGTGACCGTATCGCCCATTTTGGCCAGAGTGTTGTCGGTATTATTTGAAGCTATAGTAACATCAGACAAAGTCGGTAGCAGCGTGTCTTTATCAACCGTAGTTGATCCGGCGGATCCGATGTTGCCGGCCGCATCAGTCAGGGTCACGGCAACGACAACCGTACCGTCATCTAAGCCGGAAACATTAACACCGGAAACGCTGAAAGCGCCGCCAGATGCAACCATACCGATACCGGTCGTATCATGAGTCGGGTTAAGATCGGAAAGAATATAGCTTAAAGAGGCATTGGCCTCGCCCGTGCCGCTAACCATGATATTGGTTTTATTGGTATTATTGATCGGACCGGTGGCTGCAACTGTCGGGGCGGCAGGCACAACGGTATCCTTAGTGAGAGCCATTTCATCAAAGGCGGAATTGCCGGCGTTATCGGTAACCGCCAAGCGTATGGTGTAAATATTGTCGGTCACCGTACTAATTGTTGTAGTTGCCGCATTGGGCATACCGATCGTTACAGGATCAGGACCGGACTCTTTGGTCCACTGGTATGCAGCAATTCCCGATAAGGTATCACCGGCCAGGCCGTCTTGCGTGATAGACGCGTTAGCAACTCGGTCCGGTCCGGCATTAACTGTCGGAGCTGTAGTATCCCATGTTAGACTCATCTCATCAGAGGCGATATTACCGGCGCTGTCAGTTACGCTCAACCTGATAGTATAGAGACCGTCTTGATCGGCCCAAATTGTCGTATCCTCGCTGCTGCCTGAACCGAAAACAGGCATACCGGAGCCGGAAACTTTGCTCCAGCCATAGGCAGCAATACCATTTAAATCGGCATTGACTGTCGGCGCAGTTGTATCAATGGTGAAGGCCGGCAGACTCAAAATTAGGCTGTTGTTACCGGCCGCATCGGTTACCTGAATGGTGCAGTTGGTGTGCGCGCCTTCGCCCAGAGTATTAAAACTTGCCGTATTGCTTCCCGTGACGGCTGTTGTTACAACGCTGGAGCAATCGCCGCCATAAGTAATTGTTCCCGCCTCATCCGAGTTGAAAGCGTAGTCCGGAATCGTGTTATTGGTCGGAGTCGGGACGGCAACCGTTTGGGTTAAGACCGGCGCTATGGTATCAACTGTAAAAGTGAAGGTAGCCGTGCCAATGTTGCCGGCCCGGTCCGCAACCGCAGCATTGACCGTATAACTGCCTTCTTCAAAATCAACGCCCGGATCGTACGTCATAATGCCGGCACTCCAAGTTGTGTCAACATTTATGCCGGTGCCAAAATCCAAGGTCCTGGTCGGGTTGGCAGCAAAATCGGATCCGGTATCAGCCCAAACGACAGTGACTAGCGAAGCTCCGATATTGGTGATTGCACCCGGAGCATGAAAAACTTCACTCGGCGCAATGTTGTCGGCCATAATGCCGTCGGCAGTTACGGCCGCGGATGAGCGGCCGACATGGTCAACGGTTTTAATTGAAATGTAATAGGTCGTATTACTCGCGAGTGTCAAACCGGTTTTGGTGTATGGACTCGTATTACCAATATTAATAAAGCCAAGAATTTCGGTACCGCCCAAAGTTGTGCCGACGGCCATCTCATAATGGTCAACACCGCTACCGAGGTCGCTGCCGGCCATCCAATCAGCTTGAAGTTGGGTTAAGCTTTGAGTGAAATCGCCATCATCTGCCACACTGCCCGGAGCTGTCGGATCAGAAACATCGGGTACGATACCATCCGATGAAGCGTTCGATTCAATACCGGCACCGTTGGCAGCATAAACTGTAAAATAATAAGTTGCGCCTTCGACCAGAGTCAAGCCTGTAGCTGTCACTAAAACCGTGCCGCCATTATTGGTTTTCATTTTGATATCGCTGCCGCCAACCGTTGTGCCGATGGCGTAGCTGTACGAAGCGATGCCCGATTCCGAATCACTGGCAGACCAGGCGGCATGCAATTCGCTTAGACTATTAACGTATATGCCGTCATCTGTGACGGTTAGACCGATTGGCGCCGTATTGTCAGCCACAATCGAACCGAAACCGGAGCCGTTGTTACCGGCCCGGTCAACCGCCGTAATATCGACTGAAACGCTACTCGAAGTTGTGCCCGAAACGGTAATATTGGCCCAAGTGGCAACACCTGTTGCCGTATTGTAATTGGCCGGATTAGCGCTTGCGCTTCCGCCCAGGCCGGAGAGATCGGCCGCGATGTCGGCTGTCGTCATACCGGTTTGATTGGCATCGGTCACGGTAGCTGTCAAGACAACCAGGCCGCCATTTTTTGTGTAAGCAGTCGAATTACTATTGGCCGTATCAGTTAGCACAACTGCCGAGACGGCCGGCGCAAGCCGGTCCAGGATATAGGTAGTGGCGGCTGAATCGGCACTGACATTTTGGGCGCTATCGATTGCTTTGGCAGTCAAGCCGTAGCTGTTATCGGCGCCAAGCGATGATGTTGTGATTGAGAAATTGCCAAATTCATCAACCGGACCGCTGCCAACCTCGGCGCCGTCTTTATAGATTTTGACGGTTACGCCGGTGTCGGTAATCGAACCGGTTAACATCGGAGTATCATCAATACTCTGGAGAAAACCGATTGGCGAAGAAATTGCCGGCGCGGTTGGCGCTATAATCTGGTTGAAGAAACCGCCAACCTTAGCACTTTCGTTGCCGGCCTCATCCCGGAAAGCAACGATTGGATTATCATACAAATTATCTCCGATCAAAACCGGGCCAAAGCTGCCATTGGGGTTGATCGAAGCGCTACCGATCAAAGTTGCAGGACTGGCACCGTCATAAATATATGCGCCCGCCGCTGTCGCCGTGCCGGCACCGACCGCGCCCGTGATCGTATCATTTGCACCCGGGGCGTTTTGCTGGACCAAGATGTTGGAACCGGGAGCCGCCGGCGCAACCGTATCAACTGTGAGACTCGCGGCACTGCTCATAACCGAAACATTACCGGAGAAACCAACTCTGTCCACGCTTAATGATTTACCGCCATCAGTTGCTTTAAGCTGGCTGAACTCCGCACCGGAAAGATCAATCGAATAAGCGGTAATTCCCATTAAAACCAGAGTTGAGGCCAGTTGGACTCCATTGAGATGGAGTCGGAGTGTCTGGATACCGGCGCCATCGGCAGGAAGAGTGCCAGAGAGGCTGAATCCGGTATTAGTGTCGTTGACATAACCCGAGACAACCCGGCCACCCGTGGCACTGATTGAAGTGATGGTCGGGGCGGAAGAGATAGCGAATACCCAGCCGACAAGATCCGAGCGGTTACCGGCATTATCGGCAAGGTCAACTTCGACTGTGTAGCTGCCGTCGTTTGACGGCGTTGTCGGGGTATATGTAAAGGTACCGCCAGCCCAGGTAATACCTGTTGTAATATCAATACTGTTGACAGCAAAGCGAATCGAGGCCGTATCCAAACCGCTGCCGTTATCTAAAAATGTTCCGGAGATGGCCGCCATGGCGTTATCGGTCGTTGTACCGTTAGACGGTGAGGCGCTACCGGCCGTAAATGCCGGCGCTGCTATATCAATGACATAGGCTCCGAAAACGGTCGTGACTGCCGAAGCATTGTCGTGAACATCAAAGGCCTGGACTGTAATTAAGTAATTGCCATCGGCCAACGCACCAAAAGTTGCCGCATAATTTCCCGAAACCGGTGTCACGGCCAAAGTATTGGAACCGACCGAAACCAGAACACTGGCGGCCTGGCTGTCAACCGTACCGGTGACTGTCGGGGTGTTGTCGGTCGTTGGTGATGACGGTGTAATACTGCCAGTCGGGGCAGCCGGTCCAACACGGTCAATCGTAAAAGCGGCTGAAACAGCCTGGCCCGGGTTGTCGGCGTTGTCGCTTGCTTTAACTCTCAACATCACGCTGGTGCTCTCGATCGCCGGCAATGTCCAGGTGTATAATCCGCTGTTCGCCTGGCCGGTCGCGATATCGGAGTAAGCCATACCGTCCGTTGAATAAGCCAGGTCAATTGATGAGGGCGTAATACCGCTGCCGGCATCAGCCGCGCTCCACGTTATATCGGCTGTGGCGCCGGTTAAAATCTGTCCGGCAACCGGCGTGGAAATATTGACGTTTGGCCCGCTTGTATCAACATTAAATGTATTCGAGACATCATCGGCGCCGGGATTACCGGCCTCATCTTGATAGCCAACAACTTTTAAAGTTTTGCTGCCGTCCCCTGTTACACCAGAAATAACGGCTGTCCCTTGCCACTGCGTTCCCGACGTAAAATCGCCGGAAACGGTCTGGTCGGCATAAGGTGTCGTTGAACCGAAAGTAACCGCCGGGACAACTGAAGTTTTCATCGCTTCGGAAAAGTTAACGGTGACTGTCAGTATCCCGGCCTTGACCGGTGAAGGGTCGGAGAGGACAATCGAGGAAATCGTCGGGTTGGCAATATCAACAATAAAGCTGTCTGGCGAAGAATATGAACTCTCATTGCCGTAAATGTCGCGCGAAGCAACCTGCCAGTAAAGAGCGCCGAGCGGCAGGTCGATTGAAGACGTGAATGAATTGGTTGGAACAACCTCATTAATTAAAGTTGAGGCAAAGTCGGCATCATTATCAATTTGGATCCGATATTCGGAAGCGCCGCTGACGCTGCCCCACTCCAATGTCGGCCTTTGCGAGCCGGAATTCGGCTCATCGGTCAGCACCGGTACAGCCGGCGGGGTAATATCAACGGTATAGGCGACTGTATCCGAAGCAACAGAGACATTGCCGGCATAGTCGGTAGCATTTGCCGTCAAAGCATGGTCGCCGCTGGAAAGGGCGCTGGCGGCAACCGAAAAATTACCGCTGCCGTCAGCCGTAGTCGTAGCAATCTGGGTGATTCCGTCATAGATTTTCACACCGGCATTGGCCTCGGCTATTCCGATAACCGCCGGCGCCGGATTGTTGTATGTACCGTTTAGCGGAGCCGAAATTACCGGTGCAGATGGCGCCGTTGTGTCAACAACAATGCTCTTTGCGGCCTTAAGCGCAGCCGTAGCGGCAGTATTTTTGACATTAACCGTAATGGCGTAAGCGGCCGGCGCCAAATTTGAGCTTGGCGTGTAGCTGATGTGGGCCGCATCTCTGGTGGTTACCGATGGATTAGGCACGCCATTGATACGCAAAACGGCAGTCGCCGCGTCAATGGCCGGCCCGCCATTAGCATCAAAGGTGGCAGAGATGGTCGGCGCCTGGTCGTTGGTATAAACAATACCACCAACGTCTTGGGCAGTTTTGCCGCTGCCGGCCGCGACCAGGACGGGACTAATGATTGGCGAGATTACAGCCAGGGCTGTTGTCATCATCGAAAAAAAGACTATGCCCGCGGCTAGCACCAAGCCGGTTGCACGCCGAAAAAACTTCTGCCGAAGCAAAAATATTCTCGCGTAGCCAAGTATTGACTTCATAAATCCTCCATTCCTTAAAAATTCAAATTTTTAATGTCAAATCATTTCGCAGAACGCCTTAGGCATAAATATTGCAATTTTCCTTGATGCATACCACTTCATACAAATTAGCATTTTACCTCCCGTAAACAAGTAGTTATCTGATCCCTTGATACTCATACTTCTTCACACTTTAAAAAAACTTAAAAAGCATCTTTCGATGCCTGATAGAAACTAAAAAAACCATCATATTATGAGCACACCGACCTAATTTTTCTCTTGTTGCCGATAATTTGTGCACCTTTATAGCATAAGCAACCGGTGCTTTATTTGCAATAGCTCGATGGTCGTACTAGTTTTTACGACAAAAAGATGGGGGGCTGCGATGCCCCCAAACTATTAGGTTGCCCAAGCAATAGCTTGCTCAACCGAATCGAATATGTCGAAAGCCTCATCTAGACAGGTGGCGCCCATATTTTTGCCATATTAAATTCCGCAATTAGATCGATCCGGCAAGCTCGGATGTTTTGATAATTTTAGATTCACCGGTTACAACATCAATTAACTCAACACCGCCGGAAGCAAGTGATTTTTCTGAAACAATCACCCTTATCGGACAACCGACCAAGTCGGCCTCGGCGAATTTTTCGCCGGCCGAAAGCTCGCGGTTGTCATAGAGAACTTCGACACCGGCACCGGCTAGATTGTTATAAACCCTTTCGGCCTCTTCATTTTTATTCAAAGAAATAATGTGGACGGCGAAGGGCGCAATCTCCTTTGGCCAAACCATTTTATTATTGGCGGCATCGTATTTAACCTCGACAACGGCGGCCATAGCCCGCGTCAACCCGATACCGTAACAACCCATAATCATGATTTTTTCTTTCCCGTCTTTGTCCAAAACGGCGGCCCGCATCGATTCGGAATACTTCGTTTTGAGCGGGAAAATATTGCCGACTTCAATACCGCGGGCGACCCTGACCGTGCCGTCGCAATCGAGACACTTGCCGCCCTCTTTGACCTCCGCGATCTCCTTATTTTGGGCAAAATCACATTTGTCGCAGTAGTAAATCGTATCCTCGCCTACCGGGGTTAGAACCTGGAATTCATGCGAGTATTTGGAGAAAATGCCACCGGAAGCGTCAACGATTTTTGCCTCAAGGCCCAGCCGTCTATAAATATTAGCGTAAGCGACTTTGGCTTTTTCATAAAATCGCCAAAAGTCATCTTCAGTCAAGTGGAAACTGTACATATCCTTCATAATAAATTCGCGGCCGCGCAGGAGGCCCGACTTAACCCGGGGTTCATTCCTGAATTTAGTTTGGATTTGATACAAAGCGACGGGCAGATCTTTGTATGATTTTATATGATTTCTGATAATGTCTGTTACCTGTTCCTCATGGGTTGGCGCCAAGAGCAGATCTTTGCCGCGGCTGTCGGTCAATTTGTAAAAAATATCAACAGCCGATTCCCACCGGCCCGTTTCTTGCCAAAGTTCTTTGGGTTGCAAAACGTTCATAAGGATCTCTTGGCCGCCGATTGCGTCCATCTCCCCGCGGATAATATTTTCGACTTTTTTGAACACCATAAGCCCGAGCGGGAGCAGCGCGTATGCCCCGGCCATATGTTTTTGAACAAAACCGGCCCGGACAAAGTATGACGCATTGATCGAATCGGCATCAGCCGGCGTCTCTTTGCGTGTTTTGAAAAATAGTTGTGATTGGTACATATATTATTCTATTATTTAATAACGGGTCAATGAATTAGCTGATTGGTCACGAGACACTTTTTGGTTCATTTTAATCTGTTAATACGTTAATTTTATAATCGTGTCTAAAATAATTTGATTATATCTCGGTATGTTATGGCGATGATAAGAATAATCAGAATAATGAAGCCGACGGTGTGGATAATGTTCTCCACATCCTCTCGGACCGCTTTTTTGCCTCTGATTTTTTCCAGGATAATAAATAATATCCTGCCGCCATCGAGTGCCGGGAAGGGCAAGATATTAATTAAGGCTAAATTAATTGAAAGCAAGGCTATAAATTGGAAGAAAACAACCAAACCGGCCCTTAGCGCCAAGCCGCTATAGATATAAATACCGACCGGACCGGAAACGCCCTCGAGAACCTGGCCCCGGGTGAAAAGCGTTGACATCAGGTTGCCGAATAATTCAAGAGTAATTTTAAGCACCTCATACGTTTCGCGAAGCGCCACATAGGGCGACTTATACCAGGGGACCCTGACGATCGCCCTCTCAATCACCGCCACGCCTAGAGGGGCATCGCTGTCCGCCGAGAGGGCGACATCTTTTTCGGCAATCCGGTCTTCCTCTTTATAAACAACTTTGACAGTTTCATTTTGATGCCGGGTAGTGAAAACACCGACATCATTGGCTGATTTGAAATCAACGCTATCACCGCCGGCCCTTGCGCTTATCAATATATCGCCGGCTTTGAGCGAAGCTTTATCCGCCGGCGAATCTTTTTTGATATCGGCAATAATTACTTCCGAAGACAACTTTTTGCCCGGGACCGTATTCGGGTCGGAAACCAGGGGCGACATACAAGCCAGTAGAATATTCATAACCACGCCGGCAACCGAAATAGCGAAGCGCTTGCCGGGTGTTTGGTTTTCAAAAGCCCGCGGACTTGTCGAGTGTTCCAGCTCGCCCAGCATCTTGACATAGCCGCCAAACGGAATGGCATTGATTGAATAGCGCGTTTCCCCCTTTTTAATCGAGAGAAGCCGGGGAGGAAAACCGAAAGCAAATTCCTCAACCTTGACGCCGGATAATTTAGCTACAACAAAATGACCGAACTCGTGGACGAGCACAAGGATCCCCAAGACAAACAAAAAGGCTAAAATAGTTATAATCATAAATTAAAAGTTAGAGTTTCATTAACTCTTTCTCTTTATCAACTACAGTCTCATCAACTTGTTTATTCATGTCATTGATGAGGCGGTTCAACTCTTCTTCTGCCCGGTAGCGGTCATCTTCAGTCGCTGCCTTTTTCTTCTCGGCTTCCTGCACCCTGCCCCAGGCTTCAGCGCGAATATTGCGAAGGGTAACTTTGGCTTCTTCGCCAGATTTTTTTACCTGGCCGGCCAGCTCCTTGCGCCTGTCTTCGGTCATCGGCGGCAAAACCAACCGGATTAGGACACCGTCATTAATTGGCGAAAGACCCAAGTCGGAATTGCGGATAGCCAATTCGATATCGGCAAGGGCATTCCTATCCCAGGGCTTGATGGCGATAACTGCCGGCTCCGGCACGGTAATAGAGGCGATCTCCTTGATTGGTGATTTGATCCCGTAGTAGGAAACAAAGATACCGTCAAGAATTGCCGCATTGGCACGACCGGTCCTGACCTTAACCAAATCGTTGGCAAGCTTCTGAAGAGCTAAATTCATTTTTGGTTTTGCTTCTTTAATAATTTGATCAATCATGACTCCTCCGGAGTCTAATTGTTAGAATTGTCAAATTGTTTAATTGTTTGCATAGCTAAGAATTGATGGCGGACGATAGAGACTAGAGGATAGAATTTGAAATTGGAGGGTTGAAATCGGACCATCTAACTTCTATTTTCAAGATCTACTTTCTAGTTTCTACTATCTACCATCAAATCATGACAATTTAACAATATAACAATTTTTCGTTAGTGTACATATTATTCGCCGATTTCCGCTTAACAAAAAGCGCGATTTAAGAAATAATTGTGCCAATCTTCTCCCCCATGACTGCTTTTTTAATGTTGCCCGAAACCATTAGGGCGAAAACCAGAATCGGCAGACTGTTATCCATACATAAAGTGACAGCAGTGTTGTCCATAACTGCATATTTATTATTAAGAATATCTAAATATTTAAGGTTGGAAAACATCGCGGCGCCAGACTCTTTTTCCGGGTCCTTATCATAGACACCGTTAACTTTTGTTGCTTTGAATACCGCATCGCAATCCAGTTCGCAAGCCCGCATAGCTGCTGCCGTATCGGTCGAGAAATAGGGGTTGCCGCTGCCGGCACCGACAATCATTACTCGACCCTTCCGCAAATTACCCAGGGCTTTGTCGCGGATGTAGGTTTCACAAACTTTTGGCATATCAATGGCCGAACAAACCCGGTTGTCAACGCCAAGCTTTGAAAGGGCGCTGCCTAGGGCAAGCGAATTCATGATTGTCGCCAGCATACCGATATAGTCGCCGGTTGTCCGGTTGAGGCCGTGTTTTTCCGCCGAAATTCCCCGGAAGATATTGCCGCCGCCAAGGACGATGATGATTTCAACACCGGTCTTTTTAGTTTCGGCAATTTCCCGGGCAATTTTGTCCACTGTCTCCGGCTCAATACCGTATTCGCGGGAACCGAGTAACGCCTCACCGGAGAGCTTTAGCAGGATACGCTTATATTTTAGGTCGGCCAAATAACCTCCTCTGGTTTATTCTTCGCCCAACTCAAATCTGGCAAACCGCGAGACCGTGATCTTCTCGCCGATTTTGGCAATTTTTTCATTAATCAGCTCGCCAACGGTCATATTTTGGTCCTTAATAAAAGGCTGGTTGACCAGGCAGACTTCTTGAAAATATTTCTCAAGCTTGCCATCGGCAATCTTTTCGGCGATTGCTTCCGGTTTGCCTTCTGCCCTGGCCTCATCAAGAAACTTCTTTCGCTTCTCCTCCCGTTTATTGCCGGGAATCTGGTCGGGAGAGACGTACTCCGGATTCATGGCGGCTACTTGCAGGGCAATTTCGTGCGCCAGCTGCTTAAATTCATCATTTCTAACCACAAAATCGGTTTCGCAAAGCACTTCGACCAGCACGCCGATCCGGCCGCCATGGCAATAAGTTTCGATAATACCGGCGTTAGTTGACCTTTCGGCTTTTTTAGCCGCCTTGGTTGCGCCGCGTTTTTTTAAGATTTCCAGGGCTTTGACTTCATCGCCGCCGGCTTCAATGAGGGCGGATTTGCACTCCATAATACCCAAACCGGTTTTTTGCCTCAACTTGGCAATATCGCTTGCTTTAATTTCCATTAGGACTCCTTCGCCGTCATATCGGCAAGTCAGCTTGTCAGCTAATATATGGAAATTTCTGTTTTATATTGCTGTCTAGCTGTTTTGCTGTCCGGCTTATTTCTTATCTTCTTCTTTCGCCACCGCCTTTTTGTTTTCTCGGATAACTTTGGCGAATAAATTAGCAAAAAGTTCAATTGATTTGGTGGCGTCGTCGTTGGCCGGTACGGGATAATCAACCAGAAGCGGGTTGGCGTTAGTGTCAACCATTGCCACTATCGGAATACCAACCATTCTGGCTTCTTTTAAAGCATTTTTTTCATCATGTTCGCCGAAAAGAATGAGGGCGTCGGGACGGTTTTCCAGCTTAACCAAACCGCCGAAGAGTTTTTCTCCCCCCTCGACTTCTTCCCGAAGTTTTGTTTGCTCTTTTTTGGAGATGTCTTGTAGCCTCTCGCTTCCCAGCAATTCTTTTTTCTTTTGAAATTGCCTTGCGGATTCCTTGATTACAAGGAAGTTGGTTATTGTGCCGCCAAGCCAGCGGGAGTTAACGTACGGCATATCGCAGCTAATGGCCGCGTTTTTGACAATTTCGTTGGCCTGTTTTTTAGTACCGACAAAAATGATCTTTTTGCCATCGGCGG
>CAZGWE010000001.1:42830-45252 GCA_964529405.1 uncultured Candidatus Saccharibacteria bacterium
CGCCGCGCCTAAAAACTTTAGCGCTTCGTCCAGCTGTTCGGCCGTCTTTTCGAGATTAATGACGTGAACCCCGGCTTTGGCCACAAAGATAAACTTTTCCATGGCCGGGTGCCATCTTGAAGTTTTGTGTCCAAAATGAACGCCTGCTTCTAACATTTCGCGAAGCGAGGGTAGTGTCATCATAACGGTTTCCTTTCATTCTTTAAATAACCTCCGCTCGACATAACCCCGATTTAACGAAGCAAGAACTTTGAGACGAGCGTGTAAATTCCCTTTTTTTAAACTCTGGGCTAAATGATAGCATAATATTTACAAAGAGACAAGAGTGTGATAGAATTTTATAGTCGAAAGTCGTTGAGATCGATCTGTTTATGTTAATAGCTCGCCCTCCAATTACTTTATGGACTTTACAGACTTTAAGGACTTAGCCATGAAACAAGGTATTCATCCACAATATAACGAAAACGTTGCTGCCACCTGCGCCTGTGGAGCAAGGTATTTAATCGGCTCAACAGAAGCCGAAATTCACGTTGAGATCTGTTCGGCGTGCCATCCTTTCTTTACCGGCAAACAGAAATTAGTCGACACCGCTGGTCGCGTTGATAAGTTCAAGGCTCGTATGGCCGCCAAAGAAGCCGCTGATACCG
Organism: uncultured Candidatus Saccharibacteria bacterium; assembly: GCA_964529405.1. Taxonomy (GTDB): domain Bacteria; phylum Patescibacteriota; class UBA1384; order XYA2-FULL-43-10; family 1-14-0-10-43-13; genus CAZGWE01. Next base: position 43,478 of record CAZGWE010000001.1, read on the forward strand.
CCAAAGTTGCCAAAACAGCCAAAGCCAAGAAAACAGAAATATTGGAATCTGATTCCAATAAAAAATAGTTGAACAAAATATTAAAAAACCGGCCTGCTTCTAAAAAGCAATTGCCGGTTTTTTCTTTATAGAAGCCAATAATTCAATCGATGTCCCTGATATCACAAACTAGTTTGTGATGCCAAAGTGGAGTTCAATCCTTAACGGTCAGAACATTATAATATAAGATGAATATATATGGAAAAAAGTAAATTAGAACAAATTATAACCCATTACCGCTCGCTCGAAGAAAAACTCAACGATCCATCTTTGGTTGGCAATCAAGAAGAGTTCATTAAAGTTGCCAGGGAGAAAACAGAGATGGCTGGGCTGGTTCAAAAAATCGAGCGTTATTTTGCTGTAATCGACCATCTGGAAGAGAGCAAGGAAATATTGGCCGAAAGTGATGACTTGGAGCTGAAAGAGATTGCCCAATCTGAAATTGGTGAACTATCAAGCGAAAAAGAAAAACTAGACAAAGAACTGACCTTAGCCATTCTGCCCTCCGATCCCAATGACAACAAGAATGTCATCATCGAAATCCGGCCGGCGGCCGGCGGCGAGGAGTCGGAACTTTTTGCCGCCGAAGTTTTTCGAATGTACGCTCGCTATGCCGAGAAACAGAATTGGAAGGTGGAAATGCTTGACTCTCAAACCACCGGCATCGGCGGTTTCAAATCTTTAACTTTCCAGATGGTCGGCTTCAGAGTTTATGCCAAAATGAAATACGAGAGCGGCGTGCATCGCGTTCAGCGCGTGCCCGAAACGGAAAAAGCCGGCCGGATTCATACCTCTACCATCACCGTAGCCGTTTTACCGGAGGCGGAGGAAGCCGATATCGAAATTAAGTCGGATGAGATCAGAATCGATACTTTTTGCGCCACCGGCCCGGGCGGCCAATCGGTCAACACGACCTACTCTGCCGTCCGCATCACCCACCTGCCGACCAACACCGTCGTTTCCTGCCAGGATGAAAAGAGTCAACTGAAAAATAAAACCAAGGCGATGGCGATTTTGCGCTCGCGTTTGCTGGTGGCCAAAGAGGAAAAATTGGCCAAAGAGCGCGGCGACGCCCGCCGATCGCAGATCGGCGGCGGCGACCGCTCCGAGAAAATTCGAACCTACAATTTCCCCCAAGACCGTTTGACCGATCATCGAATTAATCAATCCTGGCACTCCCTGCCTCGTATTATGAACGGCGACTTAGACCCCGTCATTGAATCTTTAGCCACCGAAGACCAGGCTAGAAAAATAACCGCAACACAATAAGATTAAAAGTTGGGGGAGAGCCACGTACTCCCCCCCATATTCTACTTCCTCTCGCGTTGCCCCAGGAATCTTGCTCTGACATCCTCCGGCAAATCCCGCAACAAGACCTTGGGTCCGCAGTCGCAAGGCGTCGCTCGAGAAACATTCTCGGGCTCGAAATCATGCCGAACGTGTACCTTTCCATCGCAGTACACCCTGTGACCGGCGCCGGAACTGTGGTTTATCCGGTAAACCACAGTAACTGTGCTGTCTTCGATTCTCATGTTCTCACCTCTCGGAAGTAAAACAAATTTATCACTGTCATTATGATATATCAACCCCCTTGCCCATGTTTGTAACCTGCTCCGCCTTCCATGTGGAAAGGATAAGGTGGGAAAAAATAGTTAGTCTCAAACTGACTATGCACCTTTTACACCTTCTAGGTGTAAGTGCCAAGGTGTCACCGTTCGCAGATCGGCGGCGGCGAC
>CAZGWE010000001.1:45262-54475 GCA_964529405.1 uncultured Candidatus Saccharibacteria bacterium
CCGCCTAACCGATCATCGGGTCAATCTCTCATGGCATAGTTTGCCTCGGATAATGAACGGCGAACTAGATCCGGTTATCAATGCTCTCGCCACCGAAGACCAGGCCAGAAAAATAACCGCAACAGCCTAAAGTCGTTCTAATAAGTTGACTTTTCAATCCCTTTCGGATAATTTTCTCTTGTCGTCTGAAAAGCGAAAGGGGTAGCTACAATGAAAATGCTGGTTCGAGAAGACATGCCGGAGTGGTACCGGCTTTCTCACGACAAAGAGGGCGTGCTTTCCGTCATCGTTTCACCGGAAGCAATAGCCGAACTCCAACCGATCAGATGGGCGGAGGCGCCCATTGTTCGCCTTCTTCAAGAAACCTTCGGTTTTAAGGAGTTCGCGTCCATCGATCAACCCCGCTTTGGCTTTGAACAGGTCGCCGAGGTCGAGTCAAGCGAAGACGTAGTGATTTTTCGTTTCGATCTCCGACCGATCGCTCGACCAAAGGGGAAGGAAAGTTTCTGCGACTGGCAGTACGCTTTCGCTGTCTCGGCCAGTCTCAATGTCTTGCTCTCGGCTCTGACATGGTCAGTCGAGGCGGAAACACTCTCTCGGTGCCCTCAACTACTGACGGTCACTGGCCTCACAACGAAACGCGATCTGAACGGGGGATCGCTCGGCGCCGACTTGTCGCCGGCGCTCTGCCACTGGCTGGCCGGAAAGAGCAAGATCGAACATTGGCTGGAGGTTACACTTCAGATGCAAGTAGCGTACCGGCGGATGACCAACCGGATTCAAGCCTACTACAGGCATCACACTTTCGCCACCATCCAACCGACCGCTCGGTTGTGTCTCAACTGTGAGGGAAACGCAACCTGTCTCTATGTCGAGGGATCGACAAGATACGAGGTCGGCCGAGGGTTGGAACTCAACAGCCACAATGTCGACTCGCCGGTTCAACAGCTGACCCTCCTTGTCGGCCTGGCCACCATCTGCGACCTCTACCGGTCGGAGCATCTGGCCTGACCGCCAGACACGTCACAACACCATTGCCACGGATGCTGTCCAAGCATCCGTGGCACGACTCTTCTCTTGTTTTATTTCCCTTATCTACGGAAACGACCGACTCAACAAATACAATCAAAAACCATCCGTACGGATAGCTTTTGATTGTATTTCAAATCTAAAATATTAAAATCAGAGAAACTGACAATGGCGACGCAAAATTTAAAATCCATCTTGAAGCGCGCTTTTTTGGAACTTGAAGCGGCTGGTATCGATAACGCCGAGCTGGATGCGCGGGTCTTGCTGGAAGCGGCTATGAATAAAAAAAGCGCCTATATTTTCTCCCATCCGGAAATACCGATGACCAATGCGAACTATGCTAAATTTCGCCGCTACATCAGACGGCGCAAAAAGGGCGAACCGGTGGCCTATATCTTAGGCCATAAAGAATTTTATGGGCTTGATTTTATCGTTAACAAAAATGTTTTGATCCCAAGGCCTGAGACGGAACTGCTAGTTGAGGAAGCACTCGAATATGTTAGCAGATGGCAGCTTGCAGTCGGCAGAGAAAAACTGCAAACCGCTAGCCGCAAACCGCTAGCCATCCTGGATATGGGTACCGGCTCCGGCTGCATCATCGTCTCATTAGCAAGACAGCAAATCAGCATAACAGCAGGACAGCAGTTGAAATTTTTTGCTACTGATATTTCACGGAAAGCGCTGGTTATGGCCAAAAAGAATTCGGAAAAACACGGCGTAAAAGAATCGATTAAATTCTATTGCTCCGATCTTTTCTCCAATCCCCGCTTGCCCAAGAAATTCGACCTCGTCATTGCGAACTTGCCGTATGTCCCAGGCACCAAGTATTCTTCGAGCAAGTATGCGAGTCGAGAATTGCCAAATAGTTCTCGACTTCAACACCGCATCGCCCGAACAATATCTGATAAGATGCTCTCATTTGAGCCGGAAAGTGCCATCTTCTCTAATCAGAATGGCACTGAAGTCATCAAAAGATTTATAGATCAAGCCAAGAACCGCATCAACAATGATGGGCTAATTTTAATTGAACTCGACCCGCGCAATGCTAAGACTTTGTTCAGATATGCCGGGAAAAAACTTCCGGAGGCTAAAGCCGAACTCAAAAAAGATCTGGCCGGCCGTTATCGTTATCTCAAATTAACGCGATAACACCAAAACCGCACCTTATCGCGAATACTCTCTACAACTCTGTCAGATTTATTCCGTAGCAACAATCGCTTGCCTTTTTAAATTTTCTGTGATAATACCTAAATGGATAAACCGTATGAAGGGAGGTGAAAAAGATGAGGTTTTCCCTGAAAAACGAACAACGGGAGATGGAAAACGGCAACGGGCACTTCCAGACCGTTATCATCGAGCGGAGACTGCTGGTTTGCCCGCGATGTCGGCGGAAAGTTTCCGCCCTCGACTTTCAGCGCGGCGGCGATACCATCCCAGTGTACGCTGTCGTGTGTAAAGACTGTAAAACGATATACCTCTTTCCGTCCGAAAATAACAATCCGGACGAGGAGACCAAGAGTGCTTGACAATCCGTGCCGGCGCCTTTACCTCTTTATCGGAGGAACCCATCCGGCAAGGGTAAAGGCGCTAATCAAAAAACCCTCCGTAAAGTTTAACGCAAAACGGAGGATTTTTTGTCTGAATGTTCGTTTATTTGCTATTAGAAAAACCGGTTGCTTGTTTCTACTTGCTTTCTTCCAGTTTGATTTTAACGGTTTTCTCGGCGCCATTGGACCGGACTTTGAGCTCGATTTCATCATCAACTTTGTACTGCTGTATTAAACTAATCAAACTCTTGCTTTCATTAATCTTTTCCCTGTTAATCTCCAAAATAATGTCGTTTTCCTGAAGACCCGCCTTGTCGGCCGGTGAACCCGGAATGACGGCAAATTGGCCGAAACCGTTGCCCCGCAAAATCATCGCGCCATAATCAACCGGGAGATTATTGGTTTTAGCCAAATCCTTAGTGATCTGGACGTAGCGGACACCAAGATATGGTCGGATAATCCGCCCTGTCCGCTTGATACTGTCAATAGCTGTTTTAGCTGCATTGATAGGAATGGCAAAACCGATACCCTGGGCATCTGAAGCGACGGCTGTATTAATCCCGACAACCTGTCCCTTCAAATTAACCAGGGGGCCGCCGGAATTGCCGGGATTGATGGCCGCATCAGTCTGAATCATATTGTCAAGCGTCTCAGAATTAGCTCCGCTGGCATCGGAAGCTTCAATTTTGCGGTTGCGGCCCGAAACGACACCCACAGTAACTGAATTTTGATACTTGCCAAGGGCGTTGCCGACAGCCACCACCCACTGTCCGACTTTAAGCTCATCGGAGTCGCCCAAATCTACAACCGGTAAATTCCGGGCGTCAATTTTTAGTACGGCAATATCCTGAAAAGCATCAATTGACTTAACGCTGGCATCATAACTCGTACCATCTGCCAAAATGACAGTGTAGGTGGCGTTAGCATCAGAAACAACATGTTTGTTGGTCAAAACCAAACCGTCGCTGGTGATAATAAAACCTGTCCCCGCTCCGGAAGTTTCGTAAACCTGGCCAAAGATATCCTGGACCTGTTTTTTTAATTTAATTGACACAACGGCGTTGGAAACTTTGTTAGTGGAATCAATCACGGCACTGGATTCTTCCAAAACCATCCGGTCGGTCCGGGTTGTCGGAATCGAGATGCCTTCGCCTAATTTATTGGCCAGATAACTGCCCTTAGGGGAAAGCAAAAGGACGCCGCCGACGCCGCCGATTGCTCCAATAATTAAACCGGAAAGCACCAAGGCGATAATTAAAAACAGGACGCGCCTCCGGTGCAATATCTTTTTACTATTTGTTAAACCTTCATTGTCCATTTGAGACATTCCAACTCCCATATCAAATATCTTTATAACAGCGCGCAATATAAAGCCGGCTGAATAAGGAATACCAAAACCTGTTTTCTGTTATTCCGCGTAGCTGGTTGTCCGTCGTCCGTTTATGGTTTTTTTCTCTTCTCGATCTCTTCTTTAACTTCACCGGCAAAATTTTTTGCCTTCTCGCCAACGGTTCCAGCGATTTTTTCGACCTCTTTGCCAATATTCCCAGTCATGTCTTTGCTCTTTTCGGCGATATCCTTGGCTTTCTCTTTGATGGCACCGCGCGTTTCTTTGCCGCTCTTCGGGGCAAACAATATCCCGGCCGCCGCACCGGCCAATGCTCCCAAAGCCGCACCGGTTACAAATTTCTTTTTGCTATCTTTGCTCATCTTTTTTGTTCTCCTTTACTTTATCGTCTTTATCTAAGAAAGAACTGAATTTTCTTTGAGCATATTTGATGGCGTCGAGGGAAGCCACAAAGGCTTTGACGGTTTCGACAAAACTATCCAGAATTGACTTGGCATGGTCAAAAGAGGCGTCCAACTCTTTGACGCGCCTTCGCGAAATGCCTGTCACCTCATTAAGATGGGCCAGGGTAATATAGAGGCGGACAAGGTTGGCAATAAGCAATATGCCGACAACGATACTGACGATTAATAAAATTTGATACAGTATTTCAATATCCATTCACCCCTCCCGGTTACAACACAGCCCTTATTATACACTTAATATTTGCAAGCGGCAAACGCCCCCAAGAAAGTCCGAATGGAATTTAGTATTTAACTTTTTTCCACAAGTACCGTCCATCCTCCCTGGTCGATTCTGGAGTTTGGGACGATAAAGATTTCGCCTTTGTCGCCTTTGATTGTTGTTTTGCGGATATCGGTTTTTTCGACCACGCCTTCTATGTCTCCGGTTTTTATACGCATACCGCACTCAAAATTATTATCCTTGGCCAAAAAAATACCGGAAGTGATGTCGTTGGCCAGGGTTGAAATACCGTTGGCAATAGCAAAGCCGAGCAATACTAATGAACCGGATATCTTAGCGGCCAGGGAAGAAAAACCCGCCTCCCTGGCAAGCTCCGAAAATAAAACAAACCAGAGGATTATAACAGCCAAAGAGACCAAAATATTTGAAAGAGCTTTTGGCACCTTGGCGATCTTTAGGGCTCTGCCCAACGAACCGGCCAAAATCTTTATTAAAAGATAACCGACAGCAAAACTAAAGATGATTCCCGGAATTTTTGGCCCGAAATTTGCAACTTGCTGGTTAAATTGGCTAAACGTGTTTTCAAGCATATTTCCCTCTCAATTCATATTACATAGAAGGTACGACGTATGACGGTTACAAAATTATTTAATTAAATCGTAATACGTACTACGTTGTGCTTTCTACGAGTTTGTTAATTTATTACGAAGAATCTCATTGACTACTTTGGGATTGGCTTTGCCCCCGGTTTTTTTCATGACAAGGCCAACAAAGAAACCCAAGAGTTGTGCTTTACCGGCTTTGTAAGCTGCAACTTCATTGGGATTCGCAGATACAATCTGTTCGACAACACTGTCAAGCTCGCTCGTATCTCCCATCTGGCCACCGCCAATGCTATTCAGGGCATCTTCAAAACTTTTGCCTTCATGAATCAGGCCGGCAATTTGGGTAAAGTTGGCTTTGGAAATCTTATCGGCGGAGAGTGCTTTGATCGCCTTTATATAATCAGCAATCTTGTTATAGTCTTGGCCGCTAAAAATAAAACTGAAGTAATTGTGCACTACTGCGCGCGCCAAAAGCGATATATATTTAGTATCAATTTCGGCTGACAGCCTTTTGAAAAATTCACCCTTGTTTTTGTTATCAACCAAGATTCTCGCATCCGCAGCCGGCAGGCCCAAGGCGAGCAGTCCGGCTGATTTACTTTCCGGCGATTCCCCGATTTCCGATCTCAAGGCTTCAATATCATACTTTGTCATATCAAACGGCGGCAAATCCGGCTCTGGAAAATAGCGGTAATCGGCCGCCTCCTCTTTGGTGCGCTGGACATAGGTAATATTTTTCTTGCTGTCATAACCGCGCGTAACTCTGCTTTTCCTCTCCGGCCAATTGGGATATTCCGCTTTTAATCTCCCTTCCTCAAGAGCCAGGGCTTTCTCAACAAATCTGAATGAATTTAAATTCTTGATCTCCACAATCTCCGACATCCTTTCCGCTCTCCACTCTCCACTTTCCACTTTTCCGACGGAGACGGAAATATTGGCGTCGCACCTTAAATGCCCCTTCTCCATATCAGCATCGGAAACTTTGACTTCATCGCGGACTAATTTTTGCAAGCGGCGCAAAAAGTCGCCGGCCTGTTTGGGCGAAGTAATATCCGGCTCGGTCACCATCTCCATCAGCGGCGTACCGGCCCGGTTCAAATCGACCAAGCTTTTGCCGTTGGCGTGGATCAGTTTGCCGGCGTCTTCCTCCAAATGCACCCGATTAAAGCGTATAGTAAAATCTTTTTCCTTATCTTTGATATTTGATATTTGATATTTGATATTGAGCGATCCTCCGATCGCGAACGGTTCATCATATTGTGATATCTGGTAACCTTTCGGCAAATCGGGATAAAAATAATGCTTGCGGTCGAACTTGGCGATTTTAGGAATATCCGAATTTAAAGCCAGGCCGGTTTTAATCGTCATCAAAACCGCTTGCTCGTTTGTGACCGGCAAAGCTCCCGGCAAGCCTAGGCAAACCGGACAAACAACCGTGTTTGGCGCCTTGTCTTCAGCATTATTATCGCAACGGCAAAACATCTTGCTCTTGGTTTTGAGCTGAACATGTATTTCCAAGCCGATTGTAGTGAGTAAAGTCGAATCCATAGCGTTAAACACTTTTAGTATATCTTAATAATTTCTCCGCCGCTCTTCCTAATTCATCACTCTTAATTCGTAATTCGTGTTCATGAGCTAACAAATTTCTAATTTTGTGGCCCTCCCAAATTTGATTGTACAAACTGCGGTCAATGTATTCCCGGGCACTTCGCAGACGGTCGGCGAATGTTTCGCCGGCATAACCGTAACTTTTCAAAATATAATCTACCAGCTTGTCGGCCTCAAAGACAGCCTGCTTTAATTCATGGATATTATTGGAATTTAACATCTCCTCGATCTGATGGCGGCGGCGAATAACCTCTCTCTTTTCAGCCATGGTCAAATTGCGTTTTTTGGCAAAACCCTTAAAAATCAGTTTAAAAATTCCGGCCGCAGCCTTAAAAACGCCTACGGCGAGGATTTCAAGAAAGGTCTGCTGGTTTTGTTTTTTACGATAATCCGTCATAAACATGACAGCAGGTAAGTGGGTTTTGTGCCGATTTGCTTATCTGCTTGCTAGCCATTATTTAACTTCCACGCTCGTAATATACACTGGTTCCTTTGGTTTATCTCTTTCATCCGCCTCGACCGAAGCGATCGCCCGTACGACTTCCATCCCCTTTTTGACATTGCCAAAAACAGTGTGCTTGCCATTAAGATGCGGCTGGGGCTGCTCCGTTACAATGAAAAACTGGCTGCCGTTGGTATTGGGGCCGGAGTTAGCCATAGCAACTGCGCCGGCATCAACCTTGTGCGAATTGAGCGCGAAATCATACCGGTAGCCTTGGGATTGGAGCTGCGCGATTTGCTCATCGGACAAATCCAAACTCTTGGGATTAATTTCGTCCGGAAAAGCCGACCCGAAGGCACTTTGGCCGCCGGTACCGTCGCCATTCGGATCCCCGCCCTGGATCATAAATTCCTTGATCACCCGATGCCAAGTCAGGTTATTGTAATAACCCTGGCGGGCCAAGGCTATAAAGTTCTCGACTGTCCGCGGCGCGTCTTTGGGATACAATTCGACCTCGATATCGCCCATAGAAGTATGGATAACCGCATTAATCACCGTTGCCGGCTTGGCCGGCTTGTCGCGGGTAAGCTTTGGCCCGGCAAAAGGAAAGATGCCAATCAAAATCACACAGATGGTATAAATCCAAAAATCCGGCCGCCGCCAAAAGCGCGCCCAAGGCTGGCGCGAACGCCTAATTTGCTCGAATGTTTGCTTGCGCGAATTCTCTTCTTCGAGTTGTTTCTGTCGTTTTAATTGTGCGCGTTTACCCATAAGGCTAAATCCCAAATCCAAATGGCAAATAATTCAATTGATGATAGACGATAGAAATTGGAAGTTTGAGTTTGAAGATAGAGGCTGGATTTCTAACTTCTATACTTCGAACTTCAAGATTTTGTCATTAAATTGACACTGGTTTTCTTGAGTGCCACTCCGTTTCTAGCTGGAAAACGTGTCCGACGTTTAATAGCGTCTGTTCTCCCCACATCGGCCCGATGAGCTGCATGCCGACGGGCAGGTCGCGGTCGTCCCGATTGACGAAACCGGCGGGCAGGCTAAGGGCGGGCAGTCCGGCCGGATTGACCGGCACGGTCATAATGTCGCTCATATACATCGCAAGGGGATTAGCCGCTTTTTCGCCGAATTTAAAAGCCGGCGTAGGGGAGACCGGGGTGGCCAAAATATCAACCTCTTTAAATACCCGTTCGAAATCTCTTTTAATTAAAGTCCTAACTTTCTGCGCTTTCTTATAATAAGCATCATAATAGCCGGCCGACAAGACATAGCTCCCAAGCATAATCCTCCGCTTTGCCTCCGCGCCAAAGCCCTCCGCCCGGCTCTTTAGGTAAACATCTAGGATGGAAAGCTTGTCAGCTAGACAGCTAGTCAGCTGGTCAGCACCTTCTCGAACTGTCTTGCTGTCTTGCTGTCTTGCTGTCTTGCTTGATTTTATTGTCGACAAACCATATCTAATCCCATCGTACCTTGCCAAGTTGGAGGAAACCTCCGCCGGCATCAAGATATAATAAACCGCCAAGGCATACTTGCTCATCGGCAAGGACACCGGCACGATTTTTGCTCCCATTTTTTCAAGTTGCCCGATACCCTCTTTCACTATCCTCTCAACATCCTCATCCATCCCTTGACCAAAAAATTCTTTTGGAACGCCAATTCTCATATTCCGTAATTCGTAATTCGTAATTCGTAATTCTTTACTATAATCCGGCGCTTCTTTTTCTGACGAGGTGGAGTCATACCTATCATGACCGGCCATATATTTAAGCAGGATCGCACTGTCTTCAACGGTTTTGGCCATCGGTCCGGCCTGGTCAAGCGAGGAGGCCATAGCGACGGTTCCATATCTGGAAACCCGGCCGTAGGTCGGTTTTAAGCCGGTGATACCGCAAAATGAAGCTGGCTGGCGGATCGAGCCGCCGGTATCGGTGCCAATGG
>CAZGWE010000001.1:54485-62985 GCA_964529405.1 uncultured Candidatus Saccharibacteria bacterium
CCCGGCCCAAGTCCCAGGGATTTCTGGTTGTCCGGGGACTGTCCCCTGAGAGGACTGTCCCCTTTGCTGTGGCATAAGCAGAAGTTTCGGTTGACGAGCCCATAGCAAATTCATCAAGATTAGTTTTGCCGATTAGCACCGCACCGGCCTGCCATAACTTTGCTGTTACAGTCGATTCATAGGCCGGCACAAAATCATCTAATATTTTTGAAGCGGCTGTTGTCCGAATACCTTTAGTCAAAAACAGGTCTTTGACCGCGATCGGTATGCCGTCAATTTCCGACATTGTTTTGCCGGAATTTCTGCGCTCGTCCGAAGCTTTGGCCATCTCCATGGCCTTTTCTTTTGCTAGTGTTATATAAGCGCCAACTTTGGATTCTACAGCTTCAATGCGATCAAAAACAGCCTCGGTCAGTTCGACCGAAGTGATCTCGCCTTTTGACAATTTGCCAGAGGCTTGTTTGATTGTCAATTCATGTAACAACATAATGAAAAATAACAGACAGTTAAACTCTAATTTTAGAAATTTAATATTAGAGTTTTTGATTTATTCAAACACTCCCGGCACCGCAAAGAATCCATCCTTAAATTCCGGCGCATTTTGGGCAATATCATCATAATTAATGCCTGATTCTTCGATTTTGTCTTCCCTGGTTACATTGGCTAATCCGGTCACATTGGCAGTCGGCTCCACCCCCTCCGTCTCAACTTCTGATAATTGGTTAACGTAGTCCAAAATAGAGGAAAGCTGCCCGGCATACTTTTCCTCTTCTTCGGGGGTTAATTCAAGCCTCGAGAGCTTGGCGATATGTTTGGTTTGATTGATATCAATTGGCATAAATGGATAGCTAACTAACCCGATGAGCGGATAAACTAATTTGTTTAATCCGTTATCCGTTTCTGAAATTGAAAATGCCTGCATTTTAAACTTACCACTTCCCCAAACCGGATTCAAGTCCGGCTACAAAAATGGCGCCCGCTGACTTGTCAGCGGGCGCCGGAAGCCCTTTTCTTACCCCCCTTCGAATAGCGTTATTTTTAACTTAGCATAAGCCAATCCGAAACGCAACAAAGACCGCAAAGGAGAAAGACCTTAAACCGGTCCGCTGCCAAATCACGTCCATGTCCGCTCGACCACGACACTCTTTTCAACCAAAGTGCCCCCTTTGGAATTAGCGAAGCTTTCCGCCGCTTTTTCTGCCCTTTGATTGAGTTCGTCATCGGAAATATCGCGGACATCGTTAATGAAGCGAGCCATCCAGCTCACCTTGCCGCTCCGGTCCCGCCATTGAAACCGGACTTTGGCATCAGGGGGAAATTCAGTTTGTTGATTATCAGCCATGATAACCTCCTCAAACCAAAAATACCAATTAATCGCGGATAATTAATTGGTAGAAATAACAAAAGAAGCGGCAGCCCGTGCAAACAACAATGTGTGTGCTAGGCTGCCGCTTCGGCAAAATTCGGCTGGCCGGGATTCGAACCCGGTACCTCCCCGCGTTACGGGGTGCTCAAGCCAGTAGAGCTTACCAGCCGAACGGAGGGGGACGGATACTGTCCGAATTGGTGGGATTGGGCCTGTTCGAGGCTTGAGTCCCATAGTGCCAAGTGCGCCGACCAAGGCGCAATGCACACCAATTCCGGATACCCGCCCCCTTTGGGCGGCGTGCTGATTGCGCGCGCAATCTGGATGACGATGATTCGCGAGGATGATCAGTCCTCGCGGGCGCTAGCCCGTAAAAACGTCATCCAAGCACCGCCCGCTTCGCCCGGTTTGTCCTCCGCTGGGACAGGTTACAGGTCAAACGTGTTAGACCGGTAACCGCTTTCCCGTCCGGACAAACCGGGCGCCCCCGCATCTCCGACTTCTTCTGACGCCTCCGCCGCCATTCGGCGGTCTCGCCGGGCGTCCGGCGCGGAAAAGGTTAGACTTGGAACCAGGCCGCCTTGTAGAGGCTTATTCAGCCCGCACCAAGCGGCTTTTCGGTTTGTTTCACCATTTCCTTTCCGGATCACGGAAAACAAAACCCCGCCTTAGATGCCCCGGCGGGTAGGGCCAGACAGGAAGGAACTGAAAGGCCTATAGGGTCCATATCCCTATGCCTCCTTTCCTTTTTCCAGCGCTTGCCCGGCGGCAGCTGGAATTCTGCTGCCACATTAACACACAAACGCTAATATGTCAATAGTTTTAATCAAAAAGGTGGCTCCGGTAATGGAGCAATAACATACTATCTAGTCCTAGACATAATATTGTTCGAATGATGTTTGTTGAATTGAGAACTATTCCCACTGGCGCTGAGTTTTTGTGTCTTGCATCTAATGTAATAGTTCTCGTCGCAGACTCCTCGAACAATATTATTCCCTGATATCGTTCGAGATTCCGATCGAGAACTTTTTCCTTACTTTATCATCCCCAAAAACTCCTTCTCATCAATCGTCTTTATTCCCAGCTTTTTAGCCTTATCAAACTTAGAACCCGGATCTTCGCCGACAATAACGTAGCCGGTTTTCGAAGTGACGGAGGAGGCGACAGTGCCGCCATATTGGACGATTGTTTTATGCGCTTCGTCACGGGTCATTGTTTCGAGAGAACCGGTAACAACAAACGTCTTATCTTTCAATTTATTGGCGACGATGGGGGAATGGTATTTTTTAACTTTGACGCCATGTTTATTTAACCGCTCGACAAAGTCGACATTCTTCTTATGCGAGAGCCAATCTGAAATCGAATCGGCCACTTTTTTGCCAATGCCGTACATCCGCTCGAGCTCTTCCCTATCCGCTGCCAGAAATTTTTCAAGCCCGCCAAACTGTTTAGCCAGATCAATGGCCGTTTCAAAACCAACCATCGGAATACCAAGAGCATAGATAAAACGGTCAAGCGAGATTTCTTTAGCGCCGGCAATCGAATCAATCAAATTGGCCGCCGATTTTTCAGCAAAACGCTCTAATGGCTCGATGTCTCCTATCTTTAGTTCGAAGAGATCAGAGGCATCTTTTATTAGACCCTCATCGATTAGCCGATCAATAATCTTTGGTCCCAAGCCGTCAATATCAAAAGCCGCTTTGCTGACAAAGTGCTCGATCTTTAATTTCTCAATAGCAAAACAAATTTTGTTAGCGCATTTGTAAGCCACCTCACCTTCTTTACGCTCAACCGGACCGCCGCAGATTGGGCAAATCTTTGGCATGTGGAACTTTTTCTCTTTGCCGGTTCTCAACTCCTTGATCGATTTAACAACCTCCGGAATAACATCACCAGCCTTGCGGATAATGACTGTGTCGCCGATTTTGATATCCTTGCGTTCTATTTCATCAATATTGTGCAGGGTTGCGCGTGAAACTGTTGAACCGGCCACCTCGACCGGACGGAGATGAGCGACTGGCGTCAGCGTGCCTGTCCGGCCAACCTGGACTTGGATATCCTCGATAACAGTCGTCACCTCCTCGGCCGGCCATTTGAAGGCAATGGCGCCGCGCGGCGATTTACCAACCACGCCCATGCGCTTAAACAATTTTTCATCGTTAATATTTACCACCATGCCATCGATTTGATAGGGTAACCGCGCGCGCTTCTTGGCCCACTCTTGCCAGGTTTTGATAACACTCTCAATCGAGGGACAAAAGTGATTATTGAGATTGACCGGGAACCCCAGGTCTTTGGCAATCTTGTGGCCATCTTCGTGAGTCCTGGGGACTGTCCCCAAAGGGGACTGTCCCCAGTCGATGATCTTATCTGATTTCAAAAAAATAATATCATAGGCCATAAAATCAAGATTGCGAGAGGCGGTGATTTTCGGGTCGAGCTGGCGCAGCGAGCCGGCGGCGGCGTTGCGGGGGTTGGCGAAGAGGTTCTGGCCGTCGGCCAGGCGTTCGGCGTTGATGCGTTCGAAGTGGCGGCGGTCGATGTAGACCTCGCCGCGCACTTCTCTTGCGCTCTTCGTTCAAGGCCTCGAAACTTTTTACGGGCATATAGGCCTCGCCGCGGACGATGAGGCGTTTACCTTTGGCTTGATTGTAATATTTTGACCGCCGGCGAAGCGTCAGCGGAATGGCCCGAATCGTTTTAATATTTTGAGTGATGTCTTCGCCGACATAACCGTTGCCACGAGTCAGACCGCGCATCAGTTCCCCGTCCTCATAAATTAAACTAATCGCCAAGCCATCCATTTTGACTTCGCAGTAAAAGCCGGATTGGTCAACCAGGTGATGATTGACCAAGCGAGAAATACGCTCGTACCAAGCTTTGATTTCTTCTTCGTTAAAAGCGTCGTTTAAGGAAAGCATCGGCACATCGTGCTCGACATTTTTGAATGATTTGGCCGGTTGGCCGCCAACTTTTTGCGAGGGCGAATTCTTGTCCCCAAACTCCGGAAATTCAGCTTCCAGATCGACTAATTCATTCATCAAAGAATCATAGTCGGCATCGGTCACCTTAGGATCATTCAGAACATGATAGCGATAACGCATATCGTCAATATACCGGCGCAGCTTTTCAATTCTCTCTTTAGCCTCTTGTTTATCCATAAATTCTCATTCTCCTCCCCTTTAAAGGGGAGGCGCAGGCGGGGGTTAATAATAATAGTGTCGCATTTAAATATCATATTGTCATTTCAAATCAAGTCCGGAATCAAAACCCTTGTTCATCCCCAATTCTACCCCTAGCAAAGATCATATTCAAGAAACTGGCTCATTAGGCATTTGGTAGAGGCCCTTGACTATTCTGGGCGTTAGTGACATAATGGCGCCATCTGAAAGGAGCGAACACACTATGCGGCTTAAAGTGACCGGTTGTTGTGCATCCGGAGCAGTACGCGAGGAGCTGTTCGATAATTTGGAGAAGACACTGCCAGGCAGGGCGGTTTTTATCCAAAGAGGTCAACATGGCTTTGCTCTGGAGCTTGAGACGAACGATTGTTTCGCGATCAAGGAACAATCCGATGCGTTCATCAAAGCATTGGATAGCGGCGTCCGCCGCCTCGAGGTAGTGAACATTACTTTTGCATAGACCCCGCCATCCAATGCCTACCACCCCGAAAGCGCTGCCGCTTCCGGGGATTTTTTATACTTAGAATCAGTTTAATGCTGTTCGATTCCTTAGCTTATTAAAAAATACGAAAAATAGACAATCAATAATCATACCGGGCACTGTTATTGTTCTTGTTTTTGCAAGGCTTAACATCGTCTATTTTGAACAAAAGAAAAGGCCAGGCGTGGGCCCGGCGCGATTAGGTTGAATTCGAATTGTTTTGCTGGTTGATTTTGGCCAGCAGTTTTTGCTTTGGGTTCTCCACTGGTATCGTCGGCCAGTATCTGATGCTCTCGGCTTCATTGACGCAGCATTCTATCTCTGGACTTGGTCTTATTAGTGTGGATTGGTCGGCAACCAGATACAACTCATCCCTATTACTTAATTGCTTTCCAATCGCACTCGCTGTATCGTTCTCCAGAATATCGCTCCTCTTGACGCCAAAGAGTACCAATGCCCGCCCAATATAGCTGGCATCACTCGAATTCTCATAGAGACGCTTCTCGCCACCCAGAGCGAGATAAGCAACCTCCTTGTTGCAGTATTCCAAGACAACTCCGACCGACAGGGCTGTCTTGATGCGGTCGATCATATCGTCGATCGCCTCCGTGGCGATTATCGCGATCATTGTCCTGCTCATTTCCTGTCCCTCCCTCCACAGGCTCACGTTTGAGCAACTCCGGTTTAACACAAAATTGCAATTTATTCAAATGAAAATTAGTCCCCCGAAGGGGGCTAATGGTCGTATCGGCCTGACTGGCGCCGGTCAGCCAGCCATTTTAGCTTTGATTTAACTTTCCATTACCCGCAGCCGTTTGATTCGGTCTTGGATCGGCGGGTGGGTCGAGAACCAGGTTGAAACGTTGATATTTTTGAAAGGGTTGGCGATGTAGAGATGGGCGGTGGCCCGATTGGCTACCTCAAGCGGCTCTTTGTCTTTGGCGATGATCTCCAGCGCCTCGGCCAGACCCTCCGGAAAACGGGTCAAAAGGGCGCCGGAAGCGTCGGCCAGGTACTCCCGTTTTCGACTGATAGCCAGTTGGATCAGACTGGCGGCAATGGGAGCCAGAATAGCCAAAACGATACCGATCAGAATAAGATATTGATTATTGTTATCGCGGTCGCTTCGTCCCCGGAACCAGAGGCTGCGCATAAACCAATCAGAAGCCAGGGCGACAACACCGACCAGCACTACGACAATGGTCATTAGACGAATATCATAATTGCCAACATGAGAGAGCTCATGGGCGATAACGCCCTCAAGCTGGCGCTTACCCAACTTATCAAGCAGACCCGAAGTCACGGCGATAGAAGCGTGTTTTGGATCGCGCCCAGTTGCAAAAGCATTGGGAGCCGAATCTTCTATTAGATAAATCTTTGGTTTAGGCAATCCCGCCGTGATAGCCAGGTTTTCAACCGCTTGGTGCAGATCCATAAAAGGCTCGCGGCGCGGCACTTCGCGGGCTTGCGAAGCCAGAAGCGTAATGGAATCGGAATAATAATAGCTGACCAGTGCCTGGACAAGACTGAAAATGACTGCTAAAACCAGAATGGCCGGATTATTATAAATCCGGGCTAAGACCCAGCCTAAACCAATAATCAGGATTAAAAACAATCCGATGAGAAAGGCTGTCCTGTTCTTGTTTGAATCAATTTGATCGTACATTATTTTCAAACGTCAAACCGTAAGATGCAAATCCCAATCATTAATTCCAAAACAATCAAATGTCCGGTTATCGCTCAATGGCATATTTTCCGATCAGAGGAAGCGGTTTTTCTTTGCCCCGGCAAACATTAACAAATCCGATAATAATTTCTACCAGAGTGAAAAAAACCACCAGCCAACCAAGAACGGGCAGCCAGAAGAGCAAGATGCCCACCGCCCAAACAACAGCTAAAGCCAAGCCCTGACGGGCATGAAAAGCGACAAAAGAGTGTTTTTTGCTTAAAACCAGGGGAACTAAAACAAGAATATTTAGATACGATATTGCCGCCATCAAGCGGTGTTTCATCTTTAAATCAATCAGGGGGAAATCGGTCTTAACGCCGAAAGCATCTTGTCTGATTCTTGTAAATTTCAATGCCACTTTCCCGATCCCCGCCTTGACACTCTTTTGAATTGCGTTGAGATGCTTTTTCATACGCCACTTTCGCCTTATATTATTTATTATCTTCAAAACTTACTTTGACCGGTTCCTTAGCGACAGCTTCCGTCAACTCGAACAATTGTCTGGTCTTGAAACCGAGTATATTGGCAAAAATATTCGTCGGAAAGGAACGAACCGCGATATTCAAATCGCGGACGTTGCCGTTGTAAAAACGCCGGGCGGCTTGGATTTTATCTTCTGTATCGGTCAGTTCGTCCTGCAATTTAGAAAAGTTAGCGTTGGCCTTCAGATCGGGATAAGCCTCCGCCACGGCGAAGATCGATTTGAGTGTTTCGGAGAGTTGGTTCTCGGCTTTTGATTTCTCGGCCACGCTTTTTGCCCCGAGGGCCTCCGCCCTGGCGTTGGTCACCTCTTCAAAGACCGACTTCTCATGCTTGGCGTAACCTTTAACCGTTTCAATCAAGTTGGGGATTAAATCGTATCGCCGTTTGAGCTGGACGTCAATGTCGCTCCAGGCTTCATCGGTCCGGACATTCAACGTCACCAAACGATTGTATATTGCCATCAAGATCAAGGCAACAACCACAATGGCCCCGATTGTTATCAACATACGGACTCCTTTTTAACCCTAATTATATATACAAACCTTATTGATTATACATAAAATAGAGATAAATACCATCGGTTGGTTTCGCTTCAGGATCGGCCGTGTCTTCGAGACGGGTGCTTAGAGTGAAAGTCGTGCCGTCGGATTTGTAAGCATAAAACCAACCTTCGGCGAATTTTGGATCAGCCGGGATATCTCCGATGAACTCCGAAACCAGCGCCTGGCTTAAAATATTGTCGGGAGAGTTTAATTTGGCCAAACTGCCAGCCGTCGGGTAGCTGCTGCGGCTGTCTTTATAAGCTTCAAGCGATTCGGCTAAACCGGCCAGGTCGGCCTTTCTCTTTTTATCGCCTGTCAGGTTTTGGTCGGATGCGATAATCGAAGCGCCATCCGGTTTGGCAATCTCATTGGCGACTCCGTAATCATAAAATTCCGCCACAATACGGATTTGCGAAACGGATGAAGACGGGGGGGCGGTAATTTGAAGGTCAATTTTGCGCAGCAATTTGTCGCGGACACCGATCCAGACATCGCCCGAGATGCCCTGAACCATCTCGGAGGAAATACCCAGGGCAGTCAATGAGTTGCCAATTTCCAGGCTGTCTAACTTATATTTGTAGGTTCTGGTTTTGCCAACCTTCTCGTTGCCAAGCCGGGTCCCTTTGGCAGAAAAACCGGCTTTGCTATTGAAGGAAAAAATGTCTTTCTGAACTATTTTATCTTTGAGCGATTCCAGTTGGTTTTCTGGAACATCTG
>CAZGWE010000001.1:63000-78258 GCA_964529405.1 uncultured Candidatus Saccharibacteria bacterium
AGTTGGTACTCCGTCCACTGGTCCGGCTTAGCCTCTTTATTAAATTTAACCGGCGCAGCACTTTTGACATAGAGGGTGTTATTGACATTTTTAAGGTTAACCGCGCTCTCGCCCGTAACCCGCTTCAGGATAAATTCGCCTTCATTGCCCTTTTGGCCGAAAAGCGCGCTAAAGTCAGCCACCACATCTTTGCTTGAAGCGCCCTGATATTGGTAAGAGGGATAATCGGCTTGGCTTTCCTGGCTGTTTGCCGTTTCGTCCAAGGTTCCCGAATCGGTCGAAGTTTCATCTGTTGTACTGCTATAATCGTAAGAATCGGAGGTTATGACGTCTTCGGTATAATCGGACGCGTAGTCGCTCGAGACATCGTCAATCGAGCTTGACGCGGTTAAAATTGCCTGCAAAACGGGCGAAACCCGGAAATCGCCGAAAACCACCTCTGAACCATTATCTGCACTTGCCAGCAATGGTTTGGTTATTGGCGACTTGGAGGTCTTATCAATAGTCAAGGTCATACTGCCCTTGGACTTAAAATTCGACTGGCCTTTCATCGAAACAGCCGAGCGGACAATGGCAGATTGCGTCTTTTTAGGCAAACCTCCCCAAATTTTCTCCAGGCCGATGGCGCCGTAAATTTTTTCAAAGCCCAGAGAAAAAAGACCCGTTTCCGTTAACAAAATCAAGGTAAAAAGAAAGAGGAGAATACCGCCGCTGATGGCTATTTTGGGCGATTTAACAAAGTTCAACTTGGAAAGCAGCCTCTGGCCGGCTGCCCCGCTCTGGCCGACCAGCGAAGCTGCTTTTGCGGCAGGGGGAGCAATCGTCTGCCTGACTGCCGCAATTTCACTTTTTATCGGACCGGTCAAGCCGGTTTCAGCCAAGGGCAACTCCGGTTTTAACGGAATTTGGCTGGCCGGTGAAACTTCATCATTCTTGATTTGGCCGATTGGATTATCCGCGACAGGTTGTCCGGCTGCCGAAGCTATCATGGAGATAGGCGGCTGGGGCAAGGCGGCATTTTGATTTCCAATCGGACGGGTTGCCTCGGCTTGAGCCGGGGGCGAATCAGGCTTTGGCAAAATCCGGTTGGCCGTCAAAACGGTTTTTGCGGCTTGATTGGCCGAATCGCCCGAGACTGGCTGGTTGCTGGTATAATTAGCTGCCGGAACCTTCTGGCCGACCTTTTCTTCGATATCTTTCGGTACGTTAAAAACAGCCGGTCCTTTCGCTATACTACCGGCAATATCATTTTCATCGAGCGAACCGATGATGGAAGGATTGTTGCCGGTTGGCGTTTCCGGTATCGGCAGAGCGTCCTCCCAAGGACTGCCTGAAACTTTGGCGGGGTTTGTTTGAGTAGGTACACCGCCGGATTGAGCCTGCGGTTGCGCTGTTTCAGAACTCCCCAATGCTGTATTTGCTGAATCTGCCACTGGTCCGCCCTCCTTTAATAGTTCATAATGTTATTAAAGTTAATAAAGTAATTTCTATTGAACCTTGTGAACTCTAAGAACTTCACAAACTAACTCACTTGCCTGTTTTTAAATATTCAAATGCCCGATCGAGCTGCTCATCCGCCGAAGTTTCGTCGCTGTTGCCGACCTGGACATCAGGCTCAATCCCCTGCTCGTCAATTGACCGGCCGCTCGGTGTGTACCACTTTGCCACCGTCACTTTGATGGCCGAGCCGTCAGAAAGGTCAGCTAACTCTTGAACGCTGCCCTTGCCGAATGTTTTGTCGCCAATAATCTTGCCGCCTCCCCTGTCTTGCAAGGCACCCGAAAATATCTCCGAAGCAGAAGCGGAACCTTTATTGACCAAAACCGCTACCTTAAAACCTTTCAGCCTGGGCCGGCCGGTTGTTTTATAGTCTTTACTCTTGCCATCTTTACCCTTTTCCGAAACAACCACTCCGCCGTCAATGAAGTTGCTGGCCAAATCAACGGAAGTTTCAAGATAGCCGCCCGGGTTATTGCGCAAGTCAACAATAATTCCGTCCGGCCGAGCTCGAAGAGCTTCGTCAACCACCCCCCCAAACAGCGCGGCGGTATCGCTGCCGAACTGGCGAATTTTAACAATCAAATACTTCTTGCCGTCCTGATCCTGATAATTCCACTCGACACTTTTTACTATGATCGTGTCTCTGGTGACGTCAATGCTGGTCGGCGCTTCTGTCCCTTCGCGCGCCATCTTTAGATTAACCTTTGTCCCCTTATCGCCTCGAATCTTATTGATGGTGGTGTCAAAACCGATTTCGGCTGTTTTTGAGCCGTCCACTTCCATAATTATATCGTTAGCTTTGATGCCCGCTTTCTCCGCCGGGGAACCGGACAGCGGGGCAACAACGGTTGGATAACCGTTTTTGGGAATGATTTCAATACCGATCCCGCCAAATTCACCGGCAATGTCCTCCCTAAAACGTTTGTTTTCATCCGGTTCGAAATAGATGGTGTAAGGGTCGCCGAGGGAAGCCAGCATACCGGAAATGGATCCCTGAAGCATCTTTTTTGAATCGGGCCCGAGAACAGTCTTTTCTTTTAATTTGTTCCAGGCTTCCCAATAAAGAGAAAAATCAACATCGGAGGGTTTGTTTGTCTCCGTGCCGACAATCCGGCCTACTCCGGCCGTCGTGATTTTAATGCCTTTTAACCCAAGGACGTAACCGCCGATGAAAAAGAAATACGCGGCCAATATCCCAAACAAAAAAATAGCGCTTTTTTTACCCAGCCTTTTTGGCTTCTTGTTGTCGCCATTTTTATACATGGTCATATTATAACAAGAAAAGAATCAAAGCGGAATAACCTCGCCCCTTATGGCCTGATAATCCTCATCGCCTTGACTTGCTCCTTCTTATAACCTCTCTTTTCGCCCAACGGGTCGTGCATGGCATATTTGCCGTCGGCAATCTTTGATTTCAGGACGACGAAGTGGGAAACGCCATAGGAGTTGCCCATATCAACACCCATAGCAATGCCGACGATTACAGGATGGTTCGAGGCCAGTTCGGAATCAACCGTGTTCCAATTGACAGGTTGGCTGCCGCCGTCGCTGACAATGGGCGTATGCAACAGCGCCCCGTCGCTCCTTCCGCCATGGACAAAGGACGAAGCATCGGAAGCAGTCGCCGGCGTGTAATTGCCGCCGTAATATTTAGCAATCATGGCCAATGAGGTAATCAGGCAGCCGTACAGACCGATGGTGGCGTAATCGCCGATTTTATAATCTTTCCAACGGCTATCCGTTTGAGTGTAGAACCAGCTACCTTCGGTGGCAGAAACCAGGTCGCCGCCGGCCCCAATCGAGGCCGCAATGATTTTATCAATCTTAACCTGCAATTCGGCCACTTTTTGTTTGGCCTCTTCCTCCTGGTCTTTAAGTTCGGAGATCATTGCCGTCGTGTCGTTCAGCAATCTTGATTTGGTTGTTTTCTGCGTTTCAAGATTTTTTTGTTGGGTTAATTGGTCGGATTTAAGACCTTGAAGCAGCAGCAATTGGCTCGTGTTGTCGCTCTTCCTCTGATTGAGTTCAGCCTTGATACCCTCGATCCTGTTCATAGTCAGATCAATTTGCTGTCTGATCGAATCGTAGTACTCCTGTTTGGTCATCATTTCGGAGAGATTATTGGAACCGATAATGGCAGTCAGGAGACCCTCTTCGCCCTCCATATACCAGGAAGCGACCACGCTGCCCAGCTTTTCCTTTTCTTTAGCCAGATTATCCTCTTCGACAGCAATTTCTGCCGCTAAATCGTCTATCTGTCCTTGTGTCGCCTTTATCTTGTTCTCGGTGTCGTTAATAGCAGCCTCCGTATTGGAAATTTTATTCTCCACGATTGAAATTTGGGTCTTAACCGTCTCGGCCACTTTTTGTTTTTGCTCCGCCTTTTTTTTGGCTTCGGCAGCCTGGGCGGCATAATATTCCCTTTCTTGGATGCTCTGATCAAGCGTCGAAGCGATGGCGCTTTGAAAGTTTAACAAAAAAAGCGCCATTACCGACAGGATAAAGCCGTTCCGGAAAAAAAATGTCTTGATTGTTAGAGCTTGTTTCACTTTACCCCCACCGGCAATACGATCCAACAGATTCCGCCTTTGCTCTATTATAGCACTAAAACACGAAGTCGCAAAAAGTGCTGCCGGAGCCGCTGCCCGGCTACTTCAGATGTTTTCTGATGGCCAGAACCGAGCACAAAATGCCCAGCAGCAAACCGACGGCAAATTGGACGAGAACAATAAACCAAATGCTAAAACCAAGATAACTTGAACTCAGATTGGTGGTACCAAGATAGTTTTCAACATCAGGTACAACCAACCGGAAGATAGAGTAAAAAACCAGGGACGAAATAATCGCGGCTAACAAACCATAGCCGATGCCCTCAATAATAAATGGTCCGCGGACATACCAATCGGAGGCGCCAACAAGCTTCATAATCTCAATCTCTTCGCGGCGGGCAAAAATAGTCAGACGTATCGTATTATAAATAACCAGAACGGAGATCAAAACAAAAACAAGGGAGAGGCTCCAGCCGGACAGTTTTATAAACGAGGTAATTTTGACCAGCCGATCAATCAGGTCCTTGTTTTTCTTGTAGCTGATCTCTTTGACAAGCGGCTTGTAATCAGCGGAGTTCAAAAAGTTGTTGATTTTTTCCAGATTTTCCGGCATCTCCGTCTGGATTTCTAAACTTCTCGGCAACGGGTTATCGGTCTCGGAGATCACATTCCGGATTTTTTCATTATCCTTGTTGCGTTCGCGCCATAACTCCAGCGCCTTTTCCTTGGAGATATATTCGACGCTTTTAATATCCGACCTGCCAAGCAAGATGTTTTGAATAGCAAAGATCTGGTCCTTGGAGGTCGTGTCGTTAAAATAAACCGACATATCAACTTTGCTGCGCAAGGTTTCCGTCGTTTTGCCGGTGATAATCAACAAGCCGGAGAAAAAGGAGATCGTAACCAAGGTTAAGATCATAATCAAAGTGGCTGCCAGCGAGAGCCAGCGGTTGCGCCAAAAAGAGACAAGGGCGGTTTTGATAATGCGATAGAAAGAAATTAGCAGCATAACAAATATTTTTTAATCTTTAATTTAAAATTTTTTAAACATCAAGGGGGTTATCTTGCGTTTTCAAATTTAAAATTATAAATTTTTAATTATAGTAAATACTTTCCCTTCTCCTGGTCCGAAATGATTTTACCCTCCCGCATAGTGATAACGCGGCGCTCCAAAGTGTCAACGACTCGCGGTCGTGGGTGGCCAGTAAAACAATAGTTCCCTGGCTGTTAATCTTAAATAACAGTTCGATAATCTCCCAGGTTGTGACCGGATCCAGGTTGCCTGTCGGTTCGTCGGCAATCAGTAATTTCGGTTGGTGAACCAAAGCCCGAGCAATAGAAACGCGCTGTTTTTCACCGCCGGAAAGCTCCTCGCTCATGGCTTGAGCCCGGCTGGTTAAACCGACCAGTTCGATGATTTTGGGCACGCGGGTTTTGATTTCCTCATTGGTAGCATCGGCCACTTCCAGGGCAAAAGCAATATTCTCGAACACCGTCTTGCGCGGCAATATTTTAAAATCCTGAAAGATGACGCCGACTTTGCGACGGTAGAAGGGTAAATCTCTTTTTTTCAATTTGACAATATTGCGTCCGGCCACCAGAATTTTGCCGCAACTTGGCGACTCTTCGCAGGTTAGGAGCCTGATCAGGGTTGACTTGCCGGCGCCGGAGGGGCCGACAAGCGAGATAAACTCGCCCAAATAAACCTTAAAAGAGACAATGTCAACTGCCCTGATATTGCCGGGATAAATTTTTGAGACACCCTCAAACTCAATGACAACATTGCTGTCATTTTTGACGTTTTCCCCGCTCTCGTTTGTCTGATTTGTTTTTGTTTTAAGAGCACTGATCCGCTCTTTAAGGTTTAAATCCGAAGACATGCGCCCCGACTTATTTCTTAAATTCTGCTTTTAACACCCTCCATTTTACCACACAAAAACAACTGGCGTAAAGGCGCCCCCTCTTAACGCCCTAAAGCTTCTAAGCTTCTTTTAAGCGGCCGGCTATTTCCCGTGGCAATGTTTGTATTTAACCGGTCTGCCATCCGTTTTTGCCGCTCCGCACGGGCAGGGGTCGTTTCTGCCAACCTTGACGGCTTTGCCGTCATCTCCCATAATCTTGGACCTGTTCTTGTATGCGCCGGTTGGACCGCTGGATTCATTTATGCGGTCATAAACCGTTTTACCCTTCTCGCGGATGACAGTGGTGACACCGGAAACAGACTCGGGGATGTTTCCCGCTTGGGAGAACGCTTCACCTTCAACTTCTTCAGTTTCCAGCCCTTCTTTAGCCAATTCTTTAATTTCATCTTCCAGACCGCCGATATCATTTTGATTGGCCGACCCATAAACAATCGGGCCTTGGACGGCCGGAGCGGGCGCCGTTTGAACTTCAACTCGGAAAATGGTTTTGGCCACATTGTTTTCGATGTTTTTAATTAAGGACTGGTAGAGGTTGTAAGACTCGTGTTTATACTCAACCAGAGGGTCGCGCTGGCCGTAGCCGCGCAGGCCGATGCCGGTGCGCAGCTCCTCCATCGAGGTCAAATGCTCGATCCAGAGCATATCAATCGTGCGCAGGTAAACCGCTTTTTCAATTTGGCGCATAACGTCCGGACCGAAACGTTGTTGGCGCGAATCATATCTTTTGCGAAGGAAGGCGCGAATTTCCTCAATGTCTAGCGAGGCGATCTTTTCGATCCCCAGCAGGACCGCAATTTCACTCCTAGCCTTTTCTTCATCTTCCAAGTTAAAGTTGATAATCGATTCAATCTCCTCATCAACAATATCAAGAATCTCATCCTTCAGGCTGGCTTCCTTGACGTCTTCTGCGCTTTCCAACTCTAAGATTCTGCGCCTCTTCTTGTAGATCGCCTCCCGGTGCTTATTCATGACATCGTCATATTCAACCAAATGTTTTCTGATGTCAAAATTGTGGCCCTCCACTTTTTTCTGGGCAGATTCGATGGAACGGGAGATCATCTTGTTCTCAATCGGCATATCATCGGGCAACCCCAAAGTGTTCATAAGGTTTTTCATCCGTTCGCCGCCAAAAATACGCATCAGGTCGTCTTCCATTGAAACATAAAACTGCGACGATCCCGGATCGCCCTGGCGGCCGCTTCGTCCCCGAAGCTGGTTGTCAATACGGCGCGCTTCGTGCCGTTCCGTACCGATTACGTGCAGGCCGCCCAGCTCTCTGACCCCCTGGCCCAATTTAATGTCGGTGCCGCGGCCGGCCATATTGGTAGCCACCGTTACGGCCCCCTTTTGACCGGCCTTCATAATGATTTTTGCTTCCCGCTCGTGATTCTTGGCGTTCAAGATTTCGTGTTTAATACCGGCCCGGCGTAATAATTTAGAGAGCGTTTCGTTTTTTTCGACTGAAACCGTACCGGCCAGAATCGGCTGGCCTTTTTCATAACGCATCTTGATATCATCAATGACGGCGTTAAATTTGGCCGTCTCCGACTTATAAATACGGTCTGATAAATCTTTTCTGACAACTGCTTTATTGGTCGGGATCTCAACTACATCCAGCTTATAGATTTTGTAGAATTCCTCCGCCTCGGTCGCAGCCGTACCGGTCATACCGGCCAGCTTTGCGTAAAGACGGAAGAGGTTTTGAAACGAGACCGTGGCCAGGGTTTGAGATTCCTTTTTGACCTCGACGCCCTCTTTGGCCTCGATGGCCTGATGGAGGCCGCCGGAGTAACGCCGGCCGACCATCAAACGTCCCGTGAATTCGTCAACAATAATAACTTCGCCCTCCCGCACAACATAGTCGCGATCTTTTTTAAAAAGAGCGTGCGCTTTCAAAGCTTCTTCCAAATGATGAACCAGGGACATGCCGTCATTCTCGTAAATGTTTTTTATGCCTAAAAGCGCCTCCATCTTTTTGATGCCGGCGTCGGTCAGGGTAGAAACCCGTTCTTTTTCGTCCACGACATAATCCTCCTTTTCCTTGAGACGGGGGATCAGCGCCGAAAAACGCTGGTAGAGGCTGCCCGAATCTTCGGCCGGCGCCGAGATAATGAGCGGGGTTCTGGCTTCATCAATCAAAATAGAGTCAACCTCGTCAACTATGGCAAAATTCAGTTCACGCTGGGCGCATTGCCCCAAACTGGGCGCCATATTGTCGCGCAAGTAATCGAAACCGAACTCATTATTGGTACCGTAGGTAACGTCGCAGGCATAAGCTTCTTTGCGAGAGCAAACTTCTAAATTAGAACCATCGGCTTCGGAGTAGTGCTTATAATCCTTCTTTTTAATAAATTTATAAGTCTCCTGGTTGCTCTGGATGACGCCGGTCGAGAGTCCCATGAAATTATAAACTTCGCCCATTGCCTCACCGTGCGCCTTGGATAAGTAATCATTGACAGTAACCAGATGCACGCCGCGGCCAGTCAGCGAGTTTAGATAAAGTGGTAGCGCTGCCACGATCGTTTTACCCTCGCCCGTTTTCATTTCAGCAATTTTGCCCTGATGAAGCACAACACCGCCCATTAGCTGGACATCAAAGTGCCGCTCGCCCCAAACCCGTTTCATCGCCTCGCGCATGACCGCAAAAGCCTCCGGCAGAATCTCATCCAAGATTCGTCTCTCTTTGTTTCTGAAACCTTCATCCTCCTCGCCCCGCGTAACTTCAGTGAAGTGGGGTTGATCTTCTCTCCCCTCCGCTATCTTCTTTCTGAATTCGAGAGTTTTAGCTTTGAGCTCCTCATCAGTCAGTTTGCTGATTTTGGATTCGAGACCATTAATAGAATCAACCTTTGCTTTCAAGGCATTGAGTACCCGCGTATTAGCATATCCAAACACTCGATCAAGTATGGCCATAGTAATTCCAAATAAAATAGCTAAGGATTAGCAGCTCGTAGCTTGGGAATCGAAAATTTTCCCAACCTCTAGCTATTGTTTTCTAGCTACTGATCTATTTGATTCTACCAGATTCGAGCACATTTTGGAATGAGTACCGACATTTAGCTATTCTTCTCTTTGAAGAAGCCCCGCAGCCCTAGCCCAAATAAAATAGTACCACTTTATCCGTACGGTAAGAAAATGGTGTTATTTTGGATTCAATCAAATAGCAAAACTTGTTTATTAACTATTTTAAGCCGCTGTTAAATATGGGCGGGTTGAATCCATATCTTTCAATATACTTGTTAAAATTAGATCGGCTGGCCAGCGACAGATTTTCAGGTTTTATAGACTCTAGCGAAACCCATTCAATCGCTTCGCACTTCTCTGGTTCCATAATGATTGGCTCGCCAGAAACGTGTTTGGCCACATAGGATGGTGAGACCCAATGTTGACCCTCCTCCTCAAGAATGTGATCTACAACTTCCAAAAATTCAAGAACTTCGATCGCAAAATTGTATTCTTCGGCAATTTCGCGCTTGACAGCATCAGCGCACTTTTCGCCAAATTCAACGCCGCCGCCTGGAAAATCCCATTTGCCGCTCTCGTTGCTGGCTTTTTTACCCCTCTTGGCCACGAAAACCTTGCCCTCGGAATTAAAAATCATGGCACCGGAACCGACACCAATATAATCAACGCCCTTTTTATAAGGTATTTTTTCTTTACGCATAGAAATTATTGATGCATCTTGCCCATCGATAGCAAACTTATATTATTTATTAAGCAAATAATTTCTAATTAAACCCGCGTACTTTGATTTCAGCGCCGGCATAGCAATATTTCGGTGTTTCAATTTTTCATAAAGATCATCATTCATAAATCGAGGAAAAACATGGAGGTGATAGTGGAAAACATGCTGATCGCCAGCCGGCTCATTATTTTGCTGCAATGTAACACCTTCGCATTGATAAATTTCTTTTAGTGCCAAAGCAACTTTCTTGGAGATTTCATGAATGTAGGCTAAATTATCCGATGGCAGATCATAGAGATTCTCATAATGCTTGCTTGGCGAAATAATTACATGAATAGGGTGGCTAGCGTATTGAAACGAGGACATAAAAACAATTGCTTTTTTATCCTTAAAAACAATATCTGACTGCAAAATTAAGGTATCAGGACTTTCCGTTCCGCCAGCACCCAAGCAAATGGGACATTTATAATCATCTGGCGCATGATTAAACATAATGATTCTTCTCTCCAACTTGATGGTATACGAGAATCGATGTACGAAGTCTCGAGTTGCATCAAAATTTCTACGACCGTAGAAAAAGTGGAATGATTTGTGTTTAAACAATCTTTGACAGATCGCCGTTGATAATTACAGGCCGAACTGCTTCAATCTCCGATTTGTAATAAGGAATTTTCGGGATGGGATTAAAAAGAAATATTTTTTGGTTTAAAACATGGGCAAAACCAATTTCCATTAGCGTGTTTCCACCAATATAATTTTTTATGCCATGCTTATCTAAATTAAGAACCAAAACCGCATCAGCCCCTTGCATCATTCTCCAGAATTCGCGGATCGCATCCATATTATTCTTCTGATGGATTTTAATTTTTTCTTTTTCTTCATCGCTCTTGCCAATAAACGCCATGTGCAGTCCGGTCATAAACGCGTCATGGCCTCTTTTGATTAATTGATTACGGACTTCAAGCATCTTTTCGGTATATTGCATACTGCCAATTATTCCTATACGCATATTTTCTCCTTATCGCTCTTCAGTCTCCCGCTCATGATGCTCTTCGATGCGGCGCTTGGGACAATAATAAGCAAGCCCGAAAACTGGAACTTCTAGCGCCTTAACCGAGCTAAGTAATTATAAGCCAAAAAATATTTTTGCCAAAGCTGGTCGGATGATTGATATTGATTTTCGCCCACATACCAGTCAATCAATGCTTCGCGGACACGTATGATTTCTCTTAGTCGATTACCATCGCCCAACCGCTCGACAATTAGATCGATCAATTCCAGCGCGCGCTCAAAAGCTAAATCGGCATACGCTTTGTTGCCTTTATTTTTCCAGATGACTGTTCTGTTTACTTCGCTGCCGACATTCGCCAATTGCTCAGCCAAAGGCGAACTGTGCCACTTTTCTTGGTCTAAATTTTGATGATGAACGAGTTTCATTCTTCGACCAACTCCTCGACAATTTCAATAATTTTTTGACAAATTTTTGGATCGTCAACTCCTCGGCTCCGGTTACCCTGGCTCGGTCTTAAATTGATCATAGAATCGAATTCGATAAAATCTTCGCCGGAGAGTTCGGGATAGAGGTTGATGCCCCAGAGATCTTTCTGCTTTGAGCCGTTTTCCAGTAACAAAGCTTCTTCATCAGCGTGCATCTCGGCGTCAACGACCATCACTCTTTTATCGATATCAACAACCGCCTTGATCAAATTGCCGAACATTTTTTCGGCCATCTTCGCCAGATCGGTAATTTTAACTTTATTGTTGCTCGAGATAGTTATCATTGGCGTCTGAATCTCCTTCTTTACAAAAACTCTACCAGATTCCAGACTGAATTGTATCAAATTTCCTACGACCGTTTGAAAAGTGATATAGTTTATTAAATGCTTAAGTTTTGCAATTTATAGTCCAGAATCATTTTTTCATGATGTTCTTTTCCAGCCGGCGCTTGAGACAATGACGGATCCTGCTCTTCCAAGAACTAGTGGCATCGAACTTCATTGGGTGCGTAAGGACCGTCATCGACAGAGATTATGTAGAGAGTATTTTCATCAAAATGCTTTTCTGCAGATAGCAATCTTTTGGTCATTTCCACAATAATGTCGTAGTCAGCGTACCATTTCGATTCCTTATCTAGCAATGCACTAAATGATTTGACCAAGATTGGCCTTGGGTTATTGCTGCCGCCCTCCCGTAAAAGCTCAATCTCGCCCTTTTGCCTAATGGGAGCCAAAGTTAAACCTTTGTAATGACTCTGCAGCTCCTCCTCGGATAAGGAAGTGCTAATCATTCTAGCAACATAGTATGAACAATAATTGCCGCTGCCGCCTAATGCTCCAATCTCCTTATAAGGCGGACCGACTTTTGCAGTATCACTGGGCAAAGGCAATGCATCCAATGACTTTGCAACCCTACTTACACGATTGTTGTTAAGATAATAAAAATGCGGATAGCCCGTAAGCAAAATGATAAACAAAACAAAAAGGACAGCAAATCCTAAAATAATAAACTTTAGATACCTCTTTATTTTTGCTCCCTAAATTTAAAATTCAAACATTCTAACTATCGCCCTGGATTTTCTCTTTCATGATGCTCTTCGATGCGGCGTTTCAAGCGATGATAGGCGAGTTCGAAGGCTTCCATGTGGTTGGCGGCGCGTTCTTCGATGAAGATTTGCTCTTTGCCTAGAATTAAATTGATGTGGATGACTTGGTCGGGACCGTTTTTAGTTGTTCCTCCGGCTTCATCGATAACACGCACGTCAACAGTTACCGGCTCTTCCCGAACCACAAACTTCTCGAGCTTCCCGATCCGCTCGGTTATCTGATCTTTTTCTGCCTCGGTTATCTCACTGTTTTGAGTGTAGATGTTGATCTTCATCTTGGCTCCCGTCAATCATATTTGTGATATTATCTCTTGATAACCTCAAAGCCGACATACTCCTGCAACACTTCCGGCACCTTGATACTGCCATCTTTTTGCTGGTAATTTTCCATAATGGCAATCAAAGTGCGGCCGATGGCAACGGCTGTGCCATTTAATGTATGGATGAATTCGACTTTACCGTTTTTATCCCGATATTTTTCGTTTAATCTTCTAGCCTGGAAATCTGTGCAATTAGAGCAAGAGTGGGTTTCCCGATATTTGTCCTCGCCCGGCATCCAGCATTCAATATCGAATTTCTTGCTCGCCGGCGCACCCAGATCGCCGCTGCAGATGTTAACAACTTGATAAGGAATCCTTAGGCCTTGAACAATCTTCTCCTCGAGCGAAACAAGATACTCGTGTTCCTTTTTGGAATCTTCCGGCTTGACGTATGAGAACATCTCGACTTTATCAAATTGATGCACACGAAGAATTCCACGAACATCTTTGCCATATGAACCGGCCTCGCGTCTAAAACATGACGAAAAACCAGCGTAGCGCAAAGGCAGATCCTTTTCGTTCAGGATCTCATTCATGTGATAGCCGGCCAACGGCTGCTCGGATGTGCCAGCTAGATAAGTACCATCCTGGGTTCTATAAATCTCATCCTCGCCACCCGGAATATAGCCGGCGCCCTCAACAGTGGCACGGTTGAGCAAGACAGGCGGAACCATAGGGATAAAACCCTCTTTCGTTAAGATATCAAAAACGTATTGAACCAGCGCGAACTCAAGCAGCGCAGCTTCGCGCTTTAAGAAATAGAAACGCGAACCAGCAATTTTCCCAGCGCGTTCGATATCAATCAAATCAAGTTTGGTGCCCAAATCAACATGATCGAGCGGAGTAAAATCAAATTTTGTGGGTTCGCCCCATTTCCGATTGACCGTGTTGTCCTTGTCGAACTCGCCGTCAATAACATCATCCTCGGGCGGGTTGGGAATTTGCAGCATAACTTTGCGAAACTCGACATTTAATTCATCAATCTCCGGCTTTGCCTTTTTGACCTTCTCGGAATAATGGCTGGCCTCGTTGATGGCATCGATTTTTTGCTGGCCATGAAGCTTGGCGATCTCTTCTGAACGTTTGTTAAGCTCGCTCTGGGATTGCTCTAGTTCAACTAAAAGCTCACGGCGTCTTTTATCGATTGCCGCCGCTTCATCAACAAGATTAGGATCTGCCCCCTTTCGGGCGATCTTTTTCTTCAGCTCCTCAGGGTTGTCACGAATCAATTTAATGTCAATCATATTTCTCCAGTCTCCTCACCCTAACCCTCTCCCATCGGAATGGGCGAGGGAGTATCAAGCGTTTATTTCTCCGGTCTCATTAGAGGGAACATCTGTGCTTCACGGGAGGGCTTGTCGGCCAAAAAGCTAAATAACCGCTCGGATAAACCAAAGCCCGATGTTGGCGGCATGCCGTATTCTAACGCTTCGACGAAATCTTGATCATGCATTTGGGCTTCAGTGTCACCTGCTTCCCGCAGCTTGGCTTGTTCTTTAAATCTCTCAGCTTGGTCGGCGGGATCGTTTAACTCCGAATAACCGTTGCCAAGCTCCGAGCCGGCAATGATCGGTTGGAATCGCTCAACCGTGCGCGGATCGGATTCCCGGCGCTTGGCCAGCGGGGAAACTTCGACCGGATGATTGATTAAGAAAACCGGGCCGGTAATTGATTTTCTAATCTGTTTCCAGAGCGTATCGATCAATTTGCCCTTGGCCGCATTTTTATCATACTTTACATGAAGCTCATCCAATTTTGCCCTGACTTCACCTTCGCTGACCGACAAAACATCAATGTTATACTTTTCTTTGATAGTCGAGGCGTAGTCGATTTTGCCCCAGTCGCCACTCAAATCGACTTTATGCCCGTTGATCTCAAATTGCAAAGTGCCGAAAGTTTGCTCGGCGATATATTTGTACATCTCTTCGACTAATCTCATCGAGTCTTCGTAGTTGGCATAGCCCCAATAGTATTCCATCTGGGTGTAATCCTGAAGATGTTCTCTTGAGATTCCTTCATTTCTAAATTGCCGGCCGATTTCGAAAGTTTTCTCAAAACCGCCGACCATCAGTCTTTTTTGCCACAACTCGCCCATCGAGATTCTTAAATAAACATCGATATCGAGCGCGTTATGGTGGGTGACAAAGGGATTGGCGTCGGCGCCGCCGGCCGTAGTTTCGAGTGCCGGTGTTTCAACTTCCAGAAAACCTTTTTTGACCATAAAGTCGCGAATTACCTGCCAAAACTTGGCTTTTTTATAGAATAACTCTCGAGCTTCCGGGCTGGTCGCAAACTCCAAATAGCGTTTGCGCAGCCGGGTTTCTTCATCAGTTAAGCCGGCGTGCTTCTCCGGCAAAGGCCGCAGAGCTTTAGCCAAAACTCGAAGCTTGTGCCCCTCAACCGTCAATTCGCCGGCATTTGTAACAAAGACGCTGCCGGCAACTTCGATAAAATCGCCCACATCAAGTAAATCAACCAATTTAAAGTCATCAACCAAAATATTAGCCTTAAAAACTGCTTGGATTTTACCCGATTCATCCGCAACATCAGCGAAGACCAGCTTGCCATGCCCGCGCAAAGCCATAATCCGGCCGGCAACCGCGATCTCTTTTTTTGAGTTGATCAAATCTTCTTGACGGCTAATGATTTCGGCAGCCGTCTGGTCGCGGTTGGACCCGGA
>CAZGWE010000001.1:78275-95375 GCA_964529405.1 uncultured Candidatus Saccharibacteria bacterium
TTTCCCTTTCTGACTTCGATAAGTTCTTTTTCGGTTGTGCCTAAGTTCGACATAATAATTCCTAACTCAAAACTTATAGCTTAAAACTCATAACTGCAACTGATAACTTTCCAACTAATTATAAGTTATGACTTTTGGGTTATAAGTTAAATCAAAATGTGACAAGCTTTCGCTCATCACATTTATATCATACTTTGATTTAAATTAGAATTAGCTTACTCTAAGAATTTTGTACTCGGATTCGCCGGCTGGCGTCGAGACCAGCACGCTATCCCCCGCCCGATGTCCGGATACGGCTAAGCCGATTGGCGAATCAATGGAAATCCTGCCATTCAAGGGGTCGGATTCGCCGGAACCGACAATTTCATAAGCGATCTTTTCACCTTCGTTTTCTACCTCAATACTCGAACCGACACCAATAAAACTGTTTTGACCCTTATTGGCTACGACAGATGTTTTTATTTTTTCTTCCAGCTCAACCGCTTTGCCGTAAAGAAAAGCTTGCTCGTTCTTGGCTTCGTGATATTCGGCGTTCTCGGATAAATCGCCCAGATCCTTAGCCTCCTTAATGCGGACAGCCACTTCCTTCAGCTTCTGCTTAACATCAACCAGTTGGTCTTTTAATTTTTCCAGCCCTTCGGCTGTCATGACATTGCCCATATTACCTCGCTTACGCTTTAGACTGCCAACAAACTCCCGACTTCGAGAGTAAATCCGTTTCCCAGAGAAAATATCTCAAAAAACCGAACAAAAGTCAATTTTTAGAGCGCGTCATGCTAGCGGGTAAAATAATAATTTAAGATCTCTCTGGCGATCGGAGCGGCCATCTCGTGGCCGCCCCCGCCGCCCTCAACAAGCACAACAATAGCTACTTCAGGATTTTCGTAGGGCGCATAAGCCTCGAACCAGGCGTGGGTCTTCTGGTTGGCGAAAAACTGCGCCGTGCCCGTTTTTCCCGCCACACTCACTGGCAGATCGGCCAAATTGCGGGCCGAACCGTCCGTCACCGTCAAGCGCATACCGCGCTGTACTGTTTCAATAATATCGGACGCGACAAAATTCTGGCGTTCAATGCTGGGACCGAACTCTTTTACGACTACGCCGGTAGAATCAACGATTTTTTTAACCATCTGCGGTTTCAATAATTTTCCGCCATTGGCAATAGCGGCAGTAGCCCTAAGCATCTGCAGCGGGGTCACCAGAAGGTCGCCCTGGCCGATTGAAACGTGGTAGGTGTCGCCAATATACCATGGCTCTTTTCTTACCCTTTTCTTCCACTCCGAATCGGGTAGAAATCCACCCTCTTCTCCCGGTATATCAATGCCTGTCTTTTCCCCCAAACCGAAGAGCCGCCAGTATTTATTGATTTTATCAATACCCAAACCCTTGATTTTATCGTAACCGCCGCCCAGGGCATAAAAGAAGACGTTGTTGGATTCAGCAATAGCCCTCTCGACATTTGTGACACCATGATCTTTCCAGTCCGGAAAAGCATAATCGCCGATTTTAATTTCGGCCGGAGTATCGAAGGAGGTGTTGACATTAATAACTTTTTCGGCTAGTCCGGCCGCGGCCATAACTATCTTAATGATCGAACCGGGCGGATACATGCCTTTAATTGACCGATCGTAAAGCGGTTTAGCTTCGTCCTCAAACAATTTAATATAATTAGATTCGGAAATTTTGGTGGAAAAGAGATTGTTGTCATAATCGGGCAGGGAAACAAGCGCCAGCATCCCTCCGGTCTTGACATCCATAACCGCCACTACGCCGGAGTTAATATCGTTATCAGCCAGAGTAATTTTAGCACTTTCAATGCCTGCTTTCAGGACATCGGCCGCTTTGGTTTGCAAGTCGCGGTCCAGATAAAGAGAGACATCATTGCCCGGCACCGGGTCAGTATTACCCTCTTTGGTCAAGACTCTGACCACATTTCCCCGAGAGTCAACCTCGATCTGCTCTACTCCATGGATCCCGCGAAGATAGTTTTCATAAGTTGCTTCCAACCCCGTTTTACCGGTGCGGTCGGACAGAAAATAAGTTTTGTCTTCTTTAATATCTCCTTCAGAAACCTTACCGGTGTAACCAATAATATGAGAGAGGCCGGGAATACCGGCGTACTCACGGCTGGACATTAGCATCACGCTGACGCCAGGCAAGCCGTAAATCTTCTCCTCAAGCAGCAAAGCATCATCATGGACCAGATTATCTTTGATAACAACAGACTCGAAGGGAGACAAACTGCTTTGCCGGATGTCTTGGCGTATTTCATCTGCCGAAACCCCGGAAGCGGCTGCAACCTTGCCGATAATTTCGTCGCGCTCGGCTGCCTTTTTGGGCAGGTCCGAGGGATAGACAGCCAGGGTAAAATTAGGTTTGTTGCGCGCCAACCAGACGCCGTTTTTGTCTGTTATGAGCCCTCTTAACGCCTCGATTATTCTTGGCCTGATTCTGTTGCCCTCGGCTAATTTCTGGTTTGCCCCGCCGTTGACTACCTCCAAAGAGAATAATTTGGAGATGATAATAAGAAAAAAGAGAACCAGCACAAATTTTATGCTCGAAAGAAATGCGGGCGGCTCTTTGTCCTCTATTTTTTTAATGGGTTCGATAAAAGCGTCTTCGCAAGAGAAATCAAGCTCCTCTTCCTTGATAATCCGGCGCTTGTGTTTGTCCCCTTTCAGGTTGGAAAAATTACCGAAAATATCCATAGCCTTCCCGGACTAAATTTTGATCTCGCCGCGGACGAAGTAACGGCGTACCTTTTTGGCCCCGTGATATATTGCCATACCGGCAAGCGAATTATAAAGGGCAAAATAGCCGATCAGCTCCAGACTATTTTTATTCCACTCTTTTGCTTCAAACAATAAAACCATCTCAAAGATACTGCTGGTGGCAATAAAGAAAAAAAACGAAGCAAGAACGGAAAGCTCCGGAAAATAACTGGATTTTAATTGATAAAAAGTTAAAGGCAGGGCAAAGAAAAGAACGAAGAGCACCCAAACAGGCAAAGACGAGAAAACCGAAAAAAAGATAACGAAAGCATAGCATAGCGCCACCAAGTCGCTGAATTTGCCGGTCATCGCCACTGTATTCGCCACCAGATAGGAAGTAACCAGCGTAATCCCGGATATTTCAATAAAGCTAAAATAAGCCGCATCGGCGAATGATAATGCCAGGGCCAAGATGACAATGATGAGAAAACGGAGATATTTCATAATAGGCAACGTTCACTTTATTTGACGATAAAAACCAACTCCAATTTTGACAAATCAGCAACCGGTTCAACAAAAATATTTTTAAAAATCCCCGAAAAATACGATTGGCTCTCTTTGGCTTCGCCGATCAAGATACCTTGTTTCAACGTCCCGCCCAAACCGGAAGTAACCACGTACTCGCCGGGCGCAAAATCAACGTCCTGGGAAATGTTTTCCAGGTACAGACCGGATATTCCGCCCCGAAGAATTCCCTTGGCCCGGCTGTTCTGCATCATCGCCTGGACTATCGAGTCCTTGCTGGTCACAAGAATGATTTTGGCTTGGTTTTGATAAACTTCGGCCACTTGGCCGACCAGCACTCCGCCCGAAACCACCGCCATCTTTGGCAATACGCCGTCGCCGCTGCCCCGGTCAACAATTACAGAGTCGCGGAAAGTCGTCGGTTCGCGTTCGACAATCTTGGCCGGTATCAATTCCTCGTCCTTGTTTTCTTCGATAAAACCCAGCTCTCTTTTAAGCAAGCTATTTTCCTGCTCCAGCTCTTTGATCAGGCTTCGATCAATCTCTAAACCAGTAATCTTCTTCTCCAGTTCTTTATTCTGATCGCGAAGATTGCTTATTTCTTGGAAAATGGAAAAAAACGACCTGGTTTGGCGGCCTAAACTGCTGACAGATTGAGAACTGTCTCCTGTTACCCGCCAAACAGTCGAAGCGATAAAACTTCGGACCGGCGCTTGCAGCCCAATCAATGACAGCGAAAGAGCAAGAGTGATAAATAAATATTTTCTTCTATAGCGCATTTTTTTACCGCGAGAATTCTTTTGGTAGAAGCACACCAGAAAGCAGGTCTAAGTCTTCCAAGACTATACCCGTACCCCTAACAACTGCTGTCAAGGGATCATCAACAATGTGGACGTCGGTCAGGGTTTCTTGGGCAATTTTTTTATCCAATCCGCGCAGCAGCGCGCCCCCGCCTGCCAGGACGATTCCGCGCTCCATAATATCGGACAAGAGCTCTGGCGGAGTCTCCTCCATTGTAACCCGGATACTCTCCATAATAGCATTGATTGATTTTTGCATCGCTTCCCGAATTTGGTCGTCGCTGACGATGATCTCCTTGGGCAATCCGGAAACCAGATCCCGGCCCCGAATGGGCGCTTCCAGCTTTTCCCGCATAGGCATGGCTGAACCAATCTTTATCTTGACCTCTTCGGCTGTTCTCTCGCCAATCATTAAATTAAATTTATCGCGAGCATATTGAACAATATCCTCATTCATCTCATCGCCGGCAATGCGTAATGACCGAGAAGCAACAACCCCGCCTAGCGACATGACAGCCACCTCAGTTGTGCCGCCACCAATATCAATGATCATGCTGCCGGAGGCATCCTGAATCGGCAAGCGGGCACCAAGGGCGGCGGCAATCGGCTCCTCAATCAGATACACTTCCCTGGCGCCAGCGTTAATCGCTCCCTCCTCGACTGCCCGGCGCTCAACTTCTGTGACGCTATGAGGTATACCAATCACCACCCGTGGGCGCGGCAGCAGACTGAAACGCTCGCGATGAATACGGTCGAAGAAATATCGAAGCATTTGTTCGGTGATTTCAAAGTCAGAGATAACGCCGTCAACCAGCGGCCTGACCGCCACAATGTGGGCCGGCGTCCGACCGACCATTCGTTTAGCCTCCTCGCCGATTGCCAAAATCTCCTTGGTTCGTTTATTCATGGCCACGACAGAGGGTTCGCGGATGACAATACCGCGGCCCCGGACGCAAACCAGGGTGTTAGCCGTACCCAAATCAATCCCAATATCTTGAGAGACGCGGCTGAACAGATTGCTAATTATCGAACCAAATCGTGAACGCATAGCATCGTGCTTATAAATTCAAAAAAGAAAGGGCTGCCCCTTTTCACTCTAGATCAAAAATCAGGCTCGGTCAAGCTTGACATTTTCTACTCTTATGATAGCATGCGACTTACTTTTTTATCTAAAGCCAACCTATTCTCCTTCTCTGTCTTACAAAACAATAATTACTTTAGCAATGGTCAGGAATTCAGCTTGACTCCCAGCACTTTCACCCGGTTAGCGTTATGCTCGGCTTCGGTTTTAGCCGGATAAATCCGGCCGTCTTTTTGTAGAAAATAAAGATAGTCGTGATGCTGGTAGTTAATAGCCGCCTTCAGGCTGGCCAATCCCGGATTACAAATTGGGCCGGGCGGCAAACCGACGAATTTATAAGTGTTATATTCGGATTCTACACTCTGATATTCGGCCAGGGTGATCGGCTGCCAAAATTTGAAATTCTCCTGTTCATAATCCGATAGTTTCAAAAGGGAGTTGTTGTCCTTGCCGTACTGGACAGTCGGATCGGCTTCCAACTTCATGGCTAGTTTAAGGCGGTTTTTGTAAATTCCGGCTATCAGCGGCCGTTCGTCATCATTGATGGCCTCCCGTTCAACGATCGAGGCAATAATTAAATCTTCCATTGTCATTTGAATCGAGGCCGTTTTGGTTTGATAGTTAGCAGCCATGGTTTTAATGATGGTCTCAACGGAAACCTCGGCGGGGAAGAAATATGTGTCGGGAAAGAGTTTGCCTTCAGACTGCTTGGCTTTATTGACAAAATCGGCATAATTAGCCAGGCCGCCGTCATCCAGGCGCTGTCCGGTCTGCTCAATCCGAAAACCTTCCGGGATAGTGACCTTTAATAATCGTGTTTTGCCGGCGGCAATTATCTTATAAATTTCTATGGCCGACATATTGGGCGACAATTCATAGACACCGGCAATCAAGGGTTGGTTGATAAAACGCGCCGCAGCCAGTACCGGCCAAACCGATTTGACCAGACCGTTGCTCTTCAACCCCGCGGCGATTTCCCGGCTGCTTTGGCCGGTCTTGACCTCAAAAACTTCCTTGCGCGAATCGGTCGCGTCAACCGGCCGGAGCAATGAATAACTGTAATAAGCCAGGGACCCTAAAATGGTCGCCGCTAAAGCGATTGCAATAAGGAAGATTTTGGTTATCTTTAATATCATAAAATTAATCGAATTTGTGTTCGCCCAGATACTGTTCCAAGATGAGCACCGCTGCCATTTCGTCTGTTTTGCCGCTTTTACGGTTATAAGATTGATCTTGCAATAATCTCTCGGCTTCGGCCGAGGTAAATTGTTCCGGTTCAAAAACAACCGGCAGCTCGGTGCCGCGCTCTAAATCCCGGCCGAAGTTTTGGATCTCGCCAGCCAACGTGCCGGCTTCGCCCTGGTTACGAAAGGGCAGGCCGATAACGATTTTTTCAACTTCATTCTGCCGGCAAATTTCCTTGATTTCAAAAATAATAGCCTCACGTTTCTTCGAGGCATCTATCACACCGGCACCTCTGGGCAAAACCCTGCCCAGAGCCAAACCGATTCTCTTTTTACCGTAATCAATAGCTAGATACATAATTTAATATGGACAACGAATAATACGGGCAACCAACAATGATTGGTGTTGTTCGCGCTCATTTCTATCATTCGTTGTAATCAAACTTTACTTCAATTCTTTTAGCCAGCATCGGGACTCTTTTGGCAAAGTTGGGCCAGAGGGTGATGCTCGTGTCCTCTATGCCCTCCCGGTTTTTTAATATGGCCTCGGCCCGGGCAGCAGACTTGCCCTTGACCAATCTCCCTATCTCCTCGCCGCTATAGCGCTGGCCAATCTTGCCGGTTAAGCTGGCTTTAAGTTTTAATTTGCCCTGATTGTTATCATAATCCTGGGCGGTATAAATTATATTAGCACGATCCGTACCCACAACCATCTTGGCTGAACCGATTTTACCGGCGGCAGCTCTCATCACAACCGATCTGACATCGCTCTCTTTAAAACTCAAGCCGAAAACCTTGGTCTTTGCCGTGTACTTAAAGTTGTCGGCTTCATCGTCAACTTTGGCTGTAGAGGTGACTGAAATTATTTCGCTGCTAATACTGCTTTCGGCTAATTTTGCCCCCGCCGCACCAGCTTTATCATTTAAATCTCGGCTAGCTTGGTCGAGGGCCTCCTTTTTGATGGCTGTCTCGGCCTCGTCCAAATCTTTATCCAAGACAATGCCGATCTCTTTCGTCAAGCCGCCGGCCATCTCGCCTCCTTTGCCGGTTATTTTCGCCGGCGCCCCCTCAAGGACATAAGCGGCGGCGGCGGAGTTATAGCTGTCACCGGACTTTTCGGCGGTCACAGCTACCTCAACTTCTCCGGAAGTTACAACCGGATTTCCGCCAACCAAAGTGATCGTGGCTGGCTTGACTGTGAATAGGTCGTCGGACAGATAGGTTTTGCCGTTGGCCGTAAAGCGCGATCCCTTGGGGTATTTGTGCGTGTTGGTATCATAATTGTTTTGCACCGTTATTTTGCCGGTTGCTTTAGTTCCGGCGTCTTTTTTGCCGCTCGTGACAAAATCTTTGCTGATCTCCTTTTCAAGCTCCAGCAGCGTACCCGGCGCCGTTAAAGTGTCTGTGTCCGAAGTGGCAGCACTCTTATCAACAGTAACCAAAAAGTCATCCTTATAATCAGCGGTAGCCAGTCCTATAACAAGAGAAGCTGTCGGCACAAAGATATAACCAAGAGTCAAAACAATAACCAAAATAATGCCGGCAACAACCAAAAACGGTTTACGCGAACCTTGAATGTTGCGATGCCTGGCCCGGCTGGTCAAAATTGGTGCCATAATGCCCGCCTCCGTTTCGTTATCCTTGTTTGTTTCAATTACTTTACCCTCCCTTTCATCGAGCTTGGATTCCGCGCTTTGGCGAGATATATTTTCGCTTTCTGCACCGCCGCGATAGTAATCAGTCCCGACTGGCATCGGACCGGGTAGTATCCCTTCCGTTTGGTGATGTTCATTATCGCCCGTTTCCCGGAGGCGGTAATCCTTTTCTTCATCCCCATCTTGGCTATAATCCGTTGCCCCTTCCGGATCACCCCGGCTTTCAATCTGCTCCACTTCATCGGGCAGGCTACCGTCATAGCGCCTGTAGGTGTTGACACGAAACTGGTTGCTATCCGCGGCTTCGCCTGCACCATTTTTTTCGCTCTCCGTACCGACCGGTCTTTTGGCCGGAGCTGTTTCGCGGGGCTGCGCCTTCTCGGCTTCAATCACTTTGGAGTAAACCGCCAGGTTGATTTGCGAAGCAATGTTTTGGGTAATTCTGTCGTTTGTCACCAGCGAAATAATTTTGTCCAACTCTTCGGCACTTCTTTTTAAAATCTTTAAATTGACAATACTCTGGGCCAAGCTGGAACCGCGGGCAATAACAAAAACAACAGAATCTGACCGGCTCGCTTTCAGGCGGTCAATGACCTTGGTAATCTCCTCATCGGGTTCTAGATAAATAATGTCTGGCATAATTAAATCAAAATGATAATGATTCGATGGTGGACGATAGAAAATAGAAGTTAGAATTTGAAGTTAGAAGATTGAGGCTGGATCGTCCAGCTTCTAACCTCTATCTTCAACATCCGGCTTCCGGTTTCTATCGTCCATTATCAATATTTCTGTGCTGTCTATTATCAAAATTATGATCGGAGGCCGTCTACTATTTTATCCAGCACCCCCTCAACTACATTTGGTTCACCAGCCAGATCAATGGTCAAATTAGCCAGGGCCATCGGCGTGATATCCTGCGAGTCAACCAACCTCTTTTTCTCGTCTTTAACTGTCGTCACCTGCGTCGGTTTAATAAACTCGACTTTCGGCTGCCTGGCAAAGGGAAGGCGCTTGGTCCAGGTCCTTTTTTCCAGATACTCCTTGACCTCCGGCAGCAAACTGCCGCCGCCGCACAGCAAAATCTTCGAGGGCAAAAGATCAACATTGGAAAACTCCTCTAAGGCCAATTCTACTCCGGAAAGCCAAACCGAGCAATCATTGGCAATGGTTTTGGCAATTTTTTCATGCATCAGGCTGTCTTCTTTTATCTTGCCCAGGGAATAGTCTATCTTTAGCTTTTCCGCTTCTACAAATGGTAATTCTGTGACATCGGCAATTGATTTCGTAAACACCCGGCCGCCGATAGCAAACATCTTGGTGCCCTCGACCCCGCCGCCGCGGACCACGGCGATGTCGGTGGTGCCGCCACCGACATCGATAAAAATGGCGGAAAAATCAGAGGAGTCGTCAAGCCCCATGCAACGGGCCACGGCATAAGGCTCGGCGGCAATGGAGAGTAAATCCAGTTTTAACTCCTCGGCAATCGTTTGAAGCGCGCCAAAGTGGACAATCGGAGCAAAAGCATTAAAAATGCCGACTTGAATATCGCGGCCCTGGAATCCCAGGGGATTCGTCACGCGATAGCCGTCAATCCTCACGTCAACCACGGCTGAATTAACCAATTTAACATCCAGCTCCGTGTAGCCGGTCTCCCAAGCCAGCTCGCTTCTTGCTTTATCGAAGGATTTATATTGGACCTGTTCGATGATATCTTTCAGCTCCTTAACCGTGATTTTGGCTTTCGGGTCGTCCCGCCTATAGTGGACGGCGGTTGTCGTCCCCTTGACCAGCTCCCCGGCGATACCGATAACGCACTGTTTGGGCGAAATCTTTGCCTCTTCACAAGCCTGGTCAAGCGCTTTTTCGCAATTTTCGATTACCCCGCCAATGTCGGTTACTTTGCCGCCCTGCATATCGGAGAGCCGCTGGCGGCAGCGTCCGGTACCGATGACGAATGCCGTGCTGCCTTCAATACGAAAAACCAGCACCTTGACAAACTCCGTACCGATATCAAGGGCAATGGCGTAATTTTGTCTATTTTTACCTAGCCCAAAGAGTGCCAATGTCCCTCCGAGGGAAAAATTCCAAGCCCTAATGTCTAAACTCTAAACAAATCATAAAATTCAAATACCCAACAATCAAAAATTTTGGATTTAAAGAATTGTGATTCCG
Source organism: uncultured Candidatus Saccharibacteria bacterium (assembly GCA_964529405.1). Taxonomy (GTDB): domain Bacteria; phylum Patescibacteriota; class UBA1384; order XYA2-FULL-43-10; family 1-14-0-10-43-13; genus CAZGWE01. The sequence continues at coordinate 88,404 of CAZGWE010000001.1, forward strand.
ATATTGTTTAGGATTTAGAAATTAGACATTAGAATTTCCCTCAATACGACTTCAAGAGCATTATACCAAAGTTTAAAATAAATTGCGAAAAGGTTGCTTTCTTTGGCATAGACTGCTTTAACACGACGTCGTGTTATTTATAGTTATATTCGTTCAGACAATATAAAATGCCAGGAATATCTCCGGGGAGACTTAGGGACAAATACCGCAACAAAAAAACGCTATGTAGAAATAACGTTTTGATAAAAAAAATAGACGGGGTTTGCGCGGTATGGGACAATTACACGGATCGCGCAAACCCCCGACCACCCGGTCATTTGGCCGGCACCGATCTGCGATCGCCACCGGCAGACCCCCTGGTTGCCGGCCGGCCGGCACCGGCCGGCACCTGATCAACGCAGAAACAGGCCTCGCCGCCTGCCTTGGGACCTTCATGCTTGCACTCGCTGTCACAAGCGCAAACGCCTGTTCCATGACACCACGGGCACTCCTTCTTTGCCATAAGTTTCCCCTCTCCAGAACTAGTTTCTACCGCTAAGATAGCACCAAACAGATCGCCGCGCAATATTTTTTAATTGAAGAGCTATTATTCCAAGACAGCTTTAATTCGCCGAATTCCGACCGAAGAGGCTTCTTCTTTGATAATTCTGAAGCTCCCTAACCCTCCGGTCCGTGACACATGCGGACCACCGCAGATCTCCCTGGAGAAATAATCATCAATAGCTTGGCCAATAGTGTAAACTTTAACCCTATCACCATACTTACTTTCAAAAACACCGACAGCGCCGGAGTTTCGAGCATCCTCTAACGTCATCTCTTCAAGACTGACCGGCAGATCTTTTTTAATTTGTTCATTAACCAACCCTTCAACTGCCTCGACCTGTTCGGGCGTCAGCTTTTGGGGATGTGAAAAATCAAAACGGATGCGCTCGGCCGTGATATTAGAACCTCTTTGAAAAACATTATCGCCAAGAACTTTTCTGAGGGCTGCGTGCAGCAAATGGGTTGCCGTATGATATCGTGTGACAATTTTGCTGTTATCGGCCAAGCCGCCCTTAAACCTGCCGGCCGAAGCAGTACGGGAGAGTTGCTGATGCTGCCGCAAATAATTGTTAAATTGTTCAATTGTTAAATTGCTGATTTTGATTTTTCGGTTTCCGGCCTCTTCTAAAGTAATCTCTGATGGCAAACCGAATGATTGATAGAGATCGAAGAGAATTTTACCATCAATTTCTTTATAAGAATCTAATAATTTGAGCCCTTCTTTTAAGGTTCGACGAAATTTTGTTTCCTCTTTTTCGATTTCTTCAATGAGGGCGGCGTTATTAAAATAAGTATCACGATAGATTTCAAGCGCCGCTTTCGCCAGGTCGGCAGTAAAATTATGAGTAATACCGATTTGGTGTCCCTTGACAATGACCCGGCGAATAAGCCGGCGCAGTACATAACCTTGGTCCTTGTTGGATGGGGAGACGCCATCACGAATCAAGAAGATAGCCGCTTTGATATGGTCGGCAATGATACGGAATTCTCTTTCATATTCCTTATGGCGTTTGCCCGATATTTTTTCGATTTTCTTAATTAAAGGCTCAAATAAATCAGTTTCATAAACATTTTCACGGTTATTATAGACAACCAACAATCTCTCAAGGCCCATTCCGGTATCAACACCCTTTATATCCGACCCTTGCCAATATGTTTTACCTTCTTTATCTTCTCTGAGTATCATCTCATTGAATACCAAGTTCCAAATCTCAATTCCGTCAACGTAAAATTCCACTGTCGGTCCACCAGGGCTATCAATAGTACCAAGAGTCCAAAAGTTATCATCTCCTTGTGGTACTATTTTTAATAATCCAGGAAGTTTTTTCAGAAGTTGTTTTGATTCGCTATCTGTCTCAACAGTGACAGCAATGCCCTTTTCTGTTTCTTCTCGGCTGAAAAAGGTAGCATGGATCCTGCTTTTATCAATTCCCAGCCACTTCTCGCCAGTCAAAAACTCCCAAGCCATCTTAATAGCCTCTTCCTTAAAGTATGAATTTTTCATACTCGGGTAACCGAAGGAGAAATTGCCCAGCATTTCAAAAGAAGTTAGGTGCGTATCATCGCCCACTTCGTCAATATCGGAAGTGCGAACGCATAACTGTATGCTAGCGACTCGAATTGACGGAGCATCCTCGGGCTTAGTGTAGAAAGGCTTGAACTGCTGCATCCCGGCGGTCGTAAAAAGAACAGATGGGTCGTTTTCCGGCACCAGAGAAGCAGAAGGGATAACAACGTGTCCCTTCTCCTTAAAAAAATCCAGAAATTTTTGACGCAGCTCCTTGGAAATCATTTTTGTCCTGACGCTATGCGTCATATTTTTAGCCCTGCTGTCCTGCTGATTAAATCGAGCCAGAAATTGGTTACTCCCGGATCTTTTCGGACAGTATCCGGCGCTTTTAAATTAATCGGTTCAAGCCCTAAATCCGTCCTGTAAAGCCGATTGTAAATATCCCGAAGACGGATGATTTTATTGGCATAGCCCAAGACGCTGCGGGAGAGATATTTGTCTCTCATCCCGCTCTCGATCCAGGCATCGGAAACCCCGCTGCCGGCGTTATAGGCAATAAGCATTGCTTTAATACTGTTTTGATCGCCCAAATATTTGTATTTATTGAGCAGTTCGGCGGCATGAGCCGTGCCAAGCATAATAGCCACATCCGGGTCGCTGGTTAGATTAATTGGGCCGGTGTAACCGATACTTCTGGCGGTTGACCTGGCTGTTCCGGGCATCATTTGAGTGATGCCTTGCGCTCCGGCGCCAGAGATCGAGTCCTTATGAAAACCGCTCTCGGCGAAAATCAAGCCTGCCATCAAATCCGGAGGGACATTAAATTGCTTTGAATATTTGACAATTATCTTGGCGTACTCGAGCGGTAAAGGATAGACGGAATCGCCCAAAATTCTTGGCAGGTATTGGTAAGTCGAGGCCAGCAAGATAAGCGTGATAAACAATGTTAAATACAATCGGAATTTGAACTGCTTTTTAAACATATTACCCCTCAGAATTATCAGTTCCACTATAACATAAGGGGGGAATTATGGGAAGAATTATGCAACACAAAATCGCACCGCCCGGTGCGATTATTGCTTTGGTGGGCCGGGTGGGAGTCGAACCCACAAGCCTTTCGGCAAAGGATTTTAAGTCCTTCGTGTATACCATTCCACCACCAGCCCGTTTCACGTTCAGACTACCTGCCATCTGCCGCCGGTTTGTTTTAACTTGCCGGTAATGGAAAAACCGGCTGCCTTTTTGTGGCCCCCGCCGCCGAAAAAGTTAGCTAACTTGGCAAGGTCAAGACCGTCTAGTTCCGTCCTGAAACTGCCCTTAATCTTACCATCAGCAGTCTCGTAAAGCAAGAGCGCAAATTTAGCGCCCGGGATAGAATTAATCAAGTTAACCAAGCCGGAAGCATCTTCTTCGCCGGCCCCCGCCTTTTGTAGATCATCCCAAGTGATAACGGAATAGACCAGATCAAGAGTCGGGTTGAACAAGAGACGGCTTAAGGCAATACCCCAAAGTTTGAGCATGGCAACAGAGCGGGAGTTGGCCATATTTTTCGAGATCTCCTTCAGCTTTGCACCCTTATTCAATAAGCAAGAGGATATTTCGAGCACTCTCGGCCGAGTGTTGCTATGGCGGAATCCGCCGGTGTCATTGAATATTCCGGCTAAAAGAGCCGTAGCAATTGAGGGGGTTATTTCGACCCCCAGAACAGTAATAATATCATAGATTATTTCGCAGGTTGATGAAGCTTCGGTCTTGACGCAATTGAGCGAAGCAACCTTCCACAAGTCGCTCTTTACGTGATGGTCAATATTGACGATGGGAACTTTTTTCTTTTTTAAAGAGATTAGCCGGTCGGCAAAACCGGTACGCTTGAAATCGCCGTTATCCAGAAGGATGACCGCTTCAAAATCACCCAGTAAAAAATCTTTTTTTATCTGCCCGGACCCCTTGAGAAAGCGAAAAACTTGCGGCACTTCGTCTCTCGAAACAGACAGGAATTTTTTGCCCAGGGAGCTTAATATTTCTCCCATTGCCAGCAAAGCGCCAATGCTGTCGCCGTCCGGCCGCTCATGGCAAATAAGAAGAAAGTTATCGTAGCTGCTGACAATATCTTTGAATTTTGTAAAGGGGGTCATTATCGGATTTTGTAACGATAAATCCTAAACTCAAATGGCAAATACCAAACGGAATGCCAAGTGACTAAAATATTTGGCATTTGGATATCCGCTGCCGGGCAAGAGGCTGCTTACGGCCGGAACAGCAATGTGCCTTAAATAGTCGGTTTGAGTATCACTATCCGCCTCTCTTCTTCAGGCAAGTCGGCCCGGCGAATCTTTAGCAAGGGCAACTCGCCGTCATCTACCCCTTCGCTTTTTTTGAATTCAGTCAAATCGGCATAAAGCATCGGGATAAGGATCCGCGGATCAATTTTGACAGCAACATCAAGGGCCTTGGTTGCCGGCAACGTTCCGGATTCGCCAAGAGGCAGAAAAAGAATATCAATGTCGCCGATCTCCTTTATCTTCTCTTGGTTGGGAACGCCAACCATCTTTCCCAAGTGGCACAGGTTGACTTCTTCGACCCTGGCCACATAAACAGTGTTGTTATCGTCGGCGATTCCGGTCAGGCTGATACCGGCTTTTTCGTATTCGCCCGGACCGGGAAACTTAAAACCGTCAACCGATACACCATCATTAAACAAAATCCGGTTCTCACCGCTTTTGACCTCAAACTTTCCCCCGCCCAAATAACGGATTTGCACTTAAGCCTCCTTTTTAGCAGTTTTCTTTTTGGTCTTAGCCGGTTTGACGGCTTCCTTTTTTTTCGCTTCGGATTCGGTAGTTTCTTGGGCCGATTCAGGCGTAGCAACTTCTTCTGCCTCGTTCTTCTTCTCGCCCTTCGACTTTAAGCTCAAACCCAAGCGATGGTTTTCCGGCTCAATCGAAATAATCTTGAACTGGTATTTCTTGCCTAATTCAACAATCGAGCTTGGATCCACGACATGTTTATCGGACAGCTCCGAAACATGGACCAGACCGTCAATCTCTTCGTCAAGAGAAACAAAAGCACCGAAAGGCGTAATCTTGGTAATTTCGCCCGGAACATTATCGCCAACTTTATATTTTGAAGCGGCAGAAACCCAAGGGTCAGACAAAAGACGCTTGGCCGACAAAGAAATACGGCCGTCCTCAATCGAAATAATCATTGCTTCAATCTCATCACCGACTTTAAACAACCGATGGAGATCGGAAACCCGGCTCCAGGAAATCTCCGAGATGTGGACTAGGCCTTCGATCTGTTGGTCGAGGCTGATAAATAAACCAAAATCAACAATGCCGGTGATCCTACCCTTAACTTTGTCGCCAATTTGATATTTGTCAATTTTTTCTTTGATCTCGTTAGCTCTGACCGCCCGTTCCGAGAAAATCAGCTTATTGTTTTCTTTATCGCAGTTGATAACTTTAACTGATAATTCCGTTCCCATAAACTTGCGTAAGCGATTAAGAATTTCATCCTTATCGCCGCCGCTGACCCTGGGATAATTGGAGGGCGAAAGCTGGGAAACCGGCAAGAAACCTTGGATGCCGCCGATTTCGGTCGTAAGGCCGCCCTTGTTAGCATCGGTGATTTTGACTTTGATCGGTTCGCCCGATTTGAATTTTTCTTCCATCTCAAGCCAGTATTTTTCACGGTCGGCTTGTTTCATCGACAGGACGACATTGCCCTCGTCGTCTTCCATTGAAACCACCGTGCAAAATATTTTGTCGCCAAGTTTGAGGCCGGCTTTGGAAGTAATTTCTTTTTCCGGAATAAAACCAAGCGACTGTCCGGCTACGTCAACCCAAATTCGGTTGCCGCCGACTGCCAGAACTGTGGCTTGCACCGTGTCGCCCTCGATAAAAGGAAGGAGATTATCGCCAAGCTCCTCAATCAGCGACGCCATAGTGTCGCCGTTTTTTATTTTACTTTCTTTAATTGCTACGTTTTTTTCTTCGGACATTAAATGCTCCAATTTCTTAATTCTTTATTTTTTGATCTTTGATTTCGGTAGGTATTGATGATATTTCTCCTCTGCTTGCTGCTGCTTGAGGTACGGAGGCACGTGTTTGATTGTCCAGACAATATTGAAGGACAGCCAAAAAATAAATAAAGCGGCAACTGCCAGCAGGAAAATACCCGATCCCAGCCACGGCAAAGTTTCGTACCGGCCAAAGATATAGGCTAGCCCGCACAACCCGCAAATTATAAACTGATGCGCAAAGCGTTTGAAAACCGGATTTTTTCTGGCCACAACTATTCTTAAAACAAGGCCGAATAAAACGATCAGGCTGAAGAAAATCAGCAGAGGAACCAATATCTCCATTTGGCGGGCCGGAGTCGGATCAAACAGGTTGGTCTTGGATAAAAAAGCGGGGATGTACATTTTTCTTTTTAGTGCTAATTAGTAATGGTGGGCGAGAGAGGACTTGAACCTCCAAGGGATCGCTCCCACAGCCACCTCAAGGCTGCGCGTCTGCCAGTTTCGCCACTCGCCCATGGTGCGCGCTGAGGGATTCGGACCCCCGACCTACTCGGTGTAAACGAGTCGCTCTAACCAGCTGAGCTAAGCGCGCAAGACACAAAAAATCTCGGAACCAGCCCGAGAAGTTATCAAGGTAATATTCGAGGTGGTTTAATGATTAAATATTTTAGCTGCTTTTCAGTGTTATGTTAGCAAAAAGTATAAGAAATGTCAAAGAGAAAAAAATGGCGGTTGGCATATATGTGACAGCAACGTACACCAACCGCTCAGCTGATAAGATACCTCACAGCGGATCCAACTCGACCAGAGTGGCCACATGGAACCGCCCGCGAACCGTTTTCGTCTCACCGTTTATGATGACGGTAGCCGAAAACCCGCCGCTGGCGTCAACATCGAG
>CAZGWE010000001.1:95385-98497 GCA_964529405.1 uncultured Candidatus Saccharibacteria bacterium
ACCGGACGCACTTCACGCCTTCGCCCCTGGCGCGAAGTTCTCGAATAAGGCTGACGATACGACCGCCCAAGATCGCATCAGCCTCGCCCCTTCCATAGCTAGCGCACATTGGCACTTCCCCTTTCTGGAAACTGCTAGCATAATACCATATTTTTCCAATTTTATTAACAAAATGAAGTTTGGTGGGCGAGAGAGGAGTTGAACCTCCACGAGCTTGCGCTCACTACGACCTGAACGTAGCGTGTCTACCATTCCACCACTCGCCCAATTAAGTTAAAAGTTTAATGAAATATTGACCTGTACCGATCTATCTCCATACGCTTTTTCGCCAAAGGCTATCCGCCTTCATCTTTTTCACCCCTGCTTTCTCACCCTCTTTTCCTTCACATACCAACCGGCGATCGAGTCAAAATGCGAACTCGTCTCTACGCCGTCAACCGGTTTGGCACCCCAAACTTTTGTATCCAGATAAAAATTATACCTCATCGGTTTATAAAATTGAACCAGATATTCGCTTGCCAGTTTGCCGAAAAATTCATCATACTTTTTATTACGTTCGACCCCGTCGAGCATCATCCGGGCGTCTTCGAGCAGAATATCGCTATCTTTATCGGAAAGGCCGGCGTAATTTCTTTTATCCAGTTGGGAAGAGTGCCAAAAAGCATAAGAGTCGCGATGGTAACCAAAATCAAAACCGTATAACAGCACCTCGAATTCTTTTGAATCCAGGACGTCTTTAAGCTGGCTGGCATTTAAATAAATCACTTCCAGGTCAAGGTTCTTTCGGGCAAGATTACTTTTCAATTCCTCCGCTTCAGCCCTTTGCGGCGCCATATCCAGAGCAACAAGGCGTAATTTTGTTCGCTCAGGAAAATCCAGACCCTCAATCACCTTTCGTCGGAATTCTTTATCTTTGAGACGCTCATTCCGCAGGTTAAAAATTAAACCCAAACGCTTGGATGTTTCGTAAGAAAAATCATTGCTATCCTGACGCTTTGCCTCCGCCCCAAACAAGCCGTCGTATTTGTTTTTAGTAAAGGCCTCAACCGCTTTGTCGGCGGAATCGAAAAATCCCAGTTTAATTTTGGCGATGTAGGGCGCACCTAGATAATAATTGTCATTTCTGGCCAGATTAATCTCGGTTGTTTTCCGGTCGGAAGTTCGACTTTCGATAAAACGATACGGTCCGCTGCCAATAAACCTTTTAGCCAAATCATCGGATGAAAGATGGGATGGAACAATACCGAAGTTGCAATTGAAAATAAATGGCCCGTACGGACGCGGCAGTTCAAAAACGACGGTATAATCGTCCTCGACCGTGACCCTGATATCTCTCCAGGCATCATAGAGAGGGCTTTTTGTTTCGTAGGCCTTGATGCTTTCAATCGTAAAAGCAACATCATTAGCAGTCAACTTCGCACCGTCATGGAAAAGAACATTTTTGCGCAAGTGGAAGGTATATTTAAGACCGTCGGCTGTCACCTCCCAACGTTCCGCCACGTTGGGATTAACGCCGCTTTTTTGCACTTTGACTAAGCCGGAAAAAATAAGGTCGGCCGCTGCTTTATCTGCACCGGTTTGGGCCAAAACCGGATTTAAATATTTTATCTCGCCGACGGCCGCTTCTTTGTACTCTCCGCCGCTCGCCGGAACCAACTGCGTTTCTGCTTTATAACCAGCATAGGCCCGGGCAGCCAATAGGATCAGAGCCAACGAGAAAAAAATTAAGGCCAAGATATGCTCCAACCTGGTCATTAGAGAAAAACTAAGAACCAGCCGCCTGAATAAGGCAGCCGTTCGTCCTATAACCGAAAAGGGGCGGCGGTGGAATTTGATTTCAAATTTCATGGTTACTGCCTCGCGCCAGGACTCAAATCAAGAAGTAAACGAGGTCCGAAAAATTAGGCGGGTTTGAGCCAAAAAACGGAGGCGGCAGCTGAAAGAACAAAAAGGACGGCCATAACAACAGAAAAAGCAAAAAGAAATTTTTCCAGACCGCGGCGGGACCGATAAACGTTCCCGGTGCCGCCGAAAGCCGCACCCAAACCGCTTCCATGCTGCTGCAGCAAGATAGAACCAACCAATAGGACCGAAAAAACTATTTCCAAAATTTTAATTGTTGTTGCCATTTCGCCTCAAATTACAAAGATGTCCGATTGAGTATCGAACATTTCCATGTTAACACAAATAAATTTGGATGGAAAGGGGGGGCAAGTCGCGGATGTTTCGGCAACAGCTCCAAACAAATAATTTGACCGGCCTGATATAATGCCTGCCAATAGTCTGGAATCACATCTGCAGCCAGATTATTCAACCAGGGAGGAGATATGAACGCAAAAGAGAGAACGACCAACGCCCTAATCAAGTGGATAACACTTGCTACCGGCTGTATCGCTATGTTCTGGCTGGGTGTTTACTTCGAATTGGGTGAAGTTGAAACTACCCACGCCATCAAGGAGTGGCCTCGCTGGTTTGATATGGCGCTGGGCATCATACTGCCCGCCATATTCATTCCGACACTGATGAACAAGAGGACGAGCCGCCCGAAAGCAATTCGGGAGATCCTCAAAGGCGGAATCTGGGGAGCGCTGGCCGGGATAACCGCCATTATCCTAGCCCATTCGCTTCCGCTCGCCGGCGACCGGCAAACCATGGTTCTACAAGCTCCGGTCGGGCAAAGCGCACCGGCCATAACGGCAACAACCGGACCGGCCGATGCAACACAAGTTGTACCGGTTTCATCAGAACATCCGATCAAGATGATGGTCATCTCATGGGTGGCGGTTTTGACCCTGGCCATGCTGGTCAGCGTAGCCAGAAAACGGCCATGGAGGTTGGCCAGAGAGACGCTATCCAGCCAGGCAATCGGCGCCTGGTTCGGTCTAGCCTGCGTTGCCGGCCTTTTCTACGGGCTGCCGCTTGGCTTGGAGATGGCTTTCCTCGCTGCTGCCGGTGCCGTCATCTACTGCCATTGGGGCTACTTTATCTCGGAGTTCCGGCCCGTCCCGGAAAGCGGCTACACTCAACTCGATTCCGAGTCGAACCTGCCGACTGGCGATAACCCGTCCTCGGCAATTTGAGCAGCCGGCTCAAGTACGGCTGCCGATCCGCA
>CAZGWE010000001.1:98510-100964 GCA_964529405.1 uncultured Candidatus Saccharibacteria bacterium
GCTATCAGCCTATGGCCGCAGCGTACCGGCAAAAACTTGCCAAGCCAGAAGCGATTTGGCAACAAAGCTCAAGATAATATAGGCTCGCTCCCCATAGAGATAATCTCTCCATTTGCCAATTTTTGCGTATTGCAAATATTGATTCAGGGCAAAAATATTGAAAAAGATAAAAATGGAGAAAAATATCCAATAAACGAAAGATGGCGGGTTGTCCGGACTGCCGGGACTGGCCAGATAAAGGGCGATGGCAAGCCAGGGACCAAGACCGGCAATGCAACCGAAGACAAAGGCCGTCCAGTTAGTCTTCTCGGTCGTCTGGTTGTGGAGCTCCATCATCCAGCCGAAAAGAATCATGGCCGCGTTGAGTAGAAAAATGACAATCAGAGTGGCCAAATCGGTGATACCAACCAGCGTCGAGATAACAATAATCATCACTCCGGAGCTAAAGGCATATTCAATCCAGCGGGCGGTATTGATATGGTTTTTGAGATTATTATTGTACCATCGGTTAATTCCCGGCCAAGCAATCAGGAGATGGGCCAGCGCCGACATTAAAAGGAATGAGGCGACCAGCGGCCCAAGCTGAAACCGGAAAAGCTCCTCCGGCTCAGGCATTAAACTCCGGGTTTGCTCGTTAAAACGCAAAAAAGATGCCATTACCGGCACCTTGAGATCGGTTGAGACCAAAAGCATAACTAAACCAGAAACAAAGTGCAAAACAGCAGCAAAGACATTCCAGCGTCTCAACTGCTTAAACTGATCTTCCATCAGCAGCCTCCTTCTTCTTTAGTTGTCTTGATAAGTTTATTATACATCCGTTTCATTTTTTTGCTATTTTTCGTTTCTTGTGTGCTCGGCGGCCAAGCAAAATCTCTTGCAATATGTGCTATAATGATTTTGGGCAGTTTGAGCAAAATGCAAGCTGTGAGGATGCGCCCCATACTGGTTGGGCGGCCGGTCTCCGACACTAAGGAGAGAGTGGTGCGAACTACTTTGTTTACCTGGAGAGGAGAATAAACCGGTTGCATCGGCCAGCATGGGGCTTTCTTTGTTAAGCCTGTTTACCGTGTTTTTCGACGAACTTCTTGATCTCTTCGATATTTTCAACAATTAGCTTCGCTTTTTTAAGACCAAACTGGAACGGGTATTGATCTTCCTCGCTGGTCTTTAAGATTATCATTGGGTTTCCTTTAAACTCCGATTCTTCAACTATTGCCATCATCACCTCCTTTAGTTAATTTTAATTTGGCCGTTTTGTCTCCCCGTAAAGAATGGTTAATAATTCCATATTAACGCGCCTCCGAATTTTGTCCAGAGCTTTTTGACGGTTCTTTTTTCGGTCTGTTTATGATTGAATGGAGTTTATGATAGCTAAAATTAAACAAAGGGCGGCAGTATTGTTTAGCCCCAATATCGCCCGCCTTTTTCTTTTTTTACTAGTCTTGTTTGCCGGCCTGGCCGGCCTGTATTTATTTGGCGGAGCTTCGGTATCGAATACGCCGGAATCCGATTCATCAATGGTCAAGATCTCCGCCCAGCCGGAGGAGAACCACTTAAGCCAGGTTGATAGCGTCAATGAGATAAAAGGGGTAAAGATAAATGAAGATAGCGGCCCCGCCGGTTCTGCGTCAAGCCCAAAATCCGTCTGTCTTGATCCGGGGCATGGCGGCGACGATCCGGGGGCGATGAAGGGTAAGGTTATTGAGCGTGACATCAACCTGATCGCGGCTAAAAAAGTAGGCGAGCTTCTTGAAGCCCAAGATTATGCCGTTTTTATGACCCGGACGACAAACGCTGAAGGCCTTTCCAAACAGGACCGTTATTCTTTTTGCAACGGCAATAATGCTTCGGTTCTAGTCGCAGTCCACCACAACACCTATACGAGCAGCAAAATTAATTATACGACGGCCCTTTACTACTCCAGCCACGACCAACCGCTGGCAGAAAGTGTTGCCCGGTCAGTCTCCGCCGCCTTAAAACTGGAAAACAAGGGGATCGCCTGGTTCGACAACAGTGTCCTGTCAAAATCGAAAATGCCCGCTATCTTCAGCGAAGCATTTTTTATGACCAACGGCACCGAGTACACCAAACTGGCCGACAAGGATTATTCCCGTCTCGATAAAGAAGCGGAGGGCATTGTTGAAGGCATCACCAACTATTTCGCCGACCCGGCCAAATTTACCCCCTCTTTCACCTCCGAAGAGCTCAAACTGGATCGGAGTGATTGGTGAGTCCGGGTTAACGCCCGATGCGTAACTCTTTTTCATTCTGTCATTCCGGACTCCGGATATGATTATGCTGTAGGGTATTGAACTTTTTTAATATTTATGTTACAATACATCCATACTGTTTCTTCGGAAGGGATACAAAGATGAGAGGTTGCAAGATCGACACAAGGAAGGTCAAGTTGGCCTTCCTTGGCAACTGCAAGGGCTGCCGCCAGTCATTGCAGTG
>CAZGWE010000002.1:0-32973 GCA_964529405.1 uncultured Candidatus Saccharibacteria bacterium
CTGGTAGGAAGCGTTAGGCTTTAAGTCGGGGATGATGACGGTGTGGGCCTGGTTGCTATAAGGGTTTAGTTGCCAGCGGTAATACCAGCCAAACCGCATCCTAAAGTAGTTGTGAAGTTTGTTTAACTGCGGCAGGGAGGTGCGGGTGGATTTCTGAACCGCCACCATCTTCCGGTCAAGTTCTTTGATTTTCTTCTCGGTTTCTTTGAGCGTTTCTTCCTTTGTCTGAGTAATCTTAGCCAATTCCCGCTTGTCTTTTTCGATAAAGAAACTGGTCTTCTCGAGTTCCTTTTCTTTCTGTTCTACTTCGATTTTGGTTTTTTTTCAATACTAAAACAGGGACAACAATTTCAGCCATCTGTTTTTAGCACTCCTCACCTTTTGTGTGATCGATTTTCTCATCCCCTCCTTAGAGATCAGATTTTCGTCTTACTATTTATTCTTCGACTCCTCGGTGCTCCGAGAGTGGATAAGTTAGAACCAACGTCTTTTCTTTTGTTCGCTTTCTTTGAGTTTCTGCCACAATTCTCTCTGTTCGCGGGATGGGTTTCGGGGAGTCTCGATGGTAACGGTTAGAATAAGATCGCCGCGTTGATTGCCGCCATAGGTTCTGCCCCGTCTCGGGAAGCGGAAGGAGGCGCCGTCCTGTGTGCCGGGTGGAATGTCAAATTCCAGATTTTCGCCAGCCACATTGATCTGCAATTTATCGCCTAAAACAGCTTGGGCCGGCGTGATTTTTATCTCTGCCTGGACCTGTGAAAAAGCTTGCCCGAAAAAATCGCCAAAGATATCTGAAAAATTACCGAAACCAAATCCCCCCCCGCCGAAATCCGAAAAGTCGAATCCTTCAAACCCTCCGCCCCTATTTGCTCCAGCAGAAAAATCAGTTCGTCCGAACTGATCGTACTGCCGGCGCTTTTCCGGATTAGACAGAATCTGATACGCCTCATTGACTTCTTTGAATTTTTCCTCGGCTTCCTTGCCGCCGCGGTCGGGATGGTATTTTAAAGCCAAACGCCGATAAGCTTTCTTGATTTCATCTGTTGAAGCGGATTTGGAAAGGCCAAGAATTTCGTAGTAATCTTTGTTGTTCATTGTGGGGATAATAAGGGGCTACTCCTGATTGCCGGCAGTACTGCTTGCGTAGTCTTCGATAACTCGACCGGAATTGGCATCAATATTCTTGACCAACGTCTGGTCTTTGCTCTGGTACTGAACTGTCCACATCAGCCAGTTTTTGGGCGGAAGATGACTAAGCGTTAAAGTAAGGCCGGTTAAATTGTTCCCGGCTCGCCAATCTGCCCCGCCCGTCTTTTCGGCAATTTGAAAAGCAGTCACATAATTAAATTTCCACAGACCGGTATTCAAAACTTGCAGCATACCGAGATAGTCTTCTTTGGGGATCAAAGCGCGAAGATAATTGCCCGAAGACTGTGAAAAAGTTATAGCCCAATTGTTTTTATCGTCATTGGAAGCATAGATGTAACTGGTTGTACTGTTGCCCGGTTTGAGGTCGGCCGAAATTTTAATATCCAGCGCGGCCAGCTTGTTGGTTGAATTAGCCTGGAGAGCTTTAGTATTAGCTAAAGCATATTCCTCTTTGATTGCCGCATCGAAATCTGTCGGATCAACATTGGCCAGAGTTGTAATTTCTGGCTGCCCAACAGACTGGGCAGATTTTTGCCGGGCCTCACCGGCTTTTTCTTGCCGCCTTTTGTCGAGGTACGACCATGTAATTGAAATAACTAAGGCAACCAGAAAAATCCCCAGGAAGACCGGCCGTTTGAAAAAATCCATTAATCCCCTCCTTTGAACACAAATTGACGCAAACAATCCTTGCACCTTTATCATACAGAAATATGGTCAGGATGACAAGTTGTCCGGCAAGCGATCACGAGAGATTACTCTTTCTTTTCTTCTTCGCCGTTCTTCGCTTCCTCGGCTTGTCCAGTTGGATTTTGCGAACCGGCTTGTTCATACATCTTGGCGCCAAGTTCAGAGAGGGATTTACTTAAGTTCTCCGTTTGAGTTTTGATTTCTTCCAGCCTGTCGCTGTCTTTGACTTGACGCAGAATTTTGATCTTGTCCTCGACATCGGATTTTAAGTTGGAATCAGCTTTGTCGCCCAAGTCGGATAAGGTCTTTTCGGCCGTGTAGATTAAAGTATCGGCCTGGTTTTGAATTTCAACCAATTGACGTTTTTTCTTGTCCTCGTCGGCATGCTCTTCAGCTTCCTGCTGCATTCTCTTAATCTCTTCCTCCGACAGACCGGAGGTGCTGGTGATGGTGATTTTTTGTTCCTTGCCGGTTGCCCGATCTTTGGCGCCGACATGGACGATACCGTTGGCGTCAATATCGAATTTGACCTCGATTTGGGGAATACCGCGCGGAGCCGGCGGGATGCCGTCGAGAGTAAAGCGGCCGAGAGTTTTGTTGTCGGCTGCCATCTCTCGTTCGCCCTGAAGGACGTGAATTTCAACCTGTGTTTGGTTATCCATAGCCGTTGAGAAAACTTGAGATTTGGAGGTTGGGATGGTGGTATTCTTCTCGATCAACTTTGTGCTGACTCCGCCCAAAGTTTCAATGCCGAGCGAGAGCGGGGTAACGTCGAGCAGGAGAAGATCCTTGACTTCACCGCCGAGAACGCCGCCCTGGATAGCTGCCCCGAGTGCCACTGCCTCATCCGGGTTGACTGAATGGTTCGGTTCTTTGCCAAAAAGCTTTTTAACCGCTTCTCGCACTGCCGGCATGCGGGTCTGTCCGCCGACGAGAATAACTTCATTGATGTCGGAAGTTTTAAGCCCGGCGTCTTTGAGGGCAACTTCGGATGGTTTTAAGCTTCTTTCAATCAGGTCGGATGTCAGGGCTTCAAATTTAGCCCGGCCGATAGTCATCTGCAAGTGCCTCGGTCCGCTGGCATCGGCGGTGATGAAAGGAAGGTTGATCTCGGTTTCGTTCGTGCTGGAAAGTTCAATTTTGGCTTTTTCGGCTGCTTCCTTGAGGCGTTGCAGGGCGGTGCGGTCATTTTTGAGATCAATGCCCTGATCCTTTTTGAATTCGTCAACGATGTAATCCATCAATTTGGCGTCAAAATCATCGCCGCCCAGATGGGTATCGCCGTTGGTTGATTTAACCTCGAAAACACCGTCGCCAAGCTCCATGATAGTAATGTCAAACGTGCCCCCGCCCAGGTCGTAAACGGCAATGCATTCGCTTTTTTTCTTGTCGAGACCGTAAGCCAGAGCAGCCGCAGTCGGTTCATTGATGATTCTTTTGACATCCAGTCCGGCGATTTTGCCGGCATCCTTAGTTGCCTGGCGTTGCGAATCGTTGAAATAAGCCGGGACGGTAATGACGGCTTCGGTTACTTTGCCGCCCAGGTAAGTTTCAGCATCATTCTTAAGCTTTTGCAGAATAAAAGCCGACATTTCTTGGGGACTGTACTCCTTGCCGTTCATTTCAACGCGAATCGAGCCGTCTGAGGCCTTAGTTACCCTGTAAGGTACGCGCTTAATTTCAGCCTGGACTTCGGGGTCGTCAAATTTCCGGCCAATAAATCTTTTAATCGAATAGATCGTATTCTCCGGATTGGTAATAGCCTGGCGGCGGGCCAGGATGCCGACCAGCCGGTCGTCCTTTTTGGTTTCAGCTACAATAGATGGTGTTGTACGCGCGCCCTCGGTGCTTGGAACAATCTTAGCTTCCCCTCCCTCCATAACGGCGACGGCGGAGAAAGTTGTACCTAGATCAATGCCAATAATTTTAGCCATTTTGGTCTCCTAATATAGGACCAATAGTCGTATGCGTCCTATCTGACTTATTTTTTGTTTATTAATATAAATGTAAAGTATACTTTACATTTTGTCAACCCTTTATTTGTCTCGACAAAAAGCGAAATTCAGCCCTTTTTCCTTTTTGAGACTTTGACTTTAGCTGGTCGGAGTACAAGGCCGTCAAAAGTATAGCCGGGAAAAATTTCCTCGATGATTTCGCCTTCCGGCCGGTCTGATTCGACTTGATCACAGGCCTCATGGAGTTGAGGGTCGAATTGTTGGCCGACACTTTCAATCTTTTCTAGGCCCTCGCTTGTTAGAACTGATTCGAGTTGTTTTTCAACCTGTTTAATGCCCTGCGCCCAAGTATTATTTTCAAGTTCTTTAGGCAAATGTTTGGCGGCCAGAGCAAAATTATCAAGAACGGGCAGAATTGCTTCGATCAGATTGGCATTGGCCGTCTTGACCAAGCGGGCTCGATCCTGTTCAATTTGCTTTTTGTAATTAATAAAATCGGCCTGAGTCCGTTGCCAACCGGCCGTCAATTCGGCAATTTTTTCTTCAAGCGGCGATGTCTTGACGTCCGGATTATTATCACTTTCAACCTCTGCGCCCGTGCCGCCACAGTCTTTTTTAATTGTATCTTTTTCATCCTTGTCCATTTTGTTTCCTCTTGTCTAATATACATCCCAGCTCATAATATTAAGCAAAAATTCCCCAAAAATCAACCTTATTCCTGTCAACACGACACAGTGTTATTCAAAAAAGACAAGTATTGCTATAATAAAAACAGCAAAAATAATTCAGGGAGGGATATGAGGAAGAGCTCTAATGCCACGAATAATCAGTTGCGCCGCGACCAATTTGATCTTTTTACCGAAGTGGTTTTGAAGATGGATACTAAACGCGATCTGGTCCTGTTTTTTAATGGATTTCTGACGGAGAGCGAAAGAGCAATTGTCGAGCAAAGACTTGATATAATGAGAATGCTGGCAGCGGGCAAGGGTTACGGCGATATTCTCCAAACGCTGGGTGTTTCAACCTCAACTATTATACGCGCCGCTAAATCACTTAAACGAAGCAACAGAAAGGTTAGGCAGGCTCTAATCAACTGGACACCTTTATCAATAAAGAGAGAGACTGTTTCACAGCCGTCGTCGGGCGAATTAGGCAATTTTTTTCAAGCTACGAAACCCGGGGCAATCCGGAGGGTTCATAAATTTAAAAAGCCTTGATTATCGTTATCTGTAATAAGTTATTTAGTTTGGCACTGTGTCGTGATGTGGAGAATCAAGAAATTATGATGGAGAGGGCCGAAAAAATAAGGCTGACGGTAAGCAAGAAGTTTTTTTGGTTTGCCCTCTTTTTTGTTGCCGGCATATTTGTTGCTTCGCCGGTAAAATTTAACTTTTCCGCCATTTGGTCTTATTTACCGCTCTTCCTCTCAGTCTTTTTGTCTGCCATATTTCTGAATTTCTTGCTCAAGAACCGCTTTCTGGTTCTGGCCGGGTTTTGTCTGATGTTTTTCTTTTTGGGATATTTTTATCTGGCTTATTTTGAAAGTAAGACATTTTTTGATTGGCCGTATGAAAAAACAACCACCGTGACAGCTTCTGTTGCGGCCCGGCCGCAGAAAGAGGCCAATAAGCAAACATTATTGTTGAATGTGGCTAGCCTTTCTGTTGACGGAACTCGGCTGCCGGTTGGCCACCGGTTGCTTCTCGCCAAGGTTTCTTTATCAAAGCGCCTGGAATACGGCGACTTAATCGGGCTTGAGGGTAAAGTTTCTAAGCCGATGTCAAGCGAGGAATTTGACTATCAGCGCTATCTTAAGAAATATCCCGTTTATGGCGTCATTAACCAATCCGATAATGTTAATCTGGCCAGCCATCCGAATAGCCCCGGTCCCGTTATATTGCGGTCGCTTTACAGTTTTTCAGCGGCGCTTGAAAACTCGCTTAATCAAACTTTACCCGAACCCCATGCCTCGCTGGCTGCCGGTATTATTTTGGGGCAGAAAAGGAGCTTGCCGCCAGCCTTTACGGATGATTTAAACAAAGTCGGTTTGTCGCATATAGTGGCCATTTCGGGCTTTAATATTACCATTATTTTCGTCCTATTGGGCGCCGTGCTCTCAGCCTATTGGCGTCCCAGAAGTGTTTTTTGGATTGGGACATTGATCGCCCTTGTTCTTGTTTTGTTGACCGGAATGCCGGCCAGTATCGTTAGGGCGGCTATCTTTTCGATTCTCTTGTTATATGGCCGGACGATCGGCCGTAAAGCCAGCCAGGCTAATTTGATGCTGTTGGCAGCGGTGGTGATGTTGCTGGCAAATCCATTTTTGCTCTATTATGATCTTGGTTTCCAACTTTCATTCTTGGCTTTTATCGGCTTGATTTATATTTCGCCGATTTTCAGGCACTACTTATATCAATCAAAAAGCGGGTTTCTCCAAACCTGGTTGCTGACGCCGTTGGCGGAAACGCTTGGCGCACAGTTGGCAGTGGCTCCTTTGATCATGGCAATGTTTGGACGTTTATCTTTAATATCTCCACTGTCAAACATATTAACGCTTTGGGCGGTAGAGCTGGTTATGGCTTTTGCTTTTTCGACCGCCTTTCTGGGGCTGATTTCGCTCTGGTTAGCACAATTTTCGGCTTACTTGCTTTGGCCACTGCTCGAATATATTGTCAGAGTAGTAAAAACGCTTGGCGGTTTTCCTTATGCTTCGTTTGAAGTTGGCAAAGGCGCATGGATCGCTGAAGCATTCACCTACCTTGTGTTGATGGGATTGCTGAAACTTTTTTATTCGAAAAAGTATGTGAGAGAGATATTAATTTAAAGTAACACGATGTCGTGACGAGATGAAATGAGGCGGAAAACCAAAGCAGTCTTAATTTGTTTAGCACTTTTGGCCACTTTTTTGTGGACGGAGGTGGCTAGAAGCCCGAAAGGAGATGACAGTGTCCATCTTTATTTTTTTGATGTGGGACAGGGGGATGCTGCTTTGATCCAAAAGGACGGCTATCAAATTCTGGTTGACGGCGGGCCGGACGATAAAATTCTAACAGAGCTGGGGAAAGTGATGCCGTTATCCGATCACGAAATAGAAGTTATGATTTTGTCGCATCCTCATGCCGATCACTTGGCCGGTTTAAATCAGGTACTGGATCGCTATCAAATTAATAAAATTTACGCTTCCGGTGTTTCGCACACCGCTGACGGTTATCTGGATTTTTTGCAAAAGATTAAAGATAAAAATATTGAGATGAAGATTCCAGCGATCGACGAAAGTATGACACCGTATGAAAATGGCAAATTGGAATTTCTTTGGCCGGGCGACCAGTATCAGGAGAAGACGATTGATAATTTGAATAATGCTTCGTTGGTTAACCGTTTCTGCTATTTTGAAAGGTGCAGTATGTTTGGCGGCGATATTGAAACTGATGAGCAAACCAGGATGTTCGACTATTATTCTAAGATCAACATTGACCCTTATCTTTATTTTAAATCCGATATCTTAAAAGCGCTCCATCACGGGTCGAATAACGGTAGCAATGGAAAACTCTTCGAGATAGTCGGGCCATCATACTTTGTCATATCTGCCGGCGCCGATAATAAATACGGTCATCCCCATAAATATACCTTGGATCTGGTAGAAAAATATCAAAGCAGGCTGTTGCGTACCGATCGGGATGGGACAGTCCAATTTAGATTGGGGAAAGATGGCGTAGTCCAATCTTATTAGGGATTGTTCTCAACTCTTGCCAAATGAGGCTGATTGAGTATAGAATATGATAGACCTAGAAGGAGCAATAACTTATGTCAGGACACAGCAAGTGGGCGACAACTAAACGCAAAAAGGCAGCCATTGACGCTAAGCGCGCCAAAGTTTTTACCAAACTGGCTAATTTAATTACGATTGCGGCTCGCGAGGGTAAAAGCGGAGATCCGAATTTCAATCCATCGCTTCGAATGGCAGTTGACAACGCCAAAACCGTTAGCATGCCAAAAGACAATATAGATAGGGCCGTCCAGCGCGGTGTCGGCGGCGACGGTGCCGCCAAGATTGAAGAGGTTGTCTATGAGGCTTATGGCCCGGCCGGAGCGGCAATGCTCATTGAAGCGCTGACCGATAACCGCAACAGAACCATCTCCCGGATAAAAGCAGCCCTGAATAAATTCGGCGGATCCCTGGCTACGACAGGTAGCGTTATGTTTCAGTTCAAAAAAGTCGGCCAAATTATTATTGACCAAAAAAAGAATAATTTATCTGATGAAACGCTTGAGGAAGCCATTATTAATTCGGGCGCGGATGATTTTGACAAAGATGAAAATTCGTATTTGGTAACGACGGCCTTTTCTGATCTGGTCCAAGTCAAGAAAGAACTTGAGGGGAAGAACATCAGCATTGACTCTTCGGAAATTTCCTACATTGCTGCCAATCAGGTTGATTTGGCTGAGAATAAAATCGAATCCATTACCCGTCTCGTTGACGCGTTGGAGGAACTGGAGGATGTAAGTACGGTTTACACCAATCTGGCCTGAGATGATTTCAAATTAAAATTGTTCCTTGGAGGGTTTGTGGATAAGGCAACGAAGATATTGGGCATTGATCCAGGTACTAATCTGATGGGCTGGGGTTTGGTTGAGAAGAACGGATACGGGGTCGGCGCGCTTAGTTACGGCTGTATAAAGACCGAAAGCAGCTTGCCAATGAATGAAAGGCTGTTGATCATTTTCGAGCAACTCTGTAGTATTATAGAGAGAGAAAAGCCGGACGAAGCAGCGATCGAAGAGTTATTCTTTTTTAAGAATCAAAAAACCGTCATGAGCGTGGCTCAAGCAAGAGGAGCCGCCGTTATTGCTGCTAAGAAAAACAATATTCCGGTCTTCGAATATACCCCGCTGCAAGTTAAGCAGGCCATAACGGGGTATGGCAGGGCGGAGAAAAAGCAGATGCAGGAGATGGTTCGTCTGACTTGCAGATTAAAAGAATGTCCAAGGCCCGACGATGCAGCCGATGCATTGGCGGTGGCAATCTGCCATGCCCAAACAAGTCGAAGACTCGTTTAGCAACTATAATACCAAAACGCCTGATAATCGAAGTTTAAATATTATTTGGTCATTGTAACTGTTATTGGAATTTTCCGCCAAAGGAGGTCTTGTGCCCGAGCTACGTCAAAATATTATTACGGGCGATTGGGTCGTGGTTGCCCCGGAGCGTGCCAAGAGGCCCCAGGATTTTGTTATCCCCAAGAGCGTTAATATTGCAGATAAATCAAAGTGCCCCTTTTGCCTCGGGTCAGATGGTTACAAAAGCAATGATAAGGTCGGAAGAGCAACCGCTCAAAACCTCTATGTTATCGAAAACCGTTATCCGGCTTTTATTGAAGATGAATCTTTAAAAAGCCAGAGAAGTTTTTATCCGGAGGATGGTTTTTATAGGGCTCGCGCTTCAGTTGGCGACCATGAAGTGATTATTTTTAAAGACCATAATCTTGCCTTGCCCAAGATACCGAAGCACATTGTCGGTGAAATGGTCGAGCTAATGCGCGACCGCTATCTGTGGATGAAGGAGCATGAGAAAGTTGTTTCGATAATGCCGATCTATAACCACGGGGCAGAAGCCGGCGCTTCGATTGACCATCCTCACGCCCAAATTTTTGCTTCCGGCATCGTTTCAAATACGGTCGGGCGGGAGATGGACGGGTCGGACCGCTATTACGGTATTAATGGCGCTTGTGTTTATTGCGACATTTTAAAACATGAATCGAAGGTTAAAACACGAATCATCCATGAGAACGAGGATTTTGTGGCGATAACCTTTTTCGCTTCGCGTTTTCCTTTTGAAGTCTGGATCTTACCCAAAAAACACCAGAGCCAATTCGAGCTTGTCTCAAAAAACTGTTTGGCCGGCTTTGCCGAGGCTCTCTCTAAAGTCTTGGAGAAACTTGACAAAACTCTTAATAATCCGCCTTTCAACTTTTATATCCATACCTTGCCCACAATTATTGAAGACTCTGCTTCATATCACTGGCATCTTGAATTAACGCCGCGAGTTTCTAATTTCGGCGGTTTTGAACTCGGCAGCGAAGTAATAATTAACGTCATGTCTCCGGAGGTTGCCGCCGCCTATATTCGGGGCGAGAACGTGGAAGAAAAATAATACTAAATTAAGCGGTACAGGTTTTTCCAATGATTGATTTAAGGCGACTTTCCAATAATCCGGTTATTAAAGCGCGAAAAGAGATTTGGTGGGAAAAAGAATCGGTTTTTAATCCCGGGGTTATCAACGACGGCGAAAAAGTACGAATGCTCTACCGGGCGGTAGGGGACGACCTTGTTTCTCGTTTTGGTTATGCCGATTCGACTGACGGCTTGACATTCGCTAATTTCAGCCGATTGCCGGTTTTTGAGCCTGATCCCGAAAATGAATTTGAATCTTCCGGCTGCGAAGATCCGCGTATCACTAAGATAGGCGATACTTTTTATATCGTTTACTGCGGCGCCTCGCTCAATTCCTCGAGCCGGAATAATGCCAAGGTTTCGCCCTTTGCCGGCAAGAACAATTCCTGGCGGGTGAGAGTTTCAATGACAACGACCAGAAATTTCAAGGACTTCGAGCGTTTTGGCGTTATTATTCCCGGGATTGACAGCAAGGATGCCGCCCTTTATCCTGAAAAGATCGGAGGTCGCTATTTTCTTCTTCATCGTGTCTGGCCCGATATCTATCTGGCATCATCTTCAGACTTAAAAAATTGGCAAGACCATGGGGCGGCCATGAGCCCCAGGGAGGAGTCTTGGGACTGCCGCAATATCGGTGCCGGAACCGTTCCGATTAAAACCCCCTTTGGCTGGCTCATAATTTACCACGGCGTTGATTATGACCTTGTCTATCGCCTGGGCATTGTTGTTTTAGACTTGAAAGACCCGACAAAAGTAGTTTACCGCAGCGCCGACCCGATTATGTCTCCGGAAACCGGTTATGAAAAGATTGGACAGGTTAATAATGTCGTTTTTACTTGTGGAATGGTCGAAAGGGAAGGACTATTTTATATTTACTACGGTGCGGCCGATTCCTGCATTGCAATGGCCGCGATTAATAAAAGTGAATTTTTTGAGGCGATAGCCAGCCAAATATCAACCAGGCGAAAAATCCCGGTCCCGTCCTTTATGAAACTTTTGGGGAGCTATTTCAATGAAAAAGACTAGGGTCAAGATTGCTTTTGTCTCAACTTATCCGCCCAGAAAGTGCGGTATTGCCACTTTTACCAAATCGTTCGTGCAAATTTTTGACGACCTTTATATCGGCAATCGGATCAAAATTATCGCTATCAGCAATGAACGCAAAAAATTCAGCTATCCGTCAAAAGTGGTCTTTGAGATTGACCAGTTCAATCAACAATCCTATGCCAAAGCCGCCGAATTTATTAACCGAAGCGATATCGAAGCGGTCAGCCTCCAGCATGAATATGGCATATTCGGCGGGGAGGATGGCGAGCACATCTTAAAATTTCTGGAAAACGTTGACAAGCCCGTTGTCACCAGCTTCCACACCGTGCTAAGGGAACATTCGGATCATCGGAGAAAGTTAATGCAACGCATTATTGACCTGTCCGATTCAATTGTGGTAATGACCAACAGCGCCAAAAATATCCTGGTCGAGGAGTTTAATGTCGCTCCGAGCAAGATCAAAATTATCCACCACGGTGTTCCCAATATCAGTTTCGATGATAAAGCGGAGGCAAAAGAAAGGTTGGGTTTTACTAATAAAACAGTTTGTTTAACTTTCGGTCTAATCAACAGAGGCAAGGGGATTGAGGTCGCAATCGAGGCGATCAGACGATTGGCGAAAAAGTTCCCCGACATTCTTTATCTGGTAGTTGGAGCGACCCATCCGGATATTATCAAACAAGAAGGGGAGAGCTACAGAAAAAGCCTGGAGAAAGCAGTTTCGGAGAAAGGGACCAACAACAATGTCAAATTTATTAACCGCTATCTTGATTATCGCGAACTGGTTGATTATCTCAAGGCCGCAGATATTTATTTGGCCCCGCAAATTGATTTGCAGCAATCCTTTTCTGGAACAATCGCTTATGCCCTGGGTTGCGGCAATGCCGTTATATCTTCGCCCACCAATTATGCCCTGGAGGTTCTGGCCAACGGTCGCGGTATTATCATTAATCCGTCGGCAAAACAAGTAACAAAAGAGCTGAAAGGCTTATTGTCTTTGCCTTCAAAACGCCGGAAGATGCAGCTTAAAGCTTACCAGTTTGCCCGCGAAATGATCTGGCCTAAAGTTGGTATCGAGTATTTGGAAGTGTTGGAATCGAGTTTATTTGTCAAAAACGAGCGCTGGATGATGCGCCTGCCTGATTTTGCCGAGAAACCGTCGCTGGCTCATCTCAAAAAAATGACGGACGGTTTTGGCATCGTCCAGCATGCTGTCGGCAGCAAACCTGATTATAGATTTGGCTATAGCCTTGACGACCAGGCTAGAGCGGCCATTGCTTGCGGACAATATTTAAGCCGGTTTAAGGATAAAGAAGCGAAGATATTGCTGGAAATTTATCTCGCTTATCTTGACAAAGCAGTTGACGAAAACGGCTTGATCCACAATCTTATTGACCGGAAGGAAATGTATGCCGATAAGTTCGGCTCGGACGATTCGATTTCCCGGAGCTTCTGGGCGTTAAGTTATATTGCCGGTTTGAAAAATATACCGGAAAAAATCAAAGAAAAAGCGGCCGGATTGGTTTCGGTTTATTGGGCCAGGTTAAGCAACTCCTATATCCAGCCGATCTCATATAACCTTTTGGGGTATTTTTACCAGAGCAATAAAAAAGAAGTCGAGCGTTTGGCTGATATTTTGCTTGAGCGTTTTGACGAGAACTTGGAAAACGGCAAGTGGCACTGGTTTGAGGATAAACTGACTTACGCCAACGGTATTACGCCCTACGCTTTGATTAAAGCTTATCAGCTGATCGGAAAAAGGAAGTATCTTGACGCCGCCGTCGCTGCGGTGGAATTTTTATACCAGGTTTGCCGATACAAGGGCATCCCCATGCCGATCGGCCAGGACGGCTGGTTTGTTAAAAACGGCAAGAAAGCTATCTTTGACCAGCAGCCGATCGAGGCGGGCGATATGGTTTTGCTCTATAATTTGCTTCATGAAGTCAGCGGAGAGTACAAATATAAAGAGCGGGCGGTAGAGTGGATGGGCTGGTATTTCGGCAATAATATTGGTAACGTGGTTTTGTATGATAATATTACCCATGGCGTTTACGACGGCTTGACCCGGACGGGTTATAACGAAAACCAGGGCGCCGAATCAATCGGCGTCTATCTGATGGCTTATCTGTCATTTAAGGCAGACGCAAGTACCGGCCGGACGAGGGCGGGCTTTCTTCTTAATAAAACGGCAGTTAAAGCTTAGCGCCACTTTAATATTTTGTGACTCGAAGAAACGGTTGATTATTTAACCTGTTCCATGAAAGGCAATTAAAATGAAAATTTTACAATTGCTTTGTTTTCCGCTATATGGCTCGGGCAGCGGAACCTACGTCCGTAAAATATCCGAAGCCCTAATGAAGAGAGGCCATCAGGTGGCCATAGTTTGCCCTGATGCCCGCGAACTAAAAAATATAAAAATATACGAAGTAAAACTGCCCTTTATGGCTGTTTTTACCGGCCATCCCGAGTATTCGGATGCCCGGCTTTATTCACAATTGAGCGGAGCCAGGCTGAATGATGTTCAGACGGCTTTTATGGACAAGATAATTTATGCGGTTGAAGAGTTTAGGCCCGACGTTATTCACGTCCATCACGCCTCGAACCTTGCCTGGGTTGCCAATTATATTAAGGCTGTTTACCAGATCCATTACATTGTGACCTCGCACAATACGGACGTCATTAATGCTGTTCTTGATAAACGCTACATTCCTCTGACGCAAGACGCTCTCAACCGGGCCGACATTATTACGGCGGTCTCCAATAACACCCGCGACCACCTTTTGAAAATTATCGGCCGGGGCCATCCGCAGTTTGCTGAAAAAATGAAAATACTGCCCTGCGGTGTTGATACTAAGATGTTTCCTAACTCCGGTTCGGTTTTGGGCGTTGAGAGAAAATACAAGCTGGAGAGGAAAAAGGTAGTTCTCTATTCCGGCAAGGTGACTGCTATTAAAGGAGTTGATTTTTTTATCAAGGCAGCCGATAAATTTCCCGATTCAAAATTTGTCATTATGGGCGATGGCGAGGAGCTGGATAAAATGAAGGCGCTGGCTCAAAAGAACCAACACCGCAACACTGTTTTTACCGGTTATCTTGGCTCCGGCGACAAAAATATTATTTCCCAGCTCTACCGGCGTGCCGAGGTGGTGGCTGTGCCGTCAACCTTAAGCGAGGGCATTCCGCTTTCATTGCTTGAAGCGATGTCGTCGGGCGCGGCAGTTGTCGCCAGCGACATTGGCGGTATCCCAACAGCCATCCGTCATATGAAGAACGGTTTGCTCATCAAGCCAAAAAGCGTTTCGTCCCTGGTCGGCGGCATAAAAATCGTTCTTAGCGACGTGAAACTAAAGGAAAAACTGGCCAAGGTTGCCAGGGAAGATGCCGTGGCTAAATTTGATTGGAGTATTATCGCTACCAGGGCGGAGCGTTATTATCAGATTTGCTTTGATCGCAGCAAGAAAAACCGTGCCAGCAAGAAGCCTTCATTCGTAACCGATGAAGAATACTTAGAGGATAAGCGGCTGGTTGAGCAAATCCAACAGGAGAAGGGAGTTTAAATGGTTTTTGGAGAGGGAACGACTAATGAATCCTGTTTCCAGGAGAAGAGCAGTCTTTGCGCGCACGGAAAGCTGCCCGGTATTTGTAGAGAGTGTTTGTCAACAGAAGCGGGTAGGGCAAAGAAAAGCGAGATAGATTCTGTTTCTCGGGAAATCGGCTCGGAGTTGGCTCGTAACATGGAAGCGGAAACTGGCATTTGTCCATACGATGTAGTAATGGTTCTGGGCGCAGGTTATAAAGAAAAAACTGGTGGGCCTGATCCTGAGCGCCAAGGTTGGATGTTAAATAAAGAATTCAGGATGAGATTGATTGCTTCGGCCCAGCTTTATTTAGAGGGCAGGGTACGAGTAATTTGTTTAACGGGAGGGTCTGGCAGTGGAAAATGGGCAGAATTTGCTCCGTTGGCACAAGTTGCAAAACAATATTTGATCGAACGTTTTAAAATTCCAGAGAAAGATATCGTGCTTGAGGATCAATCTGACGCAACACATGGTAATTTAGCTTATGGATTAAGAGAGGTTTATCACCAAAACATTCCAGTAGGAGAATTCGCGATTATCTCAACAAATTACCATCTCAATCGTGCTAGGGAGATGGCCAAGATGATGGGCATAAAAGCAGACTTTATTCCTGCTGAGAAAAAATTATTAGATCGAAGTCCGCATTATCAAAAGTATGTTTCTAATTGGCTGATGCATGCGCAGAGCCGTGGCTTAGAAGAGAACGAGGTTGCAAAATTGCGAGATGAAGAATATTGGCGAGAAAGAGCAGCTGTTTTTGAGGCTCCCCTAGATCAAGAGGCGCCAAACATAGATATAAGCAAATCTGTGGCAGAAACGGCTGCAAGATTAGCATCAGCTGGTTCAACTGAGGAGCAGACTGCCGCTTTTTAGTTACCATGCTTTCTTGGGAATGGATTCTGGACTAAACCAGATTGAGTAATTTTTGATGAAGTAGAAATCAAGCACTGCTGGCTCGGCACGCCGTTTGACGTAATTAACATCGATATCAAAGATGGAGTGCTTTTCTCTAACTATACGGTTCCACTTCTGACGCTCAGCTATTTTTTCTTCGGAGTTTATGTTTGTAACTTGCGATTGGTGCATGGTGTATTGGGCGGAAAATATGTTTTTCGAGCAAAATTTAAAGCCTTTTTCCTGTGCCTTAAGCCAAAAATCATAATCCTCGCCGATCTTGATAGTTTCGTCGTAGCCGCCGATTGATTCAAAAACGTATTTATGGTAAGCAGATGAGCCGGCGTGGGCAATATAATTTATATACCTTAAAAGCTTAGCATCGTAGGGTTGGAAATGCCGTGGTTCGAACTGTTTGGCGTCAGTATAAAAACGCTCCAGGTTGCTGTAAAAAATATCCGCTTGGTTCCGCTTAAGTTCATTTATGGCGTTTTGGGCTCGATCCGGAGAGTTGGGGTCATCGGCATCGGAGGGCAGAATTATTTCACCCCGGGCGGAACGTGTTCCGGCATTTCTGGCGGCGCTGACGCCGGATTGCTCTTTTAGATCAATTACCGTTAGACGGTCGTCCTTCCGGGCAGCAGCTTCAATTAACTCTAGTGTTTTGTCCTCGCTGCGGTCGTTGACTACAACAACTTCAATTTCCGGCAGTGTTTGGCCAAGCATAGATTCTATTGCGGCGATAACGAATTTCTCCCCGTTCTTTACCGGCATAACGAATGATGCTTTAATCATAATACCCTTGAATAATTTAATCGAGCGAAAAATAATGAAGGATACTTTATGGAACCGAAAATCAGTTTCCTTATTGCAACAAAAAACAGAGCTGATATTATTGACGATACCATAAAATCGCTGCTTGACCAAGAAGTCGGGGAGTGGGAGGCTGTTATTGTTGACGATCATAGCGATGACGGGACGCGCGGCATCATAGACGGTTTTAATGACGAGAGATTGAGATATTTTATCTTGCCCGAAAGGCACGGCAGCGGCGCGAGCTGCGCTCGCAACTTTGCAGTTATTCAAGCTCGCGCGCCTATTGTGGCAATCATGGACTCCGACGATCTGGCTTATCCCAACCGGACAAGAGTGACCATGGAGGCATTCGCACAGAACCCCGGAGCCGATATTTTTTATGCCAACGTTGAGGTTTGGGAGGAAAAAACAGGAATAATCAGGGATCGGAAGACACCTTTTGTTCCTTTTTCGCTCGAGAGGTTAAAGGAAAGCAATTTTATTCCGCACCCCACCGTGGCTATGAAAAAACAAATTTTGCTGGACAACCCTTACAATCAGTTTTTCCGCATCGCCGAGGATTACGAGCTCTATACGCGATTGGCGACGCAGGCAAAGATATTTATTTATAGCCGTAAAAAAATTTTACGATATCGGCTTTCGGATAAAAACATCTCGATCGGGGCTGATAAGGCTGAACTGACCGAATATTACGGCGCATTGGTCAGGATGGTCCGCGGTTGGATACCTTTTGATCCGAGTTTAATTAGTAAAATTGAGAAGCAGGAAGGGCGGTTAAAATGAAGATCGCTCTAATCGGCGCGATTGATTCGCCTATCATCAAAAATGCCACCGCCGGTACGGAAATATGGACTTATAACTATGCTGAAACATTAGTCAAAAGAGGGCACCGGGTTGGTTTATTCGCCAACAAGGAGAGCAGGTTTTCCGGAGAGTTGATCGGTACGTGCTCGATGGCCGATATTAACAAAGATGACGGTACCGCTATTTCTAAACCGAAGTTTGTTCTTTTTAGCGTTGACCAAATGGCGGAAGTGATAAAACGGCAGAATGATTTTGACCTAATCCATCTCTCGGTTTTCAGTTTCCACTACGTTTTGCCGTTGACAAAGTTAATTAAGAAGCCATTTTTTATTACTGTCCACGGATCACCCTTTAATTATAATGAAGCAAAATTAGTTTTATCTAAGTATTCTGATCCTCACTACGTTTTAATCTCAAACGATTTTGCCAGGAGATGGCCGAAGCCGGAAAAATTCCGGGTTATCGCGAATGGTATTGAAATGAAGAATTTCGATTACTGTGACGATCCCGATGATTATTTTTTCTGGATGAGCCGCTTGAGTCCCGAAAAAGGCGCGGATATGGCTATCAAATTTGCCAAGAAAGCGGGGCAGAAATTAATTATTGCCGGTCCGATCAGGGATAAAGATTATTTTGATAAGGAAATCAAACCGCACTTGAACCGGAAAATCCGCTATGTCGGCGAATTGGGATTAAAGGATAAGATTGAATACTACAGAAAGGCCAGAGCGTTTATCTTTCCAATCCGCTGGGACGAACCCTTCGGGCTGGTTGTAGTGGAAGCATTGGCCTGCGGCACCCCCGTCATCGCCTCCGATATTGGCGCTATGCCGGATATAATCAAAGATGGAACGAACGGTTTTTTGGTTAAAGCCGAGAAGGTGAATGAATTTGTCAGGGCGTCAAAGAATCTGGATCGGATTGATCGGAAAGTATGCCGCCAATCGGTGGAGAACAAATACTCTCTTGAAACTATGGTTGACCAATACGAAAATTATTATCGGAAAGTAATTACAAATGGAAAATGAACTTTCAAGAAAAAGAGATCTGATTTCTTATTTGGAGACCAACGACTTTGCTTTTGAAAAAAAAGAGATTCTTTTGCCGCAAAAGCTCAAGCGCCAAACTTTTTTAGTCAGTCAAGCCAAGCGCAAGATGATAGCTTGTATTGTTAATGGCGACGAGGCGGTCGAAAAAAGGATGTTGAATGAAATTAAAACATTGCGGCAGATCAACAAAGAGAAACTAAATTTTGTGCCGGCTCTGCACCAATATTCAGTGGAAAATTATTGGTACATTAGGGAATCAATTGCCGGACGGGTTGCGGGCAATGTTTACTTTTTTTGTCAGGAATTTGTTGATAAAGAGTATTTTGTCGGGCAACTGGTCGACATACTCTTATCTTTGCAGAAGATCCGGAAGCCGGCCGATAGTCTCTTCTCGCTTGAACACATTGCGGATAATATTAAAAATGCCCTCTCTGCCAGCCATGATCATCATGAACTTGTTGCCGCTTTTTTGAAAAAACTGTTAGCCGGAAAAGAACCGATTTGCGACCGGCAGTATTTTTCTTTTATTCACGGCGATACACAACCGACGAATATAATTCTGGGAGAGGATGATAGGCTGGCTTTAATTGACTTTGAGTCGTGTAAGTTCGGTAATTATCTTTTTGATTTTGCAAGTTTGTACCATCGGGCAGAGTGTTTTCCCGAGTGGCAAAAGCAGTTCAAGGAAGAGTACATCAGGCAATTAACGAGAGCGGGTAAAAAGTTTTCGGAGGAAGCTTTCAATCTTTTTCTGGGTTACTTTTTGGCGCTCGATATAGTAAGTTTGGATGTAATTTATCTCAAAGGCCGGCAAAGACCGCTGCATAATACGGAAATTGCGCCCAATGAGGCTCAAAAAATGATATCTTTATACGCGGCAAGGCTCAAGAGTGTTGTTAATTCGGATAAATATTGATGATTGCTTACATCAAAGGAAAAATAATTTATGCCAAACCCGGCATGGCTATCATCGAAACGGGCGGAGTGGGCTACAGGGTTAATATCGGCCCCGTTTTTTCTTTTAATGTTGGCCAAGCAGCCGACTTTTTTATTCACGAGCATATCAGGGAGGAGACCGATGACCTTTATGGTTTTACAACGTATGATGAACTCATACTTTTTGAAAAATTGATTTCGGTTAACGGGGTCGGGCCGAAGGCCGGAATGAGCATTATGACTGTGGCGCCCCCGGAAAGAATTATCTCGGCGGTGACAAGCGAAGATGTTTCATTTTTCATATCGGTACCAGGAATTGGCAAAAAGGTCGCGGCCAGGATTATACTTGATTTAAAATCAAAGCTCGGCGGTTTCGAAGGCAGCGGAGTCATCGGCAAGATGGACGAATCGGTCGAAATTGTTGATGTTTTAGTCTCGCTCGGATATAGCAAGCCGGAGATTGGAAAGATCGCCGCAAAAATGTCTGACGACCTGGGAGGGGTGGAAGAAAAAATCCGCTGGTATTTGAAAAATTTATCAAAGCAATAGTAAAATTTACAATTAATCAATCGTCTGTCTTAATAAATTTATCCCCGGTTTATTGATTGCGCCAAGCGTTAATGTTATGATTGACACAAATAGCTACGGGATTAGGGATAAAAGCAACTAAATTTTTGAATAAGGGAGACTTGCTTTATGGGGTCTCTTTTTTGTTGATTACGTGTTATGATATCTCTTTGGCTGATTCCTCTTTGCAGCTGAAGCTCGGGATTGGCCGGAAATATCCAAGTATGAGACATCAGTTAATCATAATCTGACAAAGATGATAGATAAATCAAAAATTAAAATTGCGGTGCTTTCAACATATCCGCCCAGAGAGTGCGGTTTGGCTACTTTCAGTAAATCTTTGGTTAATGCTTATGATGAGCTTTTTATTAGGGATAAGGCAAAGATCATCGCCGTCAGTGATGAAAAAAGAGCCTATGGCTACTCGGATCGGGTGGTTTTTGAAATTGACCAGTATAATGCAAAATCATATGTAAAAGCGGCCGAATTTATTAACGGGAGCTCGATTGAGGTTGTCAGCCTCCAGCATGAGTACGGCATATTTGGCGGCGAAGACGGCGATTATATCTTAATGTTTTTGGAGAACCTGAATAAACCCGTCGTGACCAGTTTCCATTCGGTCTTAAAAGAGCACAATGATCATCGCCACTCGGTTACCCAGCGGATCATTGACCTGTCCGATTCGATAGTCGTTATGACGAGACGGGCAAAAAAAATACTCCTTGATAATTTTAAAGTTGACGGCTGCCGTATTAAGATTATTGAGCATGGTGTGCCAAATGTTCGTTTTGACCAGAAAGAGGGGGCAAAGAAAAAACTTGGCCTGGCTGATAAAACCGTCCTCTTGACTTTCGGCTTAATTAATCGGGGCAAGGGCGTTGAGCATGGCATTGATGCGGTCAGCCGGCTTGTTTCAAAATATCCGAATCTGCGCTATTTAATCATCGGCGCGACCCACCCGGACATTTTGAGGCGTGAGGGCGAGAGCTATCGCAATGCTTTATTGCGACAGATTGTTCAACTCGGATTGGCTGACAATGTCGCCCTCATAAACAAATACCTTGAATATGACGAGTTGGTAGAATATCTCTTGGCCGCGGATATATATCTGGCGCCCCAGCTCGACTTTAGCCAATCTTTCTCCGGCACGATTGCCTACGCTATGGGTTGCGGCGATGCTGTTATTTCGTCGCCGACTAATTACTCGCTGGAGGTTTTGCGTGCGGGCAGAGGAGCAATAGTTGAGCCAACCGGCCAATTGATGGCTGAAAATATCGACAGGCTTGTAAGATCAAAAAAGGCGTTGGCAAAAATGCAGCTTTCCGCCTACCAATATGCCAGAGGGGCGATCTGGCCACAAGTTGGGATGAAATACCTGGGCGTCTTGGAGTCGCATCTCTTTACTAAGACGGAGAAGTGGTCGCAACGTTTGCCGGAGTTCGGCCAGCGGCCCTCTTTGGCCTATTTAAAGAGGATGACAGACCAATTCGGGCTTGTCCAGCATGCAAAATATTCGAAACCCGACTACGGTTTCGGCTATAGTTTGGACGATCAGGCCAGGGCAATGATCGTCGGCGTTAAATATTTGGAAACCTTCGGTCCTGATAAAAAGATTCTATCGCTCGTCAAGACGTATTTAAAATTTTTGGGTCGTGCCGTTGATGATGACGGGATCATCCACAATTTTATTGACAAAAATCAAAAATATGCCGACAAAATCGCTTCGGACGATTCAATCAGCCGTACTTTTTGGGCTTTGTCTTATACCGCCGCTTCTGCCTTGCTGCCGCTGGATTTGAAGGAAGAAGCCTTGAATCTTATCGTCCATTATCGTAAGCGGATTAGAAATATGCTTCTAAAACCACTTTCTTACGACTTGTTGGGACTCTCGTATTTAGGAGAGAAAAGTGAAATTTGCCGGTTAGCGGACGTTTTAGTCGACCGCTTCGGTGAAAATTCAGATGGGGATTGGCGTTGGTTTGAGGAGGAGTTAACGTGGGCAAATGCGATCGTGCCGTATGCGTTAGTTCGGGCATACAAGAAAGCCGGTAAAGAGAGTTATTTAAAAACTGCATTAGAGTCGCTGGATTTTCTGGAGAGGGTTTGCCGAAGACGAGGGGTTCCTGCCCCCGTAGGCCAAGACGGGTGGTATATCCGACATCATCGTAGAGCGCTTTATGACCAGCAGCCGATCGAGGCTGGAGATATGGTTTTGCTTTATAATGAGCTTTACTACACGACAGGAGAAGAAAAATATCGGCACAAAGCGCAAGAGTGGATGGGTTGGTTTTTCGGCAACAATATTAAAGAGGTAATTGTTTACGACTCTGTTTCCAGGGGAGTCTTCGATGGTATTACGAGGGGCGGTCTGAACCGAAATCAGGGGGCAGAATCGATTGTAGTTTTTCTCTTGGCCTATCTCTCATTTACAGCCGAGGATCAAACGTTGCTCGAAGTAAGCCGGGCCATAGTGGAGGATAGCGCCAGAAACATGACAAGATCCGCAATGAAGAAGGTTTAGGACTAGTACTTCGACAAGTTTTATCTGATGGATTACTTATACTGATACACATCCATTGTTGAACAGGTCATCCATCAATCAAAAGTTGGCTCAGTACTAGATAATCAACACAGCATCACCGTAAGAATAGAAGCGATAGCGTTCTTTTATCGCTTCCTCGTAGGTATGTATGATGTTGTCATACCCGGCTAGGGCGGAGACGAGCATTAGAAGTGATGATTTGGGAAGGTGGAAATTGGTGATCAAGGCATCAATGCATTTAAATTTATAGCCCGAATAGATAAAGATATTTGTCCAACCGGAAAGATCTCGTATCAAGTATCCGGTATCATGTATTAGGAGGTCAGAGAAGATATGCTCGAGTACTCTTGTTGTGGTGGTGCCGACGGCGATAATGCGACGATGTTCTGTTTTGGCTTTGATAATTTTTTTTAAGATCTCTTTTTTGATCGAATAATATTCAGAGTGGGTTTGATGTTCCTCGATATTTTCACTCTTAACCGGGGCAAAGGTACCCAAACCGACATGGAGAGTGACCTCAAGTATCTCAACGCCAATCGCTCTAATTTTATCTAATAGTTCATCAGTGAAGTGCAGGCCGGCGGTTGGTGCGGCTACACTGCCGGTATCTTTGGCGTAGACGGTTTGATAATGGTTACGGTCGTCAAAATTTTCACCCCGGGGGTGTTTAGGCCCATCCACCCCAGGTTTTTTTTTGGTTTCTCTGGCTTCGATAATATAGGGAGGCAGAGGAATTTGCCCGATTTTGTCGACTTCAGCAAAGAAATCGTTGCCGTTTAAATTGAAACGGATGGAGTAGGTGCTATCTTTGCGATCTTCAACAATGGCTTCCAGCTTTGAGTCTGGGAAAATTATCCGACTGCCAACTTTCAAATTTTTGCCCACACATTGCCAGAGGTTGGTATCAATTTCGTGGTTTAGCAGGATCTCAACCTTGCCGTGGGTGATGGCCTTTTTGCCGATTAATCTGGCAGGAAAAACTTTAGAATTATTCATAACCAAGAGGTCGCCCGGTTTGAGAAAGTTAATTATTTCATAAAAAGTATGATGTTCTATCCGGCCGGTTTTTTTGTTTAAAACTAAAAGCCGCGAGTGGCCCCGCGGTTTTGCCGGTTCAACGGCAATCAGCTCGGGGGGTAGGTTGTAATCGAAATCAGAAAGCTTCATTAAATGTCAACAGTCTCTCCCTCATGCATTTCGCCGGCTTGAGAGAGGCTCTTTTTGCCGGGTGTACTGGTATAAAGCGTCACCGTGTCGCCAACCTCGGCGCTTTTTTTGTCGTTATTGATACCGGAAAGGATCATGGCTTCTTTCCCGGCGGACAAGGGCACGACAGCCTCGCTTGCAGGACTCTGGCCGGTATCGTTTTCCGTCTTTTCTGTTCCGCTCGAAATGCTGCCCGGCATTGCTTTGGCCATATCCATCAATTTTTTAATCGCCCCGTCGCCCTCAAGGGCGGCTTCATGAAGGTCAATGATCATTTTGGCTGTTTCGTAGGGTCTGGGCACTGATTTGAAAACAAAATTCTCTCTTTCGCCTGCCGTTTGGATGTAAATATTGCCAAAATTAAACAAAGTCGGGAGCACTCCCTTAACTTCGGCGGTGACATCCTCAACCTGCTCCAGGTATAGTTCCGAGATGGTGCGGTGGAAAAAACCGTTCTGTTCGATGTCAACCACCCTTTCGTTGGTGACGATATCAACATCAAGATAATAGTCAACAAAACCGAAAAGGAAGAGGCTCAAAACGCAGAGGGCATAGACGCTACCCAGCACGATAATAGCGTAAATTGTCGTCGGATCAAGAGAGCTTGCGTTGATTCTGGTATAAACGACGGTAATGGCAAGGGGAATAAGCATAAAATCGATAATGATAAAAAGGGGGATGTAAGTAATCCAGTGGCGTCGAATTAACAAAAATATCCGCTCAGACGCTTTTTGGCTCGGAAAGAATTTTTTAGCAATAACCATATTCCTCAATTTTAGCTTAAATATTGGCCGTTTGGGCTGAAAGCACAATCAGTATTAGCGAGGTGACAACAATCCCCGTGGCAACAATTGAATAAAGCACAATCATCGGCCTGGTTAAATCGCCGACAAAACCAAACCGCCAGAGATGATAAATACCAGCAGCGCTGTAAGCAATGAAGACAACTAAGAAGATAAAGTAAAAGATGAATAAATAAAGCATAGTTTTTCACATAGCACATGTGCTATGTAAGATAGTCACTGCAGTAATCGGGAATATATAGGTTGTTATTACGGGCGAAGTTGCGGCCCATCCAGTAGCCCTTGCGAAAATCCTTATAGAAAAAGTTCATTTTGTTTTCATCGGCCGTTCTGTTGCCCATATCCCAGATAGTATTGTGGTCGCGATAAGGAGAACAGAGCATGGCCGAGGTAATATTACTATATCTGATATTCCTGGCTTCAGAAATAGTTTCGGTAATTATTAGGGAGATAAGGATATCTCTTTTTTTGCGCAGAAACCTTTCTTCATCGTTGATATATTTAATTGATTGTTTATCCTGGAACGGATTGATCAATTCGATGAACTTGGCCGGATTGCGTTCCGGGCAAATCAATTTATGTTGCCTTTTTTGACTTAAGAGCTTTACTCCGGCCATGAGTTCTTTGTATTCCATCTCGCTGCAATCAGGATTGTAAAAGAAAAGGACAGTATTAAAGTTCTCTTTTTCAAGCTCCATGAGCAGGTAACTGGCGCAAGCGGCACAGCAAACATGGACAAGTATATTTTGAGATACTCTGGACATCTCTTGGCTACATACTAAATATATTAGTCCAACCGATGAATGTCAAAGATTATAAGAGTGAAGCTTCTTTGGGCCTGGCGGTCAGTCCCAGATGCGAATGGGCTGGAGGAGTTGTAACTCTGCCTTTTGGTGTTCTATTGATAAAGCCGAGCTGCAGCAAGTATGGTTCGATCACATCTTCGATTGTATCCCTGTCTTCGGCTGTGGCGGCGGCGATAGTTTCCAGACCAACCGGCCCGCCGTTAAATTTAACCGCAATTGTCTCCAAATATTCGCGGTCACCGCGGTCGAGGCCGAAATGATCAATATCTAAACAGTCGAGGGCATCACGGGCAATTTGCTGGTTGACGGAGCCTTCGTGCTTAACTTCGGCATAGTCGCGGACTCTTTTTAAAATACGGTTGGCAATACGCGGGGTTTTGCGGGCTCGCCTAGCAATCTCGCCCGTGCCTCCCGGATCAATTTCGATATCCAATATTTTAGCTGCCCGACGCACAATTTCCTCGAGTTCTCTTTCGTCGTAAAATTCGAGACGATAGAGAGCGCCGAAGCGGTCTCGAAGCGGCGATGAAAGAAGGCCGACCTTGGTCGTCGCGCCAACCAGGGTGAATTTGGGCAGCTCAATCCTCATAGTTCGAGCGGAAGGTCCCTTGCCGACAATTAAGTCGATAGCGTAATCTTCCATAGCTGGATAAAGGATTTCCTCGATATTGCGGTTGAGGCGATGGATTTCATCGATAAAAAGTATGTCGCCCAAGGACAAATTGGTTAAAATTGAAGCCAGATCACCGGCCCGCTCAATAGCCGGACCGGAAGTTACCCGAATATTGGTGCCGGTCTCATGGGCAATAATGTGGGCTAGGGTGGTTTTACCCAATCCTGGCGGGCCGTAAAGCATAAGATGCTCTATCGGTTCCTGTCTCTTTTTAGCGGCTTCCAGAAGAATGGAGAGATTCTCCTTGAGGGGTTTTTGCCCGATATAGTCGGACAATTTGTGCGGCCGGAGCGTCTTTTCCAATTCTTCGTCAAGAGCCGTTGAGTCGGTCAGCTCCGATTTTGATTTGTTGGTCGTGCTCATATTAACAAAAAACATTAGCAAACCAATTGTTTGCAGTTAGATTATAGGCTAATTCAGCGCATCAATCAATTTTATTAGAATTCTTGTCCAAGAAATAAAAATTGTTTACAATTAAGGTAATGGCAACATTAAAGCGAAATAGAATCAGGGCGTATTTTTTCCTCGGGTTTTTTCTTGCTCCCCTTTTTTTGTTTTCGCCTGCCTTTGCTGAAAGTAACGCTGTTTTGATCAATGAGGTTTATTACAACGTGGCCAAAGAGCGGGGTCGGGAGGGTGATGATGAATGGGTCGAATTATACAATTGCGGTACTGGAGCCGTTAATCTAAAAAATTGGCACATCGCCGACAATAAAAAGAACCGATTGTTGAGCGCTGTTGACCTGATTGTGCCGGCACAAAGCTACGTCTTAATTTCTAAATCTAAATTAACCTGGTCCAAGTGGAATGAAAACGCCGACAAGATCGCAACCGCCGCAATTATCGAACTTCTTGAGCCGATCGGCAATGGCCTTGGCAACAGCGGCGACCGTCTTACTTTGTATGACGCTGCCGACCAGATTGCCGACCAGATCAGCTGGGGCAATGACCAATCATATTTCAAACTCTCGGCCGCCAAGAAAGGTTGTTCATCGGAACGAAATGATCTTTGCCAAGACCGGGATTGGCCCAACGACTTTGCCAGTCAAGGCCGCCCGACGCCTGGCTATCAATGGCAAAAACCAACTTATTCGCGAGAGGTCAAACTTTCAGAAATTTCACCCCATCCTTTAGAGGGTAGCGCTTCTGAGTTTATTGAGATTTATAATGAGGGAAAAACATTAATTGATTTATCGGGCTGGACCCTTGTCGATGCCAGCGGTAAATCTTATTTTACTATCAAGGAAACAGAAATTGCCGCCGGCCAATACCTCGTCTTTAACAAGGAGAAGACCCGTCTGACACTGAATGATAAGGGGGACATGGTGCGGTTGGCTGATCCCAACGGGGCAATAGCGAGCGAAGTTGTTTATGATAGCGCCAAAAGAGGCCAAGGCATTTCATTAATTGACGGGTTCTGGCAATGGACGATGAAAATCACGCCGGAGACTCAAAATATTTTGGTTATGCCGGAGAGCGAGGATAGGTTGGCAATCTTGCCAATTAAGCAAGATAATGTTAAAATTACCAGTTATCCGCAACAGGCTCAGATTGATGTTATTCCAGCAATCAAGGCGGAATTGCCGGATACCGGCTCCGGCCAAACCGCGCCTTTTTATTTTTCATTAACCGTTTGCAGCTTATGGAAAGCGTTTCAAAAAGTGAAGAAGAAACATATCAACTCGCCGCCGGCTTAGCCGCCAAGCTTCGAGGCGGTGATATTTTAGCTTTGTCGGGAGATCTGGGCAGCGGGAAAACTACTTTTACCAAGGGCATCGCCCAAGCTTTGGGTCTTGACCGGCCGGTCACCAGCCCGACTTTTGTTTTAATGAAAGAATACAAACTAAACGACAAATGCCAAATGACGAACGTCAGAGCGAGAGGGACCAGATATCTGGTTCATGTTGACGCATATAGAATGCGGTCGGCCAGTGAAGCTGAAAGTATCGGCCTGGCAGAATTTTTTGTTCGGGACGATGCTATTACGGTAATTGAATGGCCCGAGAAAATTATTGAAATATTGCCGTCCCGGACCAGATGGATTGAGTTCGGATATATTAATGACAATACGAGAAGAATTACATTTTAGTTTAGCGCCATGTATTTATACATAAGCACAATTGATAAAACAATTATACTTAGGCTTTTTGACGCCGCTGGTAAATTAATCAACCAAAAGTTGTGGCAGACAAACGTAAACCACTCGAAAGAGCTATTACCCTCCCTGGAAGTTTTTTTAATCGACAACGGGCAAAGTAAAAATGATCTACGGGGTATTGTTGTTTTTCGCGGTCCCGGTTCTTATACCGGCCTGCGGGTCGGGATGGCTACGGCTAATATGCTGGCCATGGCTCTAAATATTCCTTTAATCGGTGTTGAGAGGGAGCCCGTTGAGACGCTCAACGGGCAAATACTGGGTTGTCTTGAAGAGCAAAAAAACTTTTTAAAACCTGTTCTGCCGTTGTATCCGGCGGAGCCCCACATTACCCGACGAAAAAACTAGACGGGCGCTCTGCCCTTTTGATATAATGGTTATCGCATGGATCTCAACATAAAAACAAAAAATAATTCCGGAAAGGGGCTGATCGCAAAGAAGACCAAAGAGAAATCCTCTTTTTTTAGAAGAAAGCCGGTCAGGATAACCATTCTTGTTTCAGGGCTAGTTTTTGTTTTTATTGCCACTTTTTTGGCCTTTATTTACGCTACCGGTTCGAAAATTTTTGTCTTGCCCGATGGGGAGAGCCGCAACCCCTTTTCGAAAGGAATCGCAGCTTCTTCAATCCTGAAGGGAGTCGAAGATGATCGGGTCAACGTTTTAGTAATGGGAATTGGCGGCATAAACCACCCGGGAGGGCAGCTAACCGATTCAATGATGTTGGTGAGCTTAAAGCCCAAAAGAGGTTCGCTTGCCATGCTTTCTATTCCCCGTGACCTCTATGTGCCTGTTGCCGACCATAATATCTCAACCAAGCTCAACGAAGTTTACACTTTGGGCGATAAAGAGAAGAAAGGCAGCGGGCCGACTTTGGTCAAAAAGACTGTTTCTAATGTTTTGGGCGTCCCCATTCATTATTATGTCACTCTGGATTTTAGCGGTTTCGAAAAGTTTATTGATGAAATTGGCGGAGTTGATGTTTATGCTGACAAGACTCTCTACGACCCTTATTATCCCGATGAAAAAATGGAGGGTTACGAGCCGTTTAGCATTAAAATCGGCCAGCATCATCTGGACGGCAAAACTGCTCTAAAATACGCCCGTTCCCGCGAAACAACTTCGGATTTCGACCGTTCGGCCCGCCAGCAGAAAATCGCCGTGGCCGCTAAAGAAAAAGTTTTAAGATTGGGTTTTTTGGCTAACCCGAAGAAAGTTTATGATCTGGTTGTGGTTGTCAGCGACCACGCCAGAACCGACTTTTCTCCGGCTGAAATTAAGGATTTTGCCAAGGAGATTAAAGATATTGAAAGCGATAAAATGTTTTCTGCCGTACTTGCCTCCGGTTCTGACGGGCCGCTGGTGTCCGACTCGAGCTCCGGCACATACTACCTTGTACCCAAAGCCGGCAAAAATGATTTTAGCGAAGTGGCTAAAATCGCCAAAAAC
Organism: uncultured Candidatus Saccharibacteria bacterium; assembly: GCA_964529405.1. Taxonomy (GTDB): domain Bacteria; phylum Patescibacteriota; class UBA1384; order XYA2-FULL-43-10; family 1-14-0-10-43-13; genus CAZGWE01. The sequence continues at coordinate 29,285 of CAZGWE010000002.1, forward strand.
ATTTTCGACTCCGCTGAAGCCCAAAAAGAAAAAGCTTTAATCGAAATCCTCAACGGTTCAAAGACAGCTGGCAATGCCCTAAAATTGTCTGATGATCTGAAATTGTCCGATTTTCAAATCATTAATGTTGGCAATGCCGGGGAAAATTACGAGAAAACCGTAATATTTGATTACTCGGGCGGGGCCAAGAAAAAAACGCTCGAAGCGCTTAAAGCTAAGCTTGGGGTTGGGGCGGTCCAAAAAACACCGGATGAGGAGACAAAAGCCGAGATTACCATTATCGTGGGCAACGATTATGCGCCGGCTGTTTCTGGCGCGACAACTAAGGCGGGCGAGCAGTAAGAATAACTAAAAGCCTAATTCGTGTCGGGTAGCGCGTATAATGTATCAGGCAATAATTCAATTCTTAATGCCTGATACGCTGTACGTAATGCGGAATTAGGAATTTAGGCGCTGGCTCTTGGCTTTCCTTCACCACAAATTTACCCGCAAAACACTTTTGGCGCTAATATTAATTTGGAGCGTGGCGTCTTTTTGGTATCTGAATCCCCTAACGGTCGCCCGCGCCATCGTTGTTTTATTGGGAATTCTTGGTTTTGTCTTTATCTGCTATGAAATTGTGCCGGCTTTTCTACTTATCCTGCTCTCCTTTACGACCTCTTACGCCCTTTACGGTTTTTTCCTTAGCCTTAATGTGCCTATCTGGCAGATTATGATTGCTATACTAATCATTTTCGGTTATTTGTTTACTTACTTTGAACAAAAAACCGGCATATTGGGTAATAAAAGACTGGTTTATCTTATTCTTTTCTCTTTGATTATCCTTGAAGTATTTATGGTTATGAGTTATTTTCTAATTAATCCGCTTGGCCAAAGCCTGGTTATTTCCACCGTCAGCTACTTATTTTCAGGATTCTGCTTTGCCGTACTGGCCAAACGGGAAGATGTGCGCTTTTCTACCTACATTATTATCGCCGTGTTGGTGATAGCCGCCGTCTTCTTAACTTCTGTTTGGAGTATTTAAGATTTAAGTTTTCCGACTTTTTCGGTTATAATGTGGGGCAGGGAGATTATTTTATATGAAAAAGAAGATTTCCGGTCTGCTGGTAAAGTTTAAACAAGCTCTTAGACCGTTTTTTTTGTACCTTAATAAAGCCGGCGCGGCGGTTGTCGAGACCAAGAATAGGCTCATCACCGATACAGTCCGGAAAGTGCTGAAAAAAGCCGCGCTCTTTTCGGCCATTTTATTACTGGTTGTTGAAACTGTTTTTGCATTTTTTGTTTATGGTTATAACAAAGACGACAAAATAACGCGAACCGTTGCCAGCGTCGTTCCTTATCCGGTAGCAATCGCCAATCAATATGTCATAACTTATCGGGATTATTTGCGCCAGAGAGACTATATCCACCATTTCTATCAGGCCACCGACCAGGCCAATGTTGACCTGGCGGAAGTTGACAAGCAGGTTATTGACCAGCTTATAGAGAACAAGATCATCGCTTATCAGGCTTCTGTTAACGGTATTAAGATAAGCAAAAAAGAGGTAGATGAATCGTTTGCCACCATTATTGACCAGAACGGCGGCGAAGAAAAGGTCGTCAAGGTTCTCTTCGACCTTTATGGTTTGGATATAAAATCTTTTCGTATTTTAATTAAGGATCAGCTTGTACGGGATAAGATCAACGAGGATTTGATTATGAGGGTGCAGGTGAGCCATATTTTAATTAGGGTAGAGGCAGGCGCAACGGCTGAAAAAACGGCGGAAGCAAAGAAAAGGGCAGACGATCTTGTAGTTCAGGCGAGGGGCGGAGCGGATTTCGTCGAGTTGGCCAAAAAAAATTCGGAGGATGTTAATAGCAGCGATCAAGGCGGAGTACTTAAGCCGTTTGCCCGCGGCGAAATGGTCGAGGCTTTTTCTAATGCTGCTTTTGATACGGCGGTTGGCTCTATTTCTGATGCAGTCCAGACGGATTATGGTTGGCACATCATCAAGGTTGAAGCTAAGACGGGAAAAATCGATAAGACATTTAATAACTGGCTGACAGAAGCCAAGAAAAGCGCTTTAATCATAAAATTTTAATAAGCCGGGCTATCGCATCTTGTTCTTTATGGACCAGCAGAAAGTTATTAAAAAAATTGCTATTTCAGTACTGGCGGTTGTCTCGATCGTTATTGCAATTTACGGTTTTTGGAGTTGGCGCGAAAAACAAGCGTCCCAACCGGTCAGACAGGAGAGGGAGATACGGTAAAAATCCGAAATTCAAAGTTTGAAATTAAAATTTCAAAACATTTTGAAAATTGATCATTTGGATTTAGGTATTCGATGTTAGGATTTTAATTAGAATGATAGATTTTCAATCACTTCTCAAAAAATCGTGGCAAATTACGCTCAAAAACAGATTCCTCTGGTACCTGGGTTTTTTGTCCGGCGGAATTGGTGCCAATTGGTTTAGCAATAGTCTGAATTATCAAGCCGATAATTCAACTTGGGAGCGTCTTGAGCATTGGCGCAATAGTTTGCCGGAAGGTACTTCAACCGGTTTGGTTAAAGCCGGTTCGGGGGAATTGGGCAAGATGTTGAGACAATCATTGTCTTCAAATTATTACGACTTTGACAAGTATCTAACTGCCGGAGTAGTTATGGCCGTAGTTTTGTTGTCGGTTATTGTTTACATCAATATTACGGCTAAAGTCTCGATTGTCCGGTCTGTTTTTTTGCTCAACGACGGCAAAGAGATGGGTTTCAAGAAGGCCTGGCTCGAAGGCCATCGCTTTTTCTGGCGACGTTTAAGTTTTGGCGTGGTTATGGTTCTGCTGGTTTCGGCGCCCCTGTTTTTGTTAGTAATCCCGGTGATTTTGTTGGGAATTTATGAAATGGCGCTGCCAGCCATAATACTGGGAGCAGTTTTCTTTGTGTTGCTGATGGCATATTGGTTTTACCTTGGGTTTATTGCAACTTATGCCGAGCGGATTTTATTGCTGGAAAAGGTGCGTCCGGTCGAATCATTGAAGCGGGGCCTCAAATTGTTTAACCGTAATTGGAAAAGCCTTTTGCTGCTCTTCTTGATTTTGTTAGCAGCAGGAATCGGCGCAGGCCTATTGATAGCGATGGCGTTAACACTGGCAGGAGCGCTGTTCTTCGGTTTGGGTATGCTTGTTTATGCCATAGCCGGCCAGATTCTAACCATAATTTATGCCGTGATTGTTTGTCTTGTCCTGCTTGGCGGCTTGATTGTCCTGACAGGTTTCTGCGGCGCCTTTATCTCGGCTAATTACACCTTGGGCTACCTGGAAGTCGCCAAACTAAAAAAGTAACTAAAACTAAAAAAATCCATCTGCCGATAAATCAAGCAGGTGGATTTTTTTTATTGGCGGGAGCGACCGGACTCGAACCGGCGACCTCTTCCGTGACAGGGAAGCGTTCTAACCAGCTGAACTACGCCCCCAGAATAGGAGAATTATAACATTTTTCCCTTCGAGAATCAATCATTGACAAAAATGAGTTATTGTGATATGATACAAGAGTTTTTCGAGTCATGAGTCCTTTAGAGCTGTTTAACTTCAGGCGATAAATTCAGGATTGAGATTTATGATCAATCTTGCTCTGTCCCCTGAAAGCCGCAAGGTTGCCCGAGCAACCGGCGAGCCGGGGAGGAGAAGGAGGCGAATATGCGCCTCATGGTTGGAA
>CAZGWE010000002.1:33037-92472 GCA_964529405.1 uncultured Candidatus Saccharibacteria bacterium
CGATTCGTCCCCGGGAAGAGGGGATTGTACCGGTGGTAGAGACAAGGGGGGTCGCGCTATGGGTGCGACCCCCCCACCTTTATCGATTTAAATATACTTTGAACTAATAAGAAGTGAATACCACAAAAACTAAAAACCGCCCGTGTTTTGGAGCGGTTTTTAGTTTGGTGCCAATTAAATTTCAGGCGCGCTCTTCCTTATCTGTCATCATTTCTTCCTCTTCGTCCCTTTCCTCGGTCATATTGCCGATACCTTCACCTGGTTCTAACATATGACAAATGACATCGCCGTCCTCTTCGGTTACTTCTACCACGTCGTGTCCGCCGCCTCCGGCAGCGTGGTCAATGGCCTTGGCCTTATCTTCGGTTTTAAAATCGCAGTCGTGGTGCAGGCAAACATAAATCCGTCTTATCTTTCCTCCTTTTCTAAAAAGCCGAAACAACCATACCATTGCGACATTGACTGTCAAGACCGGTTAAAAAATTCATACAAAGTATGATCAGTTTTTACTCTTCGCTCATTCTGAAACGCCAAATAGTCAAAGCTAGCATAATGATAACCCGACCGCCGACAATCACAATATTTAGCAGGTCGGCGAAGGGTGAGGCCTGTTCAAGGGCAACGCCTCGGAGAAGCGCTGTTTTTGACCTCCAGAGAGGTTACCGACCTGCTGGTTAGCTTTTTCTTCCAGGTCAACCATCCCAAGTAGCGTGTCAGCATCTATTCTTTTGCTGTAAAATCCCCCAAAAAGCTCTAAAATTTCCTTTAGACTTAAAAAGTTGTAATAGGCGGAGGATTGCAGTTGGACACAGATCTTTTCTTTAATTGATTTCATGTCTTTGCAGACGTCATTGCCCAAAAGCCCGAATATCTCTCCCCTATTAACGTCAAAAAAATGCCCTTTTAACAAGAGCTTGTAAATCAATAGCCACATTTTACGCCTTACCCTTTTTATTGTAAATGATTGACAGAAGCACAGTTGACAGGGTTCGCGGAAGATATTTATCTAAATCGGTATTATAGGAAATAACAAATTAAAATAACACGGCGTCGTGTCGAAGCAAGCCAGACTTAGTCAAAGACAAGATAGCTCTTTTGACCGTCGTAGATGTTGGCCGGGTTCCAGTCGTGAATAGCTTGATAGAGATCATTGTGTTTGTAGCGAAAGTATTGGCCTTTCCTGGTGCCGGGATCGTTAGTGATAAATTCGTCTTTGTCATAGCCGATCACAACAAGCATATGGTAATTGGGGCCGCCGTTTCTAAAATTGGGATTGGGCAAAATTTTCCCGGCGGCCGGAATGATAACAGGGCGGTTATCAGCAAGTTCGCTTTTTATTTTTTCAATTGAGACGTTTTCCTCGGTTCGGGCTCTGCTTAAACCGTAATACTTTTCTGCGATTTCGGCCAGTGCTTTGAGCGTAATACTGGCCCCGTAACCGTTTTTTTCCTGAAAATCAACCAAGTCTAATATTTCTTTTTCGCCCGCTTCAAACGTAACGTCCGTGCCCTCAAGAAAATGCCGGACCATAATCAGGCTGGCTTCTTCGCAGGCTTCCTCGTGAAGGGCGTCCCAGTTGGCAGACGGCGCTTGGACAAGAAAGGGAACCTTGATCAGCGCTTTATCCGGCAGTTTTGTTTCGCTCTCATTTTCGCTCTCGATTGACGGCGAGGGGGTCTCGATTTGGCCGGTTTTATCGTTTGCCGTCGGGATGGCAAGGGGCAAGCTGCTTTGTTCGGCTGGTCGATCTGTTTCCGGCTTTTTATTTAAGGTGAAGTAGTTAACAACAAAAAAGACCGCGGCGCCGGCCAATAACAAAATTATGATTGCTTTTTCCTTTAACATTTTTCGTTTCTTGGCAAGCGCAGCAATTGCAATGATGGTTCTATCCGGGAATAATATCAATTTTTGATTCCCTTAAGCCCCGGCCGAGCCAGAGGACAAAGATGCCAAGAAGGCAAACGAGGCTGTCTTCAATTACCAGTAAGGTTAATTGGCTGTTCAGGATTAATTCGGTAATCTTCCATGCAGCATTTTTGATCTTAGCGTCATTATCGGCAAATTCGGCAATTAGACGATTGAGGTACGGCTGGCCAAGAAAATAAATTGCCGCGGTTATTGCTGTCAGCAAGAGTCCGGATAAAATTAAGCTGCTACCCAGCCAACCAAATTTTTCAGCCGAAGTTCGGGCCGGCAATAGAAAAACTGCAATGGCAAGAAAAAGGACGATTATGGCCAGGTAAATCAGATAATTATTAAATTGGCTCAAAATCGGAAAGGCGGGGTTGTTGGAGATGTCAAAATGGAAATTATCGCCGATAATATCTCCGCTTATGATTCCCGGAGTGCCAATTTTTTGATTAAGCGAATCGGTCAAGCCCCTTTCTAATTCCTTGGTGTTTAAAACAATTTCCTTACTGGCGTCGGGATTGTTAAGAGCCAAAAATGTTTGGTCAACAGTGCCTTCGCTAATCTTTTTAATGTTTTCTTCATTAATTGACTCATTAACGGCTTCAAAAATCAAGCCGTCCTTAATATTGAGCTTGGTGCTTTCGACGAGACTTTCACGAACGAGGCCGGCGACAACTTGGTAAGCACCGCTTTGCGCCAGCAGGGATTTTATTTTATCGGCCGAGAATAAATTTAGCTTAATGTTGAGCGCTATAATAAAAACAGGCAGGGTGACGGCCATTAGAGTCAGCAAAAAAAATCCCAAAATTTTTCGCATAACTACCTCTTTAATGACTTAACGAGCATAAATAAGCCCAAAACAATAATCACCGCCGGCCAGAAAATTTCCCAGACCGATTGGCTTAAAATGCCCAGATTTTGCAAAAGCAGAACAATGCCGAGGGCGATGATGGTTATGCCTAAAAACATCTTGCCTCCTATAATTTAATGAGGGTGTTTGCGGCCGACGGTTGGTCAAAAAAACCAAGGCCGGAGTCTGTAGGCAAATTAATAAAATTGACTTTGTTGTAAATTGCCCGGACGCTTTCCACGTCCCTCTTGCAGTAGGCGATAATCTCCTCGGATTTGCCAGCTAGAAAGTAGTCATAAACCTTGGATCCATCTAAACCGGCCTCCTTGGGCGAAGCAAGGCCCAAGGCGAGGCAGAGCTTATGGAGTCCGATACTGCCGCCCCACTTTTCCCACTCGCACATCGTATCATAGATCGGATTGTTACGATATCGGGCGAAGCTTAACTCTCTTGAGGGGCGGACGCCCAGAATAATCGATCTCTTATAAATGAAACGCAAATCAAAATTCATAATGTTGTGGCCGACAAATAAATCGCACTCTCTGGCTATGCCCCAGAATTGTTCGAGCATTTTTTTCTCATCGCCCGAGATGCTCCCTGTTTTCTTGTCATCAAGGGCGTAACAGATACAAAATATCCGGCCGAATTCGCCCTGGAGCGACGTACCCCGAAAATAATCCTCGAACTTGCTCTCGCTGGCGCTAGCTTTGCCGACTGATTCCTGCCAGAGTCTTTTGACCAAGTCAACTTTGTCTCCGGCTGCGGGTAGCGTCTCGATATCTAAGAAAATCTTGCGCATTGTTCTTGCCTCTTGGCTTAAAATTTGTTGGTCTTTCTGAAGTATGTTTAAACAACAAACCCGACTTCTCTAATATACAGCATTATCTTAGCGCTTGCTAGATCAAGGTTATTATGGTCTTAACTTTAACTTTTCTTAAAATTAATTGTAAACTTTATCAAATAGAGTCAATACCCGGATGCCTGTTCTTTCCCGGCGCTAGCTGTAAAACTTCCCGATGCATCTAATTTCCGAATTAGATAAAGTTTAGAGTACTAACTATAAAATAAAGCGAGGTGAACATAAGCCAGCATAGCAGCTCCGTCCATAACGTTTCGGGAGAGTGGAGCAGTTTGCAGCATCTGGTTAATGCTGATCCTAGATCTCTGGAAAAAGTATTTAAGTATCTTGATCGATCACAAACCAAGCTTGAAGATAGCAACCTGGATTGCCTGTTGGGAATTTCGGATCGCCAAATGGAAAAACGAGTTGATTATCACAGGCTTAAGCAAGACTTTGGCACGGAGCAGTACATCTATGAGGGAACTCCCTATGATTTTATTCGTTTTTTTCTGCATTTCGTTAAGCCGACCGCAAAAGATGTTGTCTATGATTTGGGCTCGGGCTATGGCAGAATTGTATTCTACGGCGCACTGACGACCCCAGCCTTCTTTAAGGGAATCGAGATCGTGCCTCATCGGGTGAAAGAAGCGACCCAAATCAAGAAAAGATTTGGGATTAACAATGCAAAATTTATTCAAGGCAATGTTTTAGATCAAGACTACAGCGATGGTAATTTTTTCTTCTTGTTTAATCCCTTTTATCCTGAAACTCTGGAAATTGTTGGTAAACAGTTAAGCAAAATTGCCAAAAACAAAAAAATCACCATAGCAACCTGGGGAGGACCATCCAACGAATATTTTTCAGACCAAAAGTGGCTTGTAGAACAGAAAATGGAAAACCAGGATAGTGGGATAGCTAATAGGTTGAAGATATTTGAGAGTAGAGAGTAGAGAGTTCTTTCTTTCACGCTTAGCACTCTCTTACTTTCACGCTTAATTTATTTGTTTCTCAACAGCTCCAGCTCGAGGTGAATGTAGCCAAGCGCGATAATGATAGCTCCGCCCATGATTTTCATCGAGGGGAAGACAAAGGTGCAGCCCGAGCCGAGCAGGTTAAAAACCCAACCGACAAGACCGTAAGTAAAAACAAGAATACCAAGCATAATCATGGCTAATGCTACGCCATAAAACGAGTGCTCGTTGGTTTTGCGTTTAAACATAGACCTCCTTTTTAGTAATCGATTTTCTTTAACATATTGCTGTGGGTTTTACTGCCCGGATAGATATTTTCCATCTCCTCCCAGAAATATTTGGAGTGGTTGAATTGGCGAAGATGGGCTAGTTCATGATAGATAACGTAGTCGAACAACTCGGGTGAGAGCAAAACGATGCGCCAGTTAAAGGAGAGATTACGGCGCCGGCTGCAACTGCCCCAAAACTTTTTGTCGCGGGGAACGTAAATTTTGTTGTAAGAAAAACCATGGAGTTGCGCCACCTGATCGGTTCTGGTTTTGATTTTGGTTTTTGCATAATCGACAATTTCCGGCCACTCCAAAACCTTACCCTCAACAGTGATACTTTTGGGCAGTTTGATTAATTTACTTCTGGTTTCCTCGATGTGATCCCAGTGCTTTTTGATCCAATCTTTACGTTTTTCTAAAATATCTCGGACAGCTTGATGCTTGTTTCCGATCCGTGTCGGCACCACCACCCTTAAACCATCATCATAAGAGATACTGATTCGTAAGTGCCTAGCGCGATTTGATTCGTAAACAGAACAGGAAGCATTTGGTCCCAAATGATCCTGGCTGATTCTTTCGAGTAAGGCTAAACCTCGTTTTTTCATGTGAGATTTTAAAAAATACGGGCTCTTAATAATAAGAGTCTTTTCCCGTATCCAAACTAAAAACTCCTTTCTAATTGTTTGTTGGGCATCGAATCCCTTTAAGCGAAATTAAGGTTCTTAAGCAATTTTAATTTTTATTTAAATAATATGGCTCTTATGGTTTGCCAATTGAGGTAAACAAGAGCAATGAGGACGAGATTTAAGAGGGGAAAAATGACGAGATTTTCGAACCATTTGCCTGTCAAAATTCTAAATCCATCAAAGGGTCTTGGCGGTATTCCCATCATTCCCCGATAGGGATAAAATAGAGGAATTCCCTCGGAAGTAACCATATCTGCGGCTAAATGACTTACATAGGCTATGACGCAGGCAAGAAAGACGACCTTAATATCTATGCCCCAATATAATGGAAAAGAGTTTAGGAGTGAAGAGAGGATGAAGGCGGCTAGACCCAATCCAAGCAATGAGTGCGAAATATTTCTGTGTTTTACGAAGGGGTTGCTGAGTCTTCCGACGGTATGGCCAAAAGGCAAGGAATCCCAAATATCTGCCGCCGGTTGGTCAATATCGGGCAGGAGTGCGGCCAAGTGGGATCCGATAATGACGGTCGCGAGCGTAGCGGGACCGTAAGCGGGATGGCTCGAGAGCAGATAATACCCAAAACCGGAGGTTATCCCTAGAATTTGGTGAGTCCTTCCAGTCATAAGTACATTATATCGCGTATCGCGCAACTTGTAACGTGTCACATAGTCGTGCCGGGCCGGCTATGCAATTAATCATTTGATAAACGATAATTGGTATGGGCACAAAGGGTACGCGCTTTAAAAGGAGTTGGCAGTATTGATTACTCCTGGACGATTACTGTGCCTTTCATAATATCAGAGATAGATTCCTAACAAAAAAAATTCCGCCAACCTTTTGAAGCGATGTTGCCGTGAGCGGGCCAATTTGGCTGTCGATCTGTCCGATTCTGATTCGGGCGGATTGTTTTTGCGATCTAAGGACGGCTCTTAAAACTTCTCCTTTACAGCTTCTTTGATTTCGGCCGCTTTTTCCTTTATCTTTTCTGTAGCGCCTTCTTTAACTTTCTCCTTAACTTCGGTTGTTTTCTCTTTGGCAGCCTCTTCTATTTTTTTGGCTTTTTCAGTTTTAGTTTTTTCGATCTCTGTCTGGCGTTCCCGTGTGATTTCAGCCGCTTTGTTGATTGCTTCATTAACGTTAATATTTTTTTCTTTAGCCGTGGCTTCAATCTTTGCTTTTATCTTTTTCTCCATTTCGGCATCAACTTTTTTACCTTTAAAGATCTCGCCGACAATCCCCGCGTTGTCTTGTGATTTCTCAACCAACTTCTCGGTTTGCTGGTCAATAACTTTTTGCAGAGCCGGTTTGGCCGATTCCGGTGCTTTATCGTGGACACTTTGCAGGACTAATAGATGCCGTTGATATTTGTCGTTAGAGCTTCCGGCTAGTTTTTTAATTATTTCCGGATCCTCTGCAGCCAGTTGGATTGCTATTTCGGTCTGTTTAGCTTCCAGAGTCTTATCGAGCGTGTCGTCGTCATCAGTCTCGGCGCCAGCTGCTTCATTTTTATTCTCCGCTTTGTCCAGATTTTCAAGTAAAGCTAATTTTTTGTCATATTTCTTCTCTTTAACCTTCTCTTTTGCTTCTAATAAGCTAAAAACCTCCTCGACTTTCTTCTTGGCTTCCTCTTCGGAGAGTTGATTTAATTTAGCGGCAGCCTCTTTGAGCATCGTTTCACGTTTGGCTTGGATTCGAGTTTGCAATTCGCTACCATCGGCAACAATTTTATCCATAAAGGCGGCATAGAGTATCTTATTCTTAGCCATTTGGGTTTTGATTTTAGCTTGAGCGGTTGGATCGGTTGTTGCGGCTAGAATTTGCTCCAGTTCGGCTTGATTGTTGGTAAATTTCTCATAAGCGCGTTCAGCCGCCTTGGTCCGTTTGGCCTTGTTGGTTTCGACTAATCTTACTAACTCCATATCGGTCAACTTTTCGGCTAGTTCCGCCCTTTTTTCGGCGTTTGTGGTGATGTAAAGCTGCAATCGGGCAGACCAAAAGTTCCAGATTTTTGGTTCTGGTGATTCCAGATCAGCTGCTGTTAACTCAACCGTTGGTGCCAGAGAGATGAATTCATCAGTGGATGAAGTAGTTTGAGCTAAGGCATCATTGATAGCGGTGAGAGCCAATCCGCAGCTAAAGACAGCAAGAAAAATTTTTGATTTTGTTTTCATTCCAACCTCCTGCTAATGATGTGTTTCTATAATTATACTACATTTTAACTCTCCCGATCAAACATTTATTTATTTTTGATATTGAGAAAAGAATAACAGGAAATTTTGAGAAGAAACTAAAGATGTTATTATCCTATGGCTGCATTGAATGTGAAGCACAATAGTGCTATTCTCTATAGCACCGCAAGCGTGACGCAAGGAGGGCACAATGACTGATCGTTACACGGTAGGTCGGTTTTTGGAGGAAATGAGGGACAGGGGAGCGCTACACGCTCGTGTCTATGACTGTATCATGGGGTGGCTGCGCCGAACTCAGGGGAGTGTCGAGGTTGACCTTTTCTGTGCGATGACAGCCAGCAAGCAGGTTGTCGAGATGGCAGAGATTGCTTTGAGCGCGGCTTGCACCAAGGGCGAGATCAATGACAAACAGTTGACCGTTTTGCAGGCCGACCTGGCCGCTTTGGCCAGAGAGCGGGGGCTGGTCCCCGCTCCGTGATTCGTGGCGCCGGAGGCGAGTAATTCGCCGAAGGTGCCTGTTTTTTTAAATCTAACAATTTTCTGCTAGAATGAGAGCAGGTATTTATCGTGGAGGGCGTGTATGGAAGATTTTAAACCGCACTCAAAAATTGTCCGCTTGTTCTATTTTTGGGCGGGGATTATTGCCACGTTGGCTTATCGTGTTATTATTATCTTTACAAACTTCGACCCACTCTGGAATAAAGTATCTTGGTATATAGGCACCATTGGTTTTATCTTTTACTTTGCTCATCGGTTTCGGATTTCCGAAAAGCGAGAGCATTTAATTATAAAATATAAACTTGATAAAAAAATCGCCAGACTGGACGGATTGGCTGATGATGATAAGGCGGCCATGGGATACGTTTTTGGTACGCTCGTTTCATCTAAAGAGCGTTGGAACTCTATCTTTATTTTTGTCACCTCCGGCCTAGCGCTCTTGATTGGAATTTATCTGGATTTCATTCAATAATACTTTTACGTTTTGATTAATTTTGAGAACTTTTTTATCATCGTCTTCCTTTGGAATAAATTTGAGCGAGACCGAGTTAACACAATGTCTGGTGTGCTTGGGCGTAAAACCCTCGCCTTCGAAAACGTGGCCCAAGTGGGCACCACAGCTGGCGCAAATTATTTCGGTGCGAAGGCCATCTGCATCGGACACGTGTTTAACCGCATCTTTAATTTCTTCATCAAAGCTTGGCCAGCCGCAGCCGGAGTGGAATTTTGAATCTGATTCATAAAGCGGGGTTCCGCAACGGCGGCAGACATAGGTGCCCTCTTTGAAAAAATCGTCATATTCACCAGAAAAGGGCATTTCTGTGCCTTTTTTTGCGATCACATCTTCCTCTTCTTTTGATAATTTTTCCTTCATAGTTCCTTTATTGTATCAATGACAAGATGATTTTCAATGGAGATGAACCGCATCTTGAAATCCGTTATGCAGCCGGAGGTAAATTGACCGAAAATTGCCTGCCCTTGCCGGGTTTACTGGCGGCCTCGGTCTGCTCACCTTTCAAAATCAAGCAATGGTTTAGTAATAATTGCTGAGTTTTCGATAGGGGAAAAAATTGAAAAAGGCGGGTAAATTTGCTACTATCAATTAGTAAATCTTGGTCTATGGACTATTCCGGGATCGTCTAATGGTAGGACAGCGGCCTTTGGCGCCGTCAATCTTGGTCCGAATCCAAGTCCCGGAACCACGAGCGAGTGTAGTTCAGTGGTAGAACGCGACCTTCCCAAGGTTGAGGCGGGAGTCCGATTCTCCTCACTCGCTCCAACGCCGATGTAGCTTAGCGGTAAAGCAGCGCTTTCGTAAAGCGAAGATCGGCGGTTCAAGTCCGCCCATCGGCTCCAAAAACCAAAATGAAAGAATCAATAAAAAATCTCGCCGCTCTCATTAAAAACACCCTCTTTGTTGACAAGGTGAATTTCTATGTCTTTTTTGGTACACTGGGGGTATTAATGTTTGATGTCACGCTTTGGGTATCGCGCTTGGCCGGAAGCAATATTTCCGAGTTGTACCGGATTAATATTTCGCCAATCAACTGTTTAATGGTTATAATAGTAATCAACACCGTACTCTCTATATCGGCCCACAGCGAAGAGGCCGAGACCAGCCGATTGCTGCTTTCTTCAAGTTTGCTCATGTCAATTATGGTTTTTGCCCTCGAGCTGTTTTACTTGTTTAACATCTAAATAAATGAGCAATTGGAAGTATAAAAGGTTATTCGAAATTCTACCGGGCCTGATTGCCTGGATTTTTGTGCTGTCACCGATCGTCCTATCCCTTTTTGCCGCCCGTTTTTTGGCCGTCTATATGATTTTCTATTTGAGCTACTGGCTGATTAAAACTTTTCTAATGTCCTACCGCTTAATTATCGGCTATCGTAATTTTAAGCGCGATATGGCCGTTGATTGGTTAAAACTAGTGGAAAAGGGCCGGTTCGATAAGAACTGGCGGAACATTTATCATCTTATCATTGTCCCGACGTACAAGGAGGACGTGAAAATTTTAGAAGCCTCGGTTGAGTCCGTTATCAATTCCGATTATCCAAAAGAACGGGTTATTTATGTTTTAGCGACCGAAGAAAGAGACAAAGACCGGGCCATGGCGAATGCCAGGATTCTGTCGGAAAAATATTCGAAGCAGTTAGGGGATTTTATTACCATCATGCATCCCAAGGATCTGATAGGTGAAATCATTGGCAAGGGGCCGAATATTACTTACGCTGGCAAGAAGATGGTTAAATATTTTACCGACCGACAGATCGCCTTTGATAATGTCGTTGTAACAACGATGGATGCCGACAACATTATGGACAAAAAATATTTACCCTGTCTTACTTACAAATACTTGCAGGATGACGACCCGGTCCACAAGAGTTTCCAGCCCCTCCCGATGTACTTCAATAACATTTGGGACGTACCGGTACCGATGAGACTGATTGCTATGGGTTCCTCATTCTGGCAGTTAATCGTGGCGACCAGGCCATCCCGCTTAAGAAATTTTTCTGCCCATGCCCAGAGTCTGGAGGCGCTTGTCAGGGTTGATTTTTGGTGCAAGATAACCATTGTGGAAGACGGCCACCAGTTTTGGCGAAGTTATTTTAAGTTTAACGGCCGGCACGAAGTAGTGCCGATGTTCACGCCTATTTACCAAGATGCCGTTTTGGCCGATGGTTTGAAGGCGACAATGCGGGAGCAGTATCTTCAGAAAAAGCGCTGGGCTTGGGGTGTTTCCGATATTCCTTATGTCATGGAACACACGATCGGCAACAGCAATATTCCTTTTATTGACAGGTGGACCAACGCCCTGATTCTTTGGGAGGCCCACATCAGCTGGTCAACAACATCGCTTATTTTAGCAACATCAGCTTGGTTGCCGTTAGCCTTAAATCCCGGTTTCAGAAACACGGTGCTCGCCTTCAACTTTCCCGGCATTTACTCAAGGCTTTTGACAGTGGCTTGGGTGGGTATGGTCACCTCCCTGATTATTTCGTCTCTGCTGGTTCCGCCCCATAAAGGCAAAAAACCATTCTGGCGGATCGTTTTAGATTGGGTACTGACGCCAATAATTTTACCGTTTACCAATATCATTTTCTCTGCTTTTCCGGCACTCGAATCGCAAACCAGACTAATGCTTGGGAAGTATTTAGAATATAGGGTAACGGTTAAATCAATAAAAAGGTCGTTTATTGAGAAGTAACTTGAGGTTTGTGTTTTTAAAATTAAAAAATTATTTTTTGGAGGGTTGCTATGCTGACTTTTTTAGACAGTTGGTCGGAAAAGAAAAAGAGAATTTGGACCAATGTTGCGGCAATCATACTCTTGTCGGTGATGTTTTTGCTCGCCTTTTTTTCTTCGAAGGGTATCTTGGGGGATCCTGGGGATTCCGGAACGGTAGATGAAATCGCCCATATTCCGTCGGGTTATACCTATGTCAAGGATAATGATTTTCGTTTAAACCCCGAGCATCCTCCTTTGGCTAAGGCTTTGGCTGGTCTATCGCTTGTTCTAAAAGGTTTCAGGGGGCCGGAGGCGGATTGGAGCTGGAGCGGCATAAACCAATGGGAGGCTGGCTGGTATATGCTCTACGAAGCCGGGAATGATCCTGCCAATTTGCTGATTTGGGCTCGAGTTCCCATGATACTGCTTATGCTGCTTTTGGGCTACTTTATCTTTAAATGGGCCAAAGAGCTCTACGGTCGGAAAGTCGGTTTGCTCGTCTTGTTATTATTCGCTTTTTACCCCGATGTTTTGGCTCACGGCCGCTTGGTCACGACCGACATTGCCGCAGCCTTGGGTTTTGTTATTACGATGTATTACTTCGACAAGATGATCGAGAATCGGACCAGCATGTCAATCGCTCTGGCATCAGTTGCCTTTGCCCTGGCCCAGCTTTTGAAATTTTCATCATTTTTACTCTTTGGCATTCTCTTAATTCTTATTGTCATTCGAGCTTATCAAGAACGGCAAGACGGTTTGTGGCCTAAATTCATGGCCTACTTTAAAGATTATCTTTTGGTTTGCGTCCTCTCGTTATTGTTGGTTTGGCTTGTTTATATTCCCTTTGTTTGGCAAACACCGGTTTCTGTTGAGCACGAAGTAATTGAAAGGAATCTGACCAGCGATCCGGCAACCCTGATTTTCCGCAACTTTCTTCACTTGTTCGAGGGTAACGTGGCCGCCAGAGCGCTCGGCCACTATTTTTTGGGCATCTTCCTGGTGGTGGCTCGGGTTGGCGGAGGCAACGCCACCTTTGCTTTAAATAATGTCGCAGAAAAGTCAATTAGCTGGTTCTTTCCATTTGCCTGGTTGGTTAAGACGCCAATTACCATTATATTATTGGTGCTGGCATCGCTTTTTGTTGTCATAAAAAACCGTTTCAAATTCAATGATAAGGGTTCCTGGAAAATGTGGCTAATCTTAATGCCGATAATCGTTTACTGGGCTTTTACCTTGAAGGGGTCATTGAATATCGGTATCAGGCATTTGATGCCAACTATACCGTTTGTGCTTTTGCTGATCGGCTGGTTGATGAACCGGATGATTAAGGCAAAAAAACCGGCCGGTGTTTATATCGGAATTTTGTCTGCGCTGATCGTTTTTATGATGTATCATACTTTGTCATACTTTCCGCAATATATCAGTTACTTTAATAATTTTGTGCCGCGCGACCAACGTTATAAGTATTTAGTGGACTCCTCCCTCGACTGGGGACAGGATTTGCTTCGATTGAAAAATTATATTAAAGACAACGACATTAAGGATATAAAAATTGATTATTTCGGCGGTTCGGTGCCATCGTATTATATCCGGGAAGCCAGTGAATGGCACAGCTCTTACGGTCCGACAACCGGCTGGCTGGCTGTTTCGTCCACCTACTATCAATCATCAAAATTGTACGGGCCGAAGGAAAAGAAGTGGTCTTATGAATGGTTAGACAACTTTACTCCCGAGGCTGTGGTTGGCGGGTCTATACTCGTTTATAATATTACGCCGCAGGATTTGGCCAAGTATCCGCCCAAATCCTCTTACCGTATTGAAAAAATAGATCCTGTCGGTAGTTTGGACATCGAGAAAAAGAAAGTTGGGCTATAAGCGAAAGGTGCAAATATGAAGCATGAACCTTATTTATCAATCGTTGTTCCGGCATATAAGGAAAAGGACCGGATCCATTTGATTTTAGAAGCGATTATTCGCTACCGGAAGCGTGTTGATTTTGACATTGAAACCATTGTGGTGGTTGACGGGTCTCCGGACGGGACATCGGCAGCAGCCGAAGAGTTCGCCGGCAAACTTGAAGGTCTTAGGGTTATTGATCGAAAGGAGAACAGGGGTAAGGGTTACACCGTCAAGGAGGGTATGCTCAAGGCAAGGGGGAGATATCTGCTTTTTGCCGATGCCGACAATTCAACCCCGATCGAGCAGGCTGATAAATTGCTAAAATATATTGAAAAGTATGAAGTCGTCATCGGTTCAAGGTATAATAACGGGGGCAGGGAAGCGAGACCGCAACCGATTCACCGGATTATCGGCAGCCGGGCCCTAAATTTAATTATCCAGCTGCTAACGGTGCCGGGAATCAAAGATACGCAGTGCGGTTTTAAATTATTTCAACGGGAAGCGGCTAAAAAAATTTTTCAGCGCCAGACCTTTGAACGATTCTCTTTCGATATCGAGATATTAGCCATTGCTAAAAAGTGTGGTTTCAGAGTTTATGAAGCGGGTATTATGTGGTATGATAATCCCCATTCGACTGTTAATCCGATCAAAGACGGTTTGCGTATGATTAAAGACGCCTGGCAGGTGAGGAAAAATATCGTAGCGGGAAAGTATAAATAGAATTGTGAAGTATATATTGCGCGCGGAGGCAAGATAATCGTAATAGTTTGCTGCCTAAGTTACAATTCCTAATTCATCATTTTAAATTTTGGCGGTTGTTTCAGGTCAGTGAGGTTGACCTTAGATTTAAATTTGGGTACAATAATTTTGTTATAATTTCTGTCCTCCAAAACTAATGAATCGTTTTTCCGTGCCGGGGAGTAGCGTAGTCTGGTATCGCGCATCGTTTGGGACGATGAGGTCGCAGGTTCAAATCCTGTCTCCCCGACCACCACTAATCTTTTAAATTCAATTGCTCGTTGCTAGATAACACACATCCTAAACGCGCTTGATATTTAAAGTCTTGACTCTATCCGTTTCAAGAGAACCGCGTTTGTAGCCACGATGATCGATGAGGCCGACATTAATAAAGCTGAGATCTCCGGGCGAAGTATGATACCGTATGCAGTATAGAAAACTCCGGCGGCCACGGGTATGGCTAAGATATTATAGATAGAGGCCCAGAAAAGGTTTTGCTTCATTTTGCCAACCGTGGCTCGGCTAAGTTTCATTGCTCTGACAATGTCATACGGATCTGATTTCATTAGAACTATATTGCCAGTTTCTATGGCTACGTCCGTTCCTGTGCCAATAGCAATACCAATATCGGCTTGGGCCAGAGCCGGGGCATCATTGATGCCATCGCCTACCATCGCTACAAATTTGCCTTCTGCCTGCAATTTTTTAACATAATTTGCTTTATCTTGAGGCAAAACTTCAGCAAAGACCCGGTCAATTCCAAGTTGTTTTCCGATTGCCTCAGCCGTTTGTTTATTGTCGCCGGTAATCATTGCTACTTCTAATCCTAGCTTTTTTAGCTCAGAAATAGTTTGTTTAGCATTTGATCTAACAACATCGGCAGCACCGAGTACTCCGGCAAGCTGGCCATTGATTGCGAGAAGTATTAAGGTCTTGCCATCGTTCAATAATTTATCAATCTCAGCTTGTAGCGGCGCAGTCTTAATCTTTCTTTCGTTCATCAATCTGACTGTACCAATCAGGAGACGGTTTTCCTCGATATCGGCCTCAATACCCAATCCGGCCAAAGAGGTGAAATTTTTAACCTGCAGAGCATACGGTATAGAACGTTTATTCGCTTCGGCAATAACTGCCTGGCTTAATGGGTGGCCGGACTTTGATTCGGCGGCAGCCGCTAAACGCACCAGATCATACAGCTTAATACCTTTGGCCGGTATTACATCGGTGATTTGCGGTTTTCCGGCTGTAAGCGTCCCTGTCTTATCAAGAGCGATGGCAGTAATTTTCGATGTATTTTCGAGCGTTGCCGCATCCTTAATTAAAATATTGTGTTTTGCTCCAATACCTGTTCCGACAGCTACCGCAGTTGGAGTGGCCAAACCCAAAGCGTCAGGACAAGCGATTACCACTGCTGAAACGGCAAAGGTCAGGGCGGTAATCAAGGTCACGCCGGCAAAGAAGTACCAACCAAAGAAGGTAGTGAGACCGGCAACAATAGCTAGAACAACAAGCCAGGCAGCTGCCCTATCGGCAATTCGTTGGCCGGGAGCTTTAGAGTTCTGGGCAGTCTCGACCATCTTGATGATTTGGGCCAGTACTGTATTGGAGCCGACTTGTGTTGCCCTAAATTCGACAGAACCGGTTTGATTAACCGATCCACCGATAACTTGATCGCCTGCCCTTTTCTCAACCGGCATAGATTCGCCGGTTACCAGCGACTCGTCAATTGAGCTCGTACCCTCGATGATCTCACCGTCAACCGGTACTTTGTCGCCGGGTTTCAAGACGACAATGTCGCCTTCGACAATTTCGGCGCTTGGTATAACAACTTCTTTGCCATCCCGAATTACGGTCGCTTTGGGCGGTACTAAGTCAAAAAGGGCGCGCAAAGCATCAGATGTACCGCGGCGGGAACGCATCTCCATCCAGTGGCCGAAAAGGACGAAAGTAACAAGTAAAGCCGCCGCTTCATAAAAGGTCTCTCCGCCGATGGTGAGAGTTAACAGAACACTAAAAAGATAGGCGGCCAGGACTCCGGTTGCAATCAGAACCGACATATTGAGCCTTTTGCTTTTCAGAGAGTGATAGGCACCCGTCACAAAGATAGAGCCGGCCCAAAAAACAACAGGGGTAGTTAGAATCAATAAAATCCAATTGACAGGAATCGGCGCCGGCAAGTTTATTTTTAAGATATTTGCCCCGACTGGTGAATATAGAAATATAGGAATTGAAAGAATGAGTGAAATCCAAAACCGCCGGCGCATATCCGCCTCCATCTCCTTGGCCATCTGCGGGTTGGTCATGGCTGCCTCGTGGTCCATGTGGGGCATCGATTGCATGTCATGGGCCGAATGATCCATTTTCATACCAGCCATATTGTGCTTGGACATATCGTGGCCGGAATGATCCATCATTCCCATGTCGTCCATCTCATGTTTAGAGTGATCCATCGTTTTGTGATCCTTTGGGTGCTCCATAATTAAAATCCTTTATCCTGAATGATGATGTTTCATCGTGCAAACTTCTCCGTGGCGGCCTTTTTCTTCCCTGACCAGTTTGCCGTCTTCTATATATAGAACTTTGTGGGCAACGTCTTTGATACGTTCGTCGTGGCTAACAATAATAACTGTCTTTTGTTGTTCGCAACCAATTGAGCAAAAGAGCCGCATGACTTCGTGACCGATTTTAGAGTCGAGGTTCGCGGTCGGCTCATCAGCCAAAATAATCTTTGGATTGTTTACCAATGCCCGGGCAATCGAAACGCGTTGTTTTTCACCACCGGAGAGGTTGCGCGGAAGGTTATTTAGTCGGTCATTCATTTCGAGTTTTATTAATGTCTCCCGAGCTTTTTTAAAAGCATCATACTTTTTCATACCAGTCGCAATCAAAGGCACCGCCACATTCTCAAGAGCGGTTAAGGATGACAAGAGATTAAAAGATTGAAAAACAAAGCCAAGATTATTAAGTCGAAACTGAGGTAACTCGGCCTCCGACATTTTAGCTAAATCAGTAGCTCCTCCTGTTGTCATCCTCGGGCAGGCAACGCCATGACCCGGGGATCTTGGTATTTGATAGATTTCCGCCTCTGCGGGAATGACGGAGTTGAATTGTATTGCACCCGATGATGGTTTTAAGAGTGCCCCCATCATCGTCAATAAAGTGGTCTTGCCGGAACCTGATGGTCCCATAACCAAAACAATTTCGCTCTTACTAATATCAAGCGTAATATCATCCACGGCCTTGACCTGCGTGTGCCCCGAACCGTAAATTTTAGATAAGTTTTTGATTTGCAGAATTGACATTATTTTCCCCGATTAGTTTAGCGTTTGCAATAATTGTTATCCCGTCGGCGGACTTATGGTAGGCTCTAATGGAGTTTGCTTTTTGTCATCCTGAGGGAGTCTTCGACCGAAGGATCTCTCTATATTACCGACAAGAGATTCTTCGTTCCACTCAGAATGACAGATTATTGGCCAGATCTTCCCATTTAGGATTAATACTCTCGATTAATTCAATCTTTCTCTTTCTCAACCACCCCTTGATCTTTTTCTTAGCCGCAATTGCTTCATTGATATCGCTGAATTCTTGATGGTAAACCAATTTTGTTAAATTATATTTGCTCGTGAACCCGGGTATCAATTTGTTTTTATGCTCATAAATGCGCCGTTCGAGATTATTGGTTACGCCAGCATATAAAACGGTATTTATCTTATTCGTCACAATGTAAACCCAATATGATTTCACCGCAACTCCATTGTATGTCATCCTTAATCTCTCACTGTCATCCTGAACGAACGTGAAGGATCTCGCCCTCGTGCGATCAAGAGATTCTTCGCGAAATTTACCCTGAGCCTGCCGAATGGGACACTACATCACTCGGAATGACAATTAAAATGTTGACCCAATCTATCCCCTTTGTCATCCTGAGGGAGTCTTCGACCGAAGGATCCCTGTTTAACCGCATCGAATTCGACGCCTTTAAATTTAGGGTTATTTATCGTTTCCTACAGACCTAAAAATTCGATTGTGCTACGATTACGCATCCGGTTTTGGATAATATAATTGGTGCGCTCTTTATCTCTATACCTGACAATATCGGTTAACGATATAAAATCAGCTTCATTAACGGTTTGGAACGAAACTTCGATGTCTTTAACTTTTACAGTTTCTCTTGGTGTCATGCGACTTTCTTTTCTTCCTTGTCCAAGCGGCTCAACGTTTCAATAACCTGAGCCTCATTCTCAGTTCGGAATACTTGGCCGCCGAGTTTTCTAAACATTTGGCAATTTATTTCACTGTCGTCGATTAAGACTGACTTTTTAAAATTGACGCGTAACTTTTTTAATGTATCACGGAAAAATTTACCATTGTTTGTTTTTTTAAGTTGGTGAAGTTCACAGGAACAATGCAATTCATCGAATGTTTCTGCAAGTTGCGGCTTTGCCGGCAAAGTGAATCTAATAAAGCTATCCATATTATCGGTGACGAGTATGCAATACCATTCTCTCTTTAATTTTTTTATCTCTGCTAAAATTTTTGTTGATATGTCTAATTCCTTACAATCGGACTGAAAAACATTAAATAATTCATCAAATGGAATTCCTGTTCTATCTGATATTATTTGATGAATTTGTTCGCTGGAATATTTACCAATCATCCAGTCGTCAACAAGTCCCTGAATTTTACTATCGCTCTTAAACAAAAGATTTTCAATAATCTCAAAATGTGAAGCAAGAGCGTGGTTTGGGTTTTGCAGACTCATCCAAAATGGCTTGTAAGAAATAACTCCGTTAAAATCAACAAATAAAACTTGCTTGATTTGTTCGTGCTTTTCCATCAAATTAACTCTTAAACACTTCTGCCGGGTCAATCGAGAAAATTCTTTTCATCGGTATATAGGCGGCGATTAAGGACATTAAGATCGTGGCGCCGAGGACCCAGGCTAAATCGATGGGGCGGATTAGGGTGACAAAAGCAGAGACAACATTGGCAGCGATATATCCAACAAGATAAGCTAATCCAACACCTACCGCATATCCTATCAAACCAGAAATCAACGCTTGAATCACTACAGTTTTGAACAATTGGAAATTGTTGATCCCAATTGCTTTCAAGACGCCGTACTCGCGAGCTTTCTCGATCGTCGCAGAATAAGTCGTAAGTCCGATAACAGCAACACCAACAATCAGAGCAATAACAACTAGGACAGAGATTATCGGTAAAAACGTGTCCGTAATAACTTTCTTTGAGGTCTCAACGTACTCATTTTTAGTTAAAACTTTAACACCGGAAAATTGTTTTTCGATCCGATCTTTCACAGCCGCAAGATCAGCGCCAGAATCAATATTGAGTAAATAGAAGTTGACCTTTTCGCCTAAGCCGAACATCCTTGCCGCTTGATTCATAGTCACAAAAGCATAGGAAAAAGTAAGCAAGTTGCCGCCGTCCGAGATCCCGGCAATCTTTAACTTTTCGCCATTTATGTCTAAGGTATCACCAACACTCAATTTCGCCTTCTTGGCGAAAGCCTGATCGATGATTATCTCGCCATCTTCCAAATCCTGCCAGCGACCCTCTTTCATTTTATACGGCTTGGTAATACCGTTATTCGTATCCAAACCTACTAAAAAGAGCGACTGGTCTTTGCCGTTGTAATTAAACATTGCTTGGCGGCCAAGATATTTGTCGGCGCTCTTGACGCCCTCAATATTTTCCAATTTGGTCGAAAGGTTGTTGGGTAAGAAGGAGAGTGTGTGATACATATCGCCAACACCCGCCTGCTCGACCCAAAGGTCAGCCGGAATGCTTGCCGGATAAGCCCCCATTTTAACATTCCAGCCCTGATAAAGCCCGTTCATAATCAAAATTAGCAGCACAGAAAAAGCCACCCCGCCGATACAGATAGCCAGTTTAGTTCTCTCCTGAAATAGGTTTTTGAGCGCGATGAAGAACAAATTTTCCCTCACTCCTTGGCAACGTCGATTGATTGTCTGGCAATTTCTAGGTTGCAGGCATTATATTTCTCATCCCACTCAGCGCAAGCTAAAGCGGTTTCCTTGTCCTTAAAATGGAGTCCGCACTCTTTGCAACGATAAAGCTTCGTACTATTTTTGACAACTTTTTCGACCTTATCATTCATAGAATAATCAATCAGAGTAAATCATTGCATCATATTCATCATGCTGCTGCTGCGACCTGTCATTTCCGAACCGCTATTCATCATCTCCTGGCCCTTTTCTTCGAGATCTTTGCCGGTGTTCATCATGGTTGTGTCGCTGCCAGCTTTATCTTGCATCATTTTGCCGGCCTTCGTCATCGCGCTGCCGTTGTTCTTCATCATCGTCCCGCTACTTTGCATCATGGAAGCGGTCGCGCTGTTGTAGCCGCTATTAAATGTGGGTTTAGCAAATGTATAACCCAAAAGTCCGCCAACGACTGCCGCGACGATGGCGATTATCATCACATTCTCTTTACTCATAACACCCTCCAAGTTGATAAACTTCTATTTAATTTTAGCAGAACCAAACAATCTAGCTCAGATCTTTTTTCTTATCCTCAAACTCTTCTTTCTTAATCTCGCCCCTGGTATAACGCTCTTTTAAAATATCAAGCGCTGATTTTTCTTCGCCGGTGCTTTTTGTCGCGCTCGAGATACCAAGATATTTGACTAGCCAGATTATGCCGGCAATTATCAAAATCCAAAAAATTATCATCATAACAACTCCTATCCAATAATAGCTGCCGAAACAATCAACTCCGCTGCCCCAAAAATATGACATCATAAACACCGCCTTTTGTTCTTGTTATAGTCAAAATTATATCGCAGGTTTTATTCCCAGTTTCTTCTCGACGCGAACGATTCTCTTCTCGTGGCCGCTCAAATAGTCCAAAAAGGCATTATCCGTCTCAATTAGACTTTCAATATTTCGGTTTATCTCTTTTATATCACCCTTAATATCTCCGATATCCGAATCGATTTTGTCAAATCTTACTTCCATTTTTTGTTCTGACTTCTCGATCGCAAATTCAACAAAATCCCTAAGATCCAATTCAAGTTTGGCATTGGATGAATCAACGTAATCCTTCAGCCCAGTCTCGAGCTTGGCATTGGATGAATCAACGTAGTTTTTGAGATATGTTTCCGATTTGGTAACACGAGAATCAACAACTGTGGATACAATTTCCGTAATCTGTTTTAAATCGTTTTTGTCTAGAGCCATTATATTCTCCTCTCTGCTTGGAATACCTTCCTATTCTACTACAAGATGCATCATGATGTAAATGTCCTACATTGTAAATCTGGTTGACTTCGCCAATTGTTAAAAAGCTAATTTCCTGTGCTGCCAACGGACAGCTTGGACACGGAACATTATTTTGCAGTAAAATTTGCAACCCATTTTCGTGCTTCAATATATTTTCGAGTGTCGTTTTATATGTTACTTTCATCCTACTCCCCGTTCTTAGTCGTCAACAACAAGTTTCATTGATCTGACATGGTTCAAACTGTATCCTCTTTGACCGCTGATTGGATCGTGCATTAGATATTTGCTGCCCGATTTTCCCTTAAGAGTGATCCTGATCCTCATGATTTAATCCTTAGTATCGGTCTCATTATTGGGATTTTGATTTGTTTGTGAGCTGTTACCCTGGTTGTTATGCATACCTTTCATCATAAAAATGTGCATCAAGGGGCAAAGCAAAATAATCCCAAAGTAGAGAAGCTGAGAAAAGGAAACCTTGAAAACTGTCAGAGCCAGAATAGCAGCGGCTGGCACGATCATGCATAAGAGCATAACGATATTAAAACCTCTTTTTTGACCCGTACCATTTTGGTTATGGCAATCCATAGTATTCCTTTCTTATTTATTGTTTTCTCCCACCCCCTCTAACTCCCCCCTCGGGCAGGGGGAGAACCGTTACATGCCTGTAATCCAGAACCAGACTAGCGTGGCGATAATTAGCATAAAAATACCGATCAGGAAGCGAGCGCGTCGAGAGTTTTTGGCCTGAAAGTCGAGGAACCTTTCAAAGACCTTCTCGTTGCCGGAAAGTGCCGTGATTATGATCAGCGGCGAGATAAAGAGAAAATTGTACAAAATAAGATAAGCGGCAAAGGAGAGTTGTTTGGTCGTAGCCAGCGTGGTGATGATGGCTGTGTAAATTCCGCCAGTACAAGGAAAAGCGCATAAGCCGACTGCAGCGCCAAGCAAAAAAGTTAGCGGTACAGTGGCTTTTGTTGCCACCAAATCATAAACCTTATTGGTAAATGATGGCATTCTGACATGAATCGGCAAGTGTGGCCAGAAGACATCTTTGATATTGATGAGACCAAGAACGGCCAAGCCGACGACTGCCACTTCGGCGGCAAAGAATGGATTGCTAGAAATGCGGATCGCTTTCAAGATGCCAAAACCAATACAGAGATAGACTAGAAAAACGCCAGCAATGAATGTTAAACCAAGCAAAAGAATGCGCTTGGGGGACTGTTTGATTGAATAGAGAAATCCGAGAAGCAATAATAAAACCGCTATGGAACAGGGATGAATACTGTTAGCCAAACCACCGATGACCGTCAGATATAAAACGCTTTTCTTAGAATCCGCCTTAATATTCCAGAGGAACTTTTCCGACAGCACATTTGAGAGCGAATCAGATATCTTCATTTCTCTTACGGCGTAATCATTTTTCTGGATCTTGTAGGCTTTTATATCTTTATGCATCTCCGGCTGGTAAAGTATGAGCTTGTCATACTTTGACTGATTTTCTGTTTGAAGAGCTTCTTTAATCAAATTAATTGGAACGTGACCCTCGGTAATTAAACCGTTTTGGAAGAAAACAGTCAGATTATCTTGCAACTCGGTTGGAATCTTCAACTCCTGGTTTTTGGCATATAAGTCGGTTCTGTATTTCGGTTCGTTGAGATAATCCTTTATTTCAAGACTGATTCCAAGACTATCGAGTGCCGGCTTAAGCTCTTCATCAACATAAATTTTGCAGTCCCCGCAAGCTTCGTTATAGTAAAGAGTTGCCGATTCTGCGGCTTTGGCTGATGGCACAAGCAAAAATACGACAAGGCCTGCTGCTAAGAATAATCTACCAATCCAGTTATGAGGCTGTTTTTTTATCAAAGATTGTTCTCCATATCCATTTCATACGTCAACTCAGGGTTTTTGGGGTCATTCGTGCCAATGTAGATACCACGCTTAATCAAACCGTCACTGATCATCTTGGTCGGATCATATTCAATTGAAATTGTTGCAATCCCGCCGGGCTTAATTGCCACCTGCCAATCACTACCCGAAGCCATACCCCACTTCTTGCTTGATTCGCCGTTGTACGTCAATTGCGCCGTGGTACAGTGGCATGATGTGGTGAGTTTGTTTACAATCAAGTCTGATTTACCGGCATTGGTGAGGGTAAAGCTGTGCGTTACTGGATCAGTTTTATTCTTGAGCGGTCCGGCATCAAAAAATTTTTCATTTAATTCTGCTACAGGGGCGCCTTGCTCATCGCCGGAATAAGTTTGATTCGCCTGTTTTTGTCTTTCCTGGGAATTTTCCGATTTGACAGCAAAGATGATAAAAACGATGAAAGCGACAATAATGAAGCTGCCAATGCCCCAAGCCCACAAAGTAAATGAATCCGCCGGCTCCCGATATTTGCTGCTCATTTTGTTTCCATGTTTTATATTTACTTGCCCATTTCGGTACTAATGCGGGCAAATTCGAAGAAGATAAGGGAGAAGACAATAACCATGACAAACGGCGCTAATATTGAGATGTAATTCTTTTTATTCGGACGATAATATTTCAAAAGGAGAGAGTTAGTCACAACTGAAATTGAGCTCAAAGCCATGGCAAGTCCGGCTAATTCGGGCTTCAAGATCAGCCCCACGCCGGCAAAAATGCGAGCAGCGATCGGAATGCCGATGACGTTGTAGAAAAGGGCAAAGAACATATTCTGCTTGATCTTACTCATCGTTTCTTTGGACAGGGCGATAGCATTAACCACATCGTTAAGGTCATTTCTAATGATAACGATGCCGCCTGTTTCCATGGCTACGTCCGTACCAGAACCCATGGCAATACCAAGATCAGCTTGGGCCAGAGCAGGAGCATCATTAATACCGTCCCCCACCATAGCAACCGACCGCCCCGAGACGAAATTTTCAATTTTCAATTTCCAATTTTCAATCAATTTTTCAATTTCTAAATTTTCAATTGTACCAGATTGTAAATATTTAATTACAGCGGCTTTTTGGTCTGGTAGCACTTCAGAAAGAACATTAGTGATGCCCACCTGATTCGCGATTGCCTTGGCCGTGCGTTCGTTATCACCCGTGATCATATAGACTTCCAGCCCAAGTTTTTGCAGTTTTACCACAGCCTCTCTAGAAGTCTCCTTAACAGTATCGGCAACGGCGATAACTCCAACAATCTTTTCTTTAGTTGCCAAAATCATGGCCGTTTTACCCTGCTCTTCTAAGCGTTCAAGTCTGCGGTTAATTTTGTCGATAGGGAGGCTTAACATGTCAACCATCAAACGGCGATTGCCAAAGTAATACTTTGTATGATCAATATTACCCTCGACACCGTGGCCGGGAATCGCCTTGAATCCGTCCACATCATCCAGATCAACCGATTCCTCATCAGCATAAGTATAAATGGCTTCTGCTAGTGGATGCTCCGATGATTTCTCCAAGCTAGCTGCAACTCTTAATACTTCATCTTCATCGACGTCACTAAAGGTTAAAATATCTGTTACAACCGGTTTGCCATGGGTAAGCGTTCCGGTTTTATCAAAAACTACCGAATTAACTTTGCAAGCTTTCTCAAGCGGTTCGCCGCCCTTAACCAAGATACCATATTCAGCGCCTTTGCCGGTGCCGACCATAATAGCAGTTGGAGTAGCTAAACCTAAAGCACAAGGACAAGCAATAACAATGACGGCGGTAAAGGCCATCAAGGCAAAGGAGAGGCTTGCGCCTAATGCCAAATACCAAATGGCAAATGTCAAAATAGCCAAACCTATGACAATCGGTACGAAATAGGCAGAGATACGATCGGCAAAAGCCTGGATCGGGGCTTTGGAGCCTTGAGCTTCCTCAATTAAACGAATGATCTGAGACAGGGTAGTTTCTGCACCGACTCGCGTAGCCTCAAATTCAAACGATCCTGTTTTGTTTATTGTAGCGCCAACGACACCGTCGCCGACATTTTTCTCGACAGGCAGGGATTCGCCGGTGATCATCGATTCATCGACTGCGGACGAACCTTTAATGATTTTGCCGTCAACCGGAATCTTTTCACCGGGCCGGACTAGGACAATATCGCCGCCGACCACTTCATCAATAGGAATATCTGAAGTAACACCGTCTCTAATCACGCGAGCTGTTTTAGCCTGCAAGCCCATTAATTTCTTAATCGCTTCGCTCGTTCTCCCCTTCGCTCTCGCTTCCAGCCATTTGCCTAAGATTACAAAGGTAATAAGAAAGGCAGCCGTTTCAAAATAGAGTTCGGGAATCTTCATTCCGTCAATACCGATGAAAGTGTCATACTTTATCATAAAAAGTATGAAGCTTATCAAACTGTAGAGGTAAGCGGTCGAGGTGCCGATAGCGATAAGACTATCCATATTGAAGGTTTTCATGCGAAGACTAGACCGCATACCTTTGTAAAATCCGGCACCGGTAATAAACTGGACGGGAGTCGCCAAAATTAAAGAAACAATACCGAAATAGGGCGGTAAACTGTCGGCGCCGGGAAGCCACTTAAAGAAATCAAGCAGCATGAAGTAGAGCATCGGCAGACTAAAGATAAAACTGAACTTAAACTTTTTCCAAAGCGAGTTAATCTCTTTTTCTCTCTTTTTGGATTCGTACTCGGTATTATCGGCTTTGACTTCTTCCGCTTTGTAGCCGGCCTTTTTTACAGCTTCTACCAGATCCGATATTTTAGTTACGCCGCTGTCGTATGAAATAATGGCTTTTTCGGCGGCAAAGTTAACGTTGGCCGATTTTACACCGGGAACTTTCTTAATTGATCGTTCAATGATGGCCGCGCAAGAAGAACAGTGCATACCGTAAAGCGAGAGAGACACATTTCGGAATGATGTTTTGGCGCCATCATTTTCATCGGCAATATTTTTGCCCACTGGCCCATTGTTAAATTGTCTGACCTCGGCGAGGTCATCAGCCGAGATGGGTTGCATTGTTAAATCGTTGTCATTCCGAGGGAGCGGAGGGACCGAAGAATTTTGCTGCGGGCTGCCAAATGAGTTCAAAATCCTCGCTAAATCGGAGGGCTTGGCCATGCCCTCGGCTTCGATCTTGGCAGAAAACTTGACCTTGAGCGGCTGGTCGGGAACCTCGATCGTCTCCTTGATTATGACTTGCTTCTCGTCGGACGATATCGTTCGAACGGGGCGAGAACTATTACTGTCATTAATACTTGCTGTTTTGTCGCCAACCGAATTTATTACCTTCGCCCTATATCCGGCTAGGGAAATCGCATCAACAACCTGCTTTCCGGTAACTTTGTCAGTATCAATTTCCAAAGACCCCTCTCCTGTTTTGGAGTTAATCGAAATATTTGCAACATCTTGCAATTCTTTTAGTTCTTCAGCGATAAGTTTCTCGCACGATTCACAGTGCATCCCATCGATTTTTAACATAATTTTTTGCATGGTTTTGCCTTCCGATTATTAGAGAACAGAATACTCAGTACCAAGAAGCACTTCTGTTAATTCTTGTTTGGTTACTTCATGATCAGCTTCGATTTTCGTTTTTCCGTCCATTTCAACACTAATCTCAGTGATATCAGAAATCTTTTTCTTGATCCGGTTGCTCACCAGCTTGGTGCAGGCATTGCAGCTAAAGTGCCCCTCTATGACAAATTCCGATGTAAACATAGTACTCCCTTTGTTAATGTTGACCTGTACCTATGGTAGAGGTAACAAAAGGGTTTGTCAATACCCTTAATAATCTAGGCTCATTTTTTGTTTAGACTACCTTAAGAGTTCCTCTTGGAACGCCCATGGCGCAGGTGATGTCATATGTGCCCTTTTTGGTTGGCGTAAAATTAAAAACGACCGTCTTTCCTTTCTCAAACAACTCTGGTTCGTTAATCAAGCCGGGAATCATAATCGTGCTCATACATCCCTCGCCATCCACTTCGGCGGCAATTTCAAAACGTACTGGTTGGTTTGCTTTGACGGTAAAGTCATTCGGTTTCAGATCGGAATTGTCTGTATATGATGCTGCAAAGAAGGTTGATTTGATAACCTGAACTTGGTCGGTGTTGCTGTTCTGAGTAGTGCTACTAGAAGCACTAGACGGAGTTTCAGCTTTAGGCTGGACTGTTTGGCTTTGTGGCGATGTCTGACTGGCAGGAGCCTGGCTTGGCGCAGGTTCTATCGGCTGTGTGCTGGTATTAAAGTTCTCTGAAACTTTGGCTTCGGTATCCTCGACCACCTTAAAGACTCCTCGATACATTCCCATCGAGCAGGAAAATTTATATTCACCTGTTTCGGTAGGGGTAAATTCAATAGTATTTTCACCCGACTTGAGCGCTTTCCGAATTCCAAATTTGGAGAAAACAAGGCTGGCCGCGCACGTTCGGCTGTCTGTTGAGTTAACAACCCATTTAACCGGAATGCCTTTTTTGATTGTAAAACTATTCGGGGAGTAGCCTCCTGATGACTGGGTCATATTAACAACCTGTACTCCGTCTTTCTGAATCACATTGGGATCATCTGCTGTGTTGTTATCAGAGGTTGCGCTTTTAGTTGAATCAGAAGAAAACGATGGCAGAGATACTTTCCAGCCGGTTAAGTTCCAACCATTCGAGATATTAAATACAGCTAAAGCTGCGACTAAAAGTCCGGCAAATTTGAAAAACTTTTTAGCAAAAGCGCCCTGGATAACAGATGTTAAACCGCCGATACCAAGTAAGCCAGGGGCAGTGCCAAGGGCAAAAGCGCCCATAATCATTGCTCCTCGCCAGAAACTTCCAGTACTCATGGCATAGAGCTGCATTGCTTGAGTAAAGCCGCAGGGAAGAAAGAATGTTAGTGCTCCGGTCATCATTGAGTTAGTATGGCTATACTCTTTTTGGTGACGCTTTTTGATCCCGAAAAACTTGGCCACACTTGGCGGAAGAGTAAGGCCGCCGCTCGAAAGCCTGGGGAACATCTCAGTCAGCTGTGCGCCGAGTGTCAACATGACAAAACCAACAATAATAGTGAGAATTCCAAGACTTGGACCGGAAAGTTGAAAAGCCTTCCCGGCTAAACCGATAACACCGCCAAGAACAAAGTAGGAGATAATACGGCCGGTAACAAAAAAGATGTGGGGGCGAAATTTTTGGACTGGAGTTGCTTCGGGATGCTTTTCGGAGAAACGGGCCGATATACCTAAGACAAGACCGCCAACCAACGCCATGCAAGTAGAAATTCCGGCTGTAAGACCAATAATAAGGACAACAAGCAAACTTGACGGATTGCCGCTTGAGCCGCCAACATTAATGCTTGCAATCCCCAACTTTTTGGCGATGATATAAAGTACCAAGAGAATCACAAAAGCAACTGCCAAATCCCTGTACTTGGCGGGATCACGAGTAATCCAATCCTTAGAGTCGTCAACGCCGACCTCATAACCGGCTTCTTCCACCGCAGACTCAACTGCCCTCATATCAAGGGGTGTTTTGGAGTAGATCAATGCTTGGCCTTTTTTGTAGCTGACCTGGGCATTTTTGATCTCAGGGATTTCTTCTAGCTTTTCGCAAATCAAGATCTCGCACGATCTACAGTGCATACCCTTTATCGGAACAATGGTCTTGTTCTTATCAATGGAGTGGTTAGCATTCGGAAAATAACCTTCTTCTGAATTTTTTTTGGTTATGAATTTGTTTTTCTTTTTGGAAGTCATTATTATCTCTCAACAACTAATTTTACTTATTTGAAAGTTTCGTGACCCTAAGTATCTCTGCGATCATTTTTTGCTTGCGCTCTTCATTAGTTGTTTTCATCGCATTCTTGAAACAGGTGTCGAGATGCCCTTCCATCAACATGTGATGAGCTGATCGCAAAAGTCCTATTACCGCCAGATTCTGCTGCATGATATCAATGCAGTACTCTCCATCGTCCAACATCTTTACGATTTTATCAATATGACTTCTGGCCTTTTTGAAGTTAATAACCGTTTTTTCATGTTTCTTGTCCATTTTTCTCCTTAATACTGATAAATAGCCAATAAAATACATCTACCTATGGTAGGGGTAGATATGTTATAAATGATAGCAAGGGCAGTTATTTTAGTCAACAGTCAGCCAGATTCACACAAATGATTGCCTGGCGGCGTTGAAAAATCAGAGGCTAGTGGTTTTTTAGCGAGAAATCTGGTATAAATTACTTATAGCCGATTATGATCCGGTCAAAATTCGTAAGAATTTGGATGGAAAAGTTCGGGCAGCTAAAAGAAAGGCCGATCGGCGGGTATAGTTCAGTGGTCGAATGCCTCTCTTCCAAGGAGGAGATGCGGGTCCGATTCCCGCTACCCGCTCCACGCCAACCTAGCGGTTGAAAATTGTAAGCACAAATATCTAATCCTAAAGATTAGGATTTCCGCACGAAGTGCGGCTACATGGCGGCTATGGTGAAGTGGTTATCACGGCAGTTTGTGGCACTGCAATGGCGGGTTCAATTCCCGCTAGCCGCCCCATAATAAAAAGACCTCATTGAGGTCTTTTTATTATGGTAAAGGCGTTGCGATTATTTAAAAAGTGAGACACCCACGGTGGGTGTCTTGTCTGAAGGAACATTAACTGGCGATGGCTCTTTCTTGCCACTCGGTGCCATCCCAGTCATAGTTGTGCCACTTGCCGTCGCTGGAGCGTCCAGAGATCGAACAGAGGTGGCCGTTGATTGTCTTGACGCTGACCTCATGGGTCAGCCCCATCTCTTTGGCCAGCGGTTCGAGATTGCGATTTGGATAACGATGGCGCGTCTGCGCCGCGAACCATTCCGGATCGAACTTCACGTTTTTCTCCTTTTGCACGTTATGCGATGAATTGTATCATAATATGAGATAATGTCAATCTGCACTGATAAAAATCCGGTCCCGTGCAAAAAAATTGCTTCGGGACCGGCGAACTAGGCGACCACTGCGGTCGCAGCGAGGGACACGAGCGGCGCGGTCTCTTTAAGGCCGCGCGTTTCTGCCCGGCGCTTAGCCCTGATATTTTCCACCAGGGCTAGAACATCCGGGCCGATGTCGTCGTGGTCCGCCTTGAAACCGCGGACCGTGTTGCTTTCCGACTTCCTTAGAATTTCGGGCTTGACCAGTCCGGTCTGGACAGCGTCGGCGCAAACCAGATTGCTGTCAAACATGGTTTTTCTCCCTTCGAAATGGTTGCTTTGTCCATTCAAACTTTTATGTGATCGGAAAAAAATAGAAAAGCTGAATATGGAAGATGATGCGGTCTCGACTACCAGGCCGTAAAATGCTAGATTGCTTATATGCAAAACAGGCAACCGCACAATAGCCAAAGCTTGCACAAGCAGTTTCCTGGGGTTTACAGGGACTTTTTTGCTAAATGCCAAAAAGTTGCTTCAGCACCAAACTCTTTTTTGTGGGCGGGCGAGTTCTCCGGATTTTATGAAGGCGGCTTGCTGATCAGCCAAAAACTGCCCTTCAGGGTTTATGTCGGTTTTGAATATACATCTCATAATACAGTGCAGATTGATTCAGAGTACCTGGCATACGAGGGAGAAGATGGTCATTTTATCGGAAAACCATTAGATGAGCAGTTGATTAAGAATTGGAAACAGTTTTTGGAAAACCGTTTTAGAAATCGAAAAGAATTTAGCGGGGTCAATCTTCATGTTCTGACCGAAGCGCCAATTGGGCATGGTTTGGGCTCGAATGGAGCGTTGGCTGCTGCTCTCGCTATATTAATTTCGCCACAAGACGACTTTGAGAGTCGTTTTGGGCTGGCACGGCGAATATTATCTCTTAGTCAGAGTGGTTATTCATCCGGAATATCTGCTTACAACGCTTTAAATCCAAACAGAGAACCGATTGTATATTTCGGTTCTGATGACAACTTCTCGTCTTATCCTATCTCTCAAATTTGTGAGGCTAAAACTCCTCTCTCCTGGCCGATTGATTTCGGATTGATTTATTCCGGGATCCAGACCAACTCCCAAAGCGTGGCGATTGCAGCCGAGCACACCATAGCGGAACTGGACAGTGCCAGCCAAAGAACGGGCGATTTGATAAAAAATTACAGTCATCCTCCTTTCCGGAAGACGTTTCTTGATATGCTCAATATGACCACTGGTTTAATGGCCAACCGATTTGTCCAATTGTTTACACAGGGCTTAAACGATAAGGTGATAAGCGACTTCTTTAATACAATCAACCAGTATCAAAACCTGTTGCATATCTTAGATTTGACGACTAAAAATGCCAACCTGATCTACCGTAATATTCACACTTTGGCCAACAAAGAGGTTAATGGGGCCGGTTCAGGGGTGAAAATTTCAGGCATCGGCAAGGGTGGAGCGATGCTTTTTGCTGTGCCATTTGGATACCACCGGGGCGAGATAACCGAGATGGTCAACCGTCTTCGTCGGAAATCAGGACGGAAGATTTGGCTTGATTATGCTTCCTGGCTGGATGGCATTGGCGGAGAAGCGGGTAAAATAGAACAGGACATCGAAGCGGGCCTTATCCATTTTTTTCTAAATCAAAATGTCTTAATTTTGGAATTGTGCTATCACGGCAAGAGATCAAAACGGATTGTGACGGATGAATGTTACCGTGATTTGGCCGCAGAGACCGACCTAATGCTGGATAAAACAACCGGCAAGATACTCATCGCCGGCAAACCGTTAACCAGTAAAGAGCTGCCAAGCCAAAAAGCAACCGTGGCCATTCTGGGTAAGCTTTTGATGGCAGACGATTTGTCTTTAACCAATAGCGATATTAGTGATTCTTACGGTACCAATCGCTATGATTTGCAAAGCAAGGTTGTTTTGCCGCTAAAAAAGCAGATAAAATCAATTACAAAGAAAGATTTACAGCTCTCGGTCAGCGGCGATTCGTACAGCTATTTTCGCTTAAAACTGGAACCGGCCAATTTAGCTATCGGCATATTGGATAAAAAGATATGAATAAGTATGATCATTGAACAAAAGCAGCTACCTCGGCTAAATTTTAAAAAACATTGTAGTATTGGAAAGGACTTGAAATATGAAGTCTATGGGAAAAACCGCCATGGTTAATACGAATGAGCAAGTTTTTCAGCAGGAGTTTGGGACAAAGGCGATATTTCGCATCGTTACGCCAAGCCGGGTAAACCTGATCGGCGGGCACTCCGATTATTATGAAAATTTTGTTCTGCCGATGGCGGTTGACAATGTTAAGATGGCAGCTTTATTGCGGCCGCGGCAGGACAATCGGATAAGAATGTACTCGAAGAACATCAACGAACTTGAAGAGCCGCGGATCGAATTTTTAATTGGCGATAATCGAAGCAAGTTGCAGTGGGTACAATATGTCCAAGGCGCCATTGCCATGTACGCCGAAGAGTACACTAGAAAAACGCTTAAGGGTTTTGACGTGCTGATTGATTCTTCGATTCCGATTGGCGGCGGCTTGTCTTCTTCCTCTGTCCTGACGATGACGGCACTGGCTGCCCTGGGATTGGCTAACGGTTTTACCGATGGCGAAAACAAAATTGAAAACAGCCGGGCAATTGAAATGATCAATAAAAAAAGCGCAGACAAACCAACGGCCAGATTGCTGGACAAATTATGCATGATGGGTTGCTGGGCAGAGTACTGGTATGGCACTCGTGGAGGTGCCATGGATCACTTTGCGACAACAGTATCGCGTAAAGGCTACGCCACCCTGCTTGATAATCGCAGCTTTACTTATGAATATATATCAATTCCAGAAGAGCTTTCAATTCTCGTTTGCAACACCATGGTCCGCCACAACCAGCTTTATTCCGGTTTTAAAGAAAGAAAAGACGCGGCCATGCGCGGTTTTGCCAAGCTGCACCGGCGTTATCCGGAAGCCAGGAATATCCGCGACATCAGCTTGGAGCGTCTGGAGAAGTATAGGGGAGAATTGACAAGGGACGAATACAAAAAAATGAAGCATCCGATCACCGAAAAGGAACGGGTTTTTGCTTTCGTCGAGGCACTTAAGCAGAAAGATTTTAGCCGGCTGGGCGAAATAGTCAACGAGGCCTTTGCGAGCCTTAGGGATGATTATGATGTTTCGTGTGAAGAGTTAAATCTGATGCAGCGGGCAGCAGTTAATTCGCCCGGCTGCTATGGCGCGCGCATCACCGGCGGCGGATTCGGCGGTTGCATTGTGGCTTTTGTTGATCAAACTAACAAAGAAGAATTCATACAATCAGTCAAAGAAAAATATGATAATGATCCGACAATTGAGACCCAAGGCATTAAATCAGAAATCTGGGAAGCGCACTCCGGTAACGGTTTGACGATTGAAAAATTAATTTAACCGGGTTAACG
Organism: uncultured Candidatus Saccharibacteria bacterium; assembly: GCA_964529405.1. Taxonomy (GTDB): domain Bacteria; phylum Patescibacteriota; class UBA1384; order XYA2-FULL-43-10; family 1-14-0-10-43-13; genus CAZGWE01. The sequence continues at coordinate 66,666 of CAZGWE010000002.1, forward strand.
AAAAACTTAGCTGTCCGGGTTGCCCCAAAAGCCGAAATGTGCTAGAATAAATTCGAATTACAGATCTCAAAATCAAAGAACAAGAACAGATTCGCTTTGTTTTTAAGTTCTTTAGTCCTTGAGTTTTCTTGTTTATTGATGTGCGCCCTTAGCTCAGCGGATAGAGCGACTGGCTTCGGACCAGTAGGTCGGGGGTTCAAATCCCTCAGGGCGTACCATGCCCCAGTAGCTCAGTGGATAGAGCGGCTGTCTTCTAAACAGTAGGTCGAAGGTTCGATTCCTTCCTGGGGCACCAGTAGTAACTTGTTCGGAATTAAGAATGTGGAGCGATTTTGCGGAGGCCAAAATCGCGCTTTGATTTTCGCCCGTTCTTCGGCAGTGCGCCCTAACTCGTAGCAGAAGAAATCATCGGTGACGAGAGGATTTGGCTTGCCAAAAGCGTAATGAGAATAACTGGACCATTCGTACCCCTCCGGTTTTTCGACTAGGCCAGCACGCACTGGATTTAGTTCGATATACTTGCCTCATTGCATAAAGTAGGTGTCATTGCTGATAAGTTGACTCTTAAACCTGCCTTGCCAAAAATGGCCGATGGCACCATAGTTTCTTTTGAAGTAGTTGGCGTAACTTAGGTTTAGTCTTTTAGATAATATCGAGAAGTCTGTTTCTTTCTGAATTCTGACAAACATGTGGGTATGAGTACCCATTAGGCAGTAATGGATAAGATCGAAAGGATGTTCTATTTTCAAGTCGAAGAGTTTTTCAAGATAGTAGGCACAATCGGCATCGCAAGTGAAAATATGCTGGTCGTTATTGCCACGATTCATGATATGAAAATAATTGTCAGGTGAAAGAAACCTTGGTTGACGAGGTATAGATCAATTTTACTATAATTTTTGAGTTATCGTCAAAACCGTATTCAAAATAGAATCTGTTGTTTTGTTCGAAGATAGGGCGCTAGAATAGCGATCTGGGAAATATTTTAAAAAGTCCCCTGCGTTGGCAGGGGACTTTTTAAAATATTTATCTGAAAATTTTATTTAACCTGGTCTCGAAGCGTTCGGCTTGGTTTAAACCTAGGCATCTTTGTTGCCGAAATATTGATCGGTTCTCCGGTCCGGGGATTGACGCCAACTCGAGCCTGTCTTTGTCCGACATCAAAAGTTCCGAAACCCGTTAGAGTAATTTTGCTATTTTTAGCTAATTCTCCGGCAATTATATCGAGCGTTGTTTGTACACCGGCTTCGGCCTCGCGTCTGGACAAACCGGTTTTGCGCGCAACTTCATTGATTACTTCGTTCTTATTCATCGCACACTCACCTCCTTCCAAGGGTATTATACAGCTTGATAGAGCTCGGAGATCCGTTCAATGTCCAGTGCTTTTTTTGACTCCCTGTCAATCATTACGATCACGGCATTAAATTTACTATCTCCACTTGCTACTTTATGCGACTTAGGCAGTTGTGTCAAGAATTTTTCGATAATTATCTCTTTCTTTATCCCTAAAACAGAGTCAACCGGTCCGCACATGCCCACGTCGGAGATGAAAGCCGTCCCTCCGGCCAGTATTGTTTCATCGGCGGTCTGCACATGGGTGTGGGTGCCTAAAACAGCCGACACTCTGCCATCTAAATAGCGTCCCAGCGCCATTTTTTCGCTTGTCGCCTCGGCATGGAAATCAACGACGATAATATCGCCGCTCTGCTTGTCGGCAATATTTTTGCCGACAACAAACGGGTCGGGAACATCATCGTTCATAAAGACCCGGCCGATCAAATTAACAAGGGTAATTTTTGTTTTTCCTGCCTCGATTTCTGCCACTCCCCGGCCGGGCGCGCTATCAGGGTAGTTGGCCGGCCGCAAGACTTTTGTTTTGGCATCGTTAAGATAAGGCAAAAAACTTTCCTGACTCCAAATATGGTTGCCTGAAGTAAAGTAATCAACGCCCGCTTCAACCATCTCTTCATATCTTTCGATCGTCATACCCTTGCCGGCAGACAAATTTTCGCCATTGGCGACAACCAGATCAATCTGCCTCTCTTTTTTGATTTTATCAATAAAATAAGCGGCGGCCTTTCTGCCCGGCCGCCCAACGATGTCACCTATAAATAATATTGTAAATAATTTTGCCTTCTGCATTTTTACATTCAATAATCAACCCGATTTTTACGGTGTTTTCAAATTTAGTTAGCGCTTAATGATTTCCAAATAGGCAGGATTCTATCTTGCGTATTCGGTCGCCCTTGTTTCCCGGATAATATTCACTCTCACCTGGCCGGGATACTGGACTTCTTCCTCAATCTTTTTAGCCACTTCTTTGGCCATTTTGGCGGCAGCGAGGTCGTCAACCTCCTCGGGTATAACCATTACCCGCACCTCGCGGCCCGCCTGGACCGCAAATGACTTGGCCACGCCCTCGAAGGAGTTGGCCACTCTCTCGAGTTCCTGAAGCCTTTTAACATATAATTCAAACGACTCCCTTCTCGAACCGGGCCGGGCTGCCGAAATAGCGTCGGCAATCTGGACGATGACGGCTTCCGCCGACTCTGATTCAATATCGCCATGGTGGGCTTCGATAGCCACGATTAGGTCCGGGGCAAGCTTAAATTTACGGCAAATATCGGCCGAGATAACGGCGTGGGAGCCCGGCACTTCGTGGTCAACTGCCTTGCCCAAATCGTGGAGCAAAGAGGCTTTTTTGACCAGGGCGGTGTTGGTCCCGACTTCTTCCGATAAGAGAGCGCCGATTCGGGCTACTTCAACCGAGTGTTCCAGCTGGTTTTGACCGAAAGAGGTTCTGAACTTTAGACGCCCCAAAATCTGCATAATCTCCGGCGGCAAACCGGCCACGCCGACTTCGTAACACGCCTCCTCGCCGGATTTTTTAATGTCGGTGGCGACAACCTTTTTGGCTTTTTCAAAAGCCTCCTCAATTTTAGTCGGATTGATCCGTCCATCGGCGATCAGATCATTCAAAGCAACGCGGGCAACCTGCTTGCGGATGGGGTCAAAAGTCGAGATAACAACTGCTTCGGGCGTATCGTCAATAATCAAATCAACCCCGGTAACCTTCTCAAAGGTTTGAATGTTGCGACCCTCTTTGCCAATAAGGCGTCCCTTCATCTCTTCGTTGGGCAGTTGGATCGAAGCGATGGTTGTTTCGGAGGCGGTCTCAGCCGCGATGCGCTGCATCGCGGTTACCAGGATCCTTCTGGAATAGTCTTCGATGTTATCTTTGACGTAGAGGTCAACCTCTTTCATTTTTTTGACCATTTCATCTTTACCCTCTTTTTCAACCAGATCAAAGAGGACCTTTTTAGCCTCTTCCTTAGTCATCTTGGCAATACGCTCAAGACTGTCCTCCTGCTTTTTGCGCAGATCCCGCAGGGCTTGTTTGATATCCTCGATTTGCTTTTCTTTGCCGCCCAACTCCTTCTGTGACCTGTTAAGCTCCTCGAAACGTTCATCTACGTGCAGTTCGCGGCGGCGTAAATCCTTTTCCGTTTTGTCGAGATATTTGCCCTTTTCGTCAAACTCCTTGGTGGCCGCTTCCTTGATTTTTAGCGCCTCGCTTCTGGATAACAAAACGATCTCTTTGCTTTTATTGTCGGCTTCGAGCAATATCTTTTCCGCTTTGGTCTTGGCATTCGAGACCTTTTTGCCGGCAGTCAGAAGAAAAATAAAATAACTCAAAAAACCGCCAAGAACCAGTCCGGCAACGGCGATCAGGACATAAACCATAGATTTCCTTTCAACCCCACCTCAAGGCAGAAAGCAAACGGACAATATGAAACATTCTTCCAAAAACGGAAGATTAGTACCTATATTCTAAAATTAGCAGCCGCCGCAACCGATTGATTGCCCGGCTTGTAAATATTTAGCTTCTAAATTAGATTTATCTAAACCCAATGTCCGATTTGCCATCTTAATTTCCGGGGAAAATTTAAATTTTTAATATTAAATTATTACTTGTCCGCATTATAACGGTTTTACGGCAAAAAGACAATGATTTTAACAGCGAGAATACATTTCAGGTTAGGCGGACCGGACTTATCGGGACATTGTGGCGCTTGCCATTTGCGGGTAATTTTGTTATAATCTTTGAGAACAGAATTGCTAAATCGTACGGATCGCTAGCTCAACGGTAGAGCAGTGGCCTCTTAAGCCATTGGTTCTGAGTTCGAATCTCAGGCGATCCACCATGGCCTCATCGTCTAATGGTTAGGACATCACGCTTTCAATGTGACAATAGGGGTTCGATTCCCCTTGAGGCTACCAAACGGGATACAAGTTGTCATTGTAAAAATACATTGTCTTGTAGATAATAATTATCTAATATTATAGACGTAAAAATGCACACGGATATATCCGTGTGCATTTTTACGATCAATTTAGTGTTCGATTACCGTTGGCTTGCATACTTTTGATTTCATAAAAAAATCTTGCTTATGCCTAACTGGAACTGAAAAACTTGCGCGATTATTGCGCGATTTCAAAATTTAGAGTATACTGTAAGCAATATGTTCAATCCAAAGTATACATTAAACAACAAGATAGTTTCTATGCTTACAGCTATTGCTGAATCGAAAGCTGTGATTGATCGTGCTCGGATCCTGCCTAAAAATGAAATACGGTTACGACGCAGGGCAATGATTAGGATGTCACAGAACTCAACGGAGATAGAGGGCAACATGCTCGATCTAAAACAGGTCGAGATGATTGCGGCTCATAAAAAAATTGATGCGCCGGATCGTGATATTTACGAAGTTGAAAACTATCTCAAGGCATTAGAGTTTATCGGCCGGTTTGTTGAAAAGAAGCAACCGATTGCCGAGAAAACATTGTTAAAAATACACCAACTGGTAACAAGTAGAACCCTACTCAAAGAGCGGTCTGGTCATTATCGCCAGAGCCCGGTTTATATAGTACGCAGGCGATTGGGTTTTCAAGACGAAATAGTCTATACCGGGCCTAAGGCTGAAAAAGTACCCAAGCTTTGTAGAAGTCTCATCGATTGGCTTCATGAAAGTGAAAAACAAGGAGTAAATCCGGTGATTGTTGTCGGTATTCTACACCAGGAAATAGCTGCAATCCATCCTTTTACTGATGGTAATGGTAGAACTGCCAGAGCTATGGCAACTCTTTTGCTCTATGAGCGGGGGTATGATTTTCGTCGTCTTTTTGCCCTTGAGGAATACTACAACAAAGGCAGACAAAAGTATTATGCAGCTATCAATTTAGGTAATAATTACGAGGAACGAGCTGTTGATTTTACGCCATGGCTTGAATATTTTGTTGAAGGTTTTAAAGCAGAAATTGATAATGTTAGAAACCAGATTATGGCTTTGCCAATGAAGAAGACAGTAAAAGAGAACGGATCCCAAATTTTTCTTGATTCAAGTCAGATGCAAATACTAGATTTCATTGATCAGGTTGGTAAAATTACAGTCAAGGATGTGGTTGATATTCTTGAATGTCCCAGAAGGACTGCTCAATTAAAGTTGGCTAATCTGAAAAAACTCGGGGTTATTATTCAAATTGGTAAAGGTCCGGCTTCGGCCTATATTCTGAAATAAGATATAATAAAGGGTATTAACCTCGGAGCAAGCCCCGGACCCCTGGAGCTTTAGCAAGCTGTGGGGTATAAGCAAAGCTTTTAACGCACCGTAGTTCCTTCGGGACGCTGTGTTATATCTTGTTATTAAACCCTCCGCCAGCTGGCGGATTTACGCACTGAATTCCTGACTATTATATCTTGTAATAAAACAATGTTTACACTCGACAACTTTGAGGATGGGATTGATGCAAGCTTTCTCCAGCACGGACTAGAGTATTTTAGAGGTGGTCGAGTACTCGGTTTAAAGGAGTTTGACAGAGACCATTGGCGTGCTCGGGTCAAGGGTAGTTTTGATTACACGGTGGAAGTAACGCTAAGTGAACGAGAAATTATCGATAGCTATTGTGGTTGTCCTTATGAAGGAGACTTTTGTAAGCACGAGATCGCCGTCTTTTATGCCTTGGCAGGCGACACGGAAAAACCAAAGAAATCCGATGATTCGCTGTTGGATGAAATGAGCAAGGAACAGCTCCTCAGCCTAATCGACAAAGCTAGATCGGAGATTCTGGAATTTGATGAATTTATCACAGCCGAGTTGGAGTTGGTGAACAGCGCCAATGATAAAAACTCCTTTAAAAGAATTATTCGGGACTCGCTTAACTACGCCAAAGACCGGCATGGTTTTATTGATTATTGGCAGTCGCATAAAGCAGTAAGAGGCACCGAGAAGGTCTTCGACCAGGGGAAAAACCTTGAGCCAGTTAACCAGACGGCCGCTATTGACGCCTACGGCGCAATTATTGAAACTTTAGTTCCTGCTCTGCAGTATGCCGATGACTCGAACGGAGCACTTGGTGAATATATTGAGCAGGCATTTATGGGATTGGGGCAAATTGCGCAAAGCAAATTATCCAGCCAAACAAGAGTTTATTTAATCAATTACTGTCTGTCCGAATACCGAGATAAAAAGTATGATGGTTGGCATTTTTCGCTTGAGTTTTTGCGAATCGCTGGCGAAATGGCTACCAAACAAGAAAAGGCTCGGTTATTCAATGAGTTGGATGTGTATGTAGCCGGCCTGAGCAGGAAGTCGGAATACAGTAGCGAGTATGAGGCGGAGAAAGTTGCTTTAATCAAGTTGGGTTTTATCAAAAAACATGAAAGCAAGGATGCAGCTGACAGGTTTATTGAGCAAAATATCCACTTTAACGATATCCGTGAAGAGGCGGTTCGGAGTGCGATTAAAGAAAACAATTTAGATCAAGCCAAAGTGTTGGCCAAAGAAGGCGCTAAGATAAACCGGGCTAAATATCCGGGGTTGGTAAATAGCTATCTTGGGTTTCTGCTGACAATCGCCGAAAGAGAAAAGGATTACGATGGTCAGGTAGATCTGCTGATGAAGCTTTTCCTTGATAGCCACAATAATAAATTTTCATACTTTGAAAAACTACGGTCTGTTTCAACCAAACAGGATTGGCCGGTCATTCTCAAAAAGATAGTCTCCCAAATTAATAATACTTATGATTTGGCAATGATCTACAGCATTGAAAAAGATTGGCCGCAAGTTTTGGCGGCAGTCAGGCGATCAAATAGCCACCATTTGGCTAATCAATATTTTAAGGAACTATCAAAATTATTTCCTAAAGAATTGGTTGAGATTTACGAACGGTTTGTTTTTGAGGGTGTCGATTACGCCGGCGGAAGGGGCGACTATGCCCAAAGAGCGAATTTTCTTAAAACAATTTCAGATCTTGGTTATTCTAGCAGAGCAAAGGAAATCAGCACCGCTTTAAAAGAAAAATACAAGAATCGGCGAGCAATGCTGCAGGAATTTATGGAGGCAGGTTTTTAGGGATTAACATAATGACGAATTCAACTCTAAAAATCTTCGGCGTCAAAAGCTCTAGTTAAACGATCGAGCCAGGCTAACATGTGTTCGAAACGAAGTTCGGTGAGGCTACCAATAAAAGCCATACCTTTGGGCACTACGAGTCCTATTTTTTATTTTTGTCTTTTTTAAAATAATCCCAAGTTGCCACCACGGCGAAACTAAAAATGGCTACAAATATAATATAAACAAGCCAAGCTACGCCAACCATACTCGGCCCGCCCAAGCTGCTCATAAGTTCATACTCTGTCATACTTTTCCTCAACTAATAATAGCGACAAAAAATTCCCTCGAGATTTGTCGGAAAGCAACCCAATTACACTCAAATTAGGGTTTATTTGTGCTACTGTCAATGATCCACAGGGCTTCGGCGGGATAATCGGGCGGGAGAACTGTAATATGCCGCCTTTTATCGTATAATAAATTCGGCCAGCGAGTTGACCGATCTGACAATGAGATAAGAGAGGACGATAATAATAATCCCGATAATAACGTTGATGAGCGCGACCTGGGCTTTCTTGGCCTGGTCGGGATTGTTGCCTGAAGTAATATACAAAATTCCGATATAGACCAAATAAATGAAGGCGAGGATCCCCGCCAGAGCGACCAGAAAATTAATGATCTTGGCGGCAATATCAATAATATCAAAACTGGTTCCGTTTTCCGGCCGTTGTAAAGTGATTAAATTGCGCAAATCGTCACCGGTTATCAAACTGGTCCTTTTTTAAAACCAAACAGTCAATTATAGCACCTCTCCAAAGCGGCCAATCAATTTTTTACACAACAAAAAAGCGCCGGGCGGCGCGTTCTTGCCACTATAAACCGGAATGAAATTCGGTCCATAGCGCTCTAATTATCCATTCATTATTTCTATATAATCAGGCCAACAAGCATGAAACCAAGCGGTAGGATGGCAACTGTATCAACATCGTTGGTATATTGTGGTACCCCCAGTAAGATTTGCACTTACGACCTTTCCCTTAGGACGGGACTGCTCTATCTGCTGAGCTATGGGGGCGCATGGCAATCCAAATTTATAACTTAAAATAAGAAAGGGCTTTCTGATAATTAAAAAGCTTTAAATTTTAAATTAAAAATTTAATCTTTGGCTTTTGATTTGCTGCAAGGTATAACAATAAACAGCTCAAAGCGCAAAAAGGCTTTGCTTATTATATCAGATTTGATATGATTTTTCGAGAGGTCATAATCAAAAATGAACAATTAACAACTATATTTTCAGAGATTGGCGCAGCTTAAAAGACAAAGTCGGAGTGTGGCCTAATTGGTAAGGCGCACGATTCGGGTTCGTGAGATTCCGGGTTCAACTCCCGGCACTCCGACCAATATAACCAAGTAACCTAAAGAATGTTTCTTCAGTTAATTTATAATCACTTCACCGTTAGGTTATTTACGAGATGAATAAACATCAAAGGGCAAAAGTTGCGACAATCCGTTGTTTAACGGCTGTATTGGCTATCTTTTTCGGCATTCTTTTTTCTGCCCAGTGGCGGTCGTTGCCGACCCGGGTTGTCAATCCGATTGCTCCCTATGCCAGTCTGAAGGAGAGCAGGGAAGCACTCTATACAGAACAAAACCAGCTTAAGGATGAAATAAAAAGTTTGCAGCAAGAAATTGAAAAAATCCAAAAAGAGGGTGGCAGCGTCAACTTGAGTAAAGAAGAGCTAGCCAGACTGGAACAGAAAAAAAGCGCCGCCGGGCTAACTAAATTAACCGGCCCGGGCTTGATTGTCACTTATGACGACAGCAAGTCGGAGGTGGCCAACGAAGACTCAATTGTCCATGCCGCCGACTTGAGAGACACCGTCAACCTTCTTTGGTCGTCCGGAGCAGAGGCGATTGCCATAAACAACCAACGCATTGTTATTAACACGGCGATTGATTGTATTGTCAATACGATTTTAATCAACGACGTCAAAATTAGCAACCCGTTTAAAATAGAAGCAATCGGCGACCAGGCTTTGATGTATGGCCGTACCAGCGATCCAACCCTCCTCGACCAGATTCACAGCCGAAAAATTTCACAGGGTTTGGTCTTTGAAATAGAGAAGAACGACAATATCACCGTGCCTGTTTTTGACGGCAGTTTTGAAATTAAACCCAACAATAATTAAATGCTTAAACGTACTGATTATATTATCATTTCCATCATTTGCTTCTTTTTGGGTATATTTTTGGTGGCCCAGTTTTATTCCGGCCGGGAGTACAAGCATGTTTCCCAGCCCGAAAACAATGAGGTCATTGCTCTCGAAGTGGCCAAATTAACCAAGTCGAACGCCGATTTGCGTCGCGAAGTTTTTGACCTTACTAGCGACTTGAATATCTATAAGAATGCCAACGACCAGCAGAGAAGCAGCGCGGAAAAATATAAGGCCGACGAGGAGAGGCTGGCCAGAATTATCGGCGCCTTGCCGGTTTCCGGCCAGGGGGCGGTAATTCAGATTAACGGGCCTCTCGGTATGCCCCAAATAGTTGACCTGGTCAATGCTATCAAAAACATTGGTACCGAAGTAATCGCCATTAATGATGAGAGGCTCATGCTCAACACTGATTTCAACCGCTTTCGCGGCCTGTCCCGGCTTGAGATAAAAATTTACGGCAACAGCAAGTTGCTAAAGTCGGCCATGGAGCGGCGCGGCGGCATTATCGAGCAAATTTCGATTAAAAATATCTCTATCAATGTGACGGAAAGCGAGAAAGTGGAAATTGGCAGTGGTAATGTAGCAGAATTCAGGTATGCTAGAATAGCGGGGGATTAGATCGTGAAGCCTAAAACGCTTAATGACCCGATTCCAGGTTTTATGTTGTGTATCTTATAAAATAACAAGGAGGAAAGATGAAGGATCAAAAAATGCAGGTTGATGTCTCGGTTTGGGCCATAATTAAAGTTTTGCTGGTCCTGGTTGCTTTTTATTTACTTTTCTTAATCAGGGACATCCTAATTCTTTTTTTTCTGGTTTTGATTCTGGTGGCGGCCTTTAATCCGGTCGTCAACTATTGGGAAAAGAAAATCAAAAGAGGTCCGGCTGTCTTAGTCCTTTTTCTGATTATTTTCGCTGTCGTGGCGGCGGTTATCTGGCTTATTATGCCGTCTTTGGTCCGGCAAATCTCCCAGCTGGTCATTCAATTGCCGGAGCTGATGGACCGTTTCAGTAATCTGAAAAATTACGTTCCTGATTTTGAACAGAACCTGACTGCCATCTCGAACAGTCTAACAGGCTTGACCGGCGGATTTGTCTCGATTACAGCCAGTGTTTTTGGCGGCGTTTTTACGTTACTCACCGCTTTGGTTTTGACAGCTTACCTGCTTTTAGACAAAGACGCTTTTGCCAACTTTATTTTCTCGGTTTTCCCTCCCGCCAGTAAGGGGCAGTTGGTTACTATTTTTGACAAGATCGGCCAGAAATTAGGTAATTGGCTGCGCGGTCAGGCAATTCTTGGCGCTATCATCGCTCTGATTGATCTGATTGGTTTAGTTATTATCGGCGTGCCCTTTGCTCTGGTTCTAGCTATTATTTCCGGCATATTGGAGATTGTCCCAACCATTGGGCCGATCGTAGCTGGCTTAATCGCCATCCTTGTGGCTTTGGCCGTTGATCCGATTAAAGCAGTGTTTGTGGCTGTTTTGTATGTTATAGTCCAGCAGATTGAAAATAACTTTATTGTGCCAAAAGTGATGCAGAAAGCTGTTGGCCTGTCGCCGGTCATCATTATACTGGCAGTTTTAGTCGGGGCCAAACTGTTTGGCGTTTTTGGCGCCATTTTGGCAGTTCCTCTGGCCGGAGTAATTTCGGTGGTTATTCAAGATTGGTCAACCTTAAGAAAAGCATTTGATAAGAATGATAAGTGAAGCTAAAAAGAAATTAGAATTCTACAATAAAAAAGCCCGCTTCGACTACGAAATACTTGATTCGGTTGAAGCGGGGATTGCCCTTTTGGGCCAGGAGATCAAAGCGATCCGCCATGGTCGGGTAAGCCTAACTGGTTCGCATGCTAGAATTATAAACGGCGAAATTTTTTGGATTGGCGGCAATATTGCCGCATCTCTTGGCGATGACCAGAGAACAAGAAAACTGCTGCTCAACAGATCTCAAATTGAGAGGTTAATAGGCAAAAGTACCCAAGAGGGTTTAACCCTCATTCCCTTAAAACTTTATTTGAAACGGGGCCGGGCTAAGTTGGAGTTGGGCTTGGCTCGTGGTATGAAAAAGTATGATAAACGGGAAAAGATTAAAAAACGAGATCAAGAAAGGGAAATAGGGCGAAAAACTAAAAAGTCTTAAACACCGGATAATCCGGCCGGTTTGCGGCCGGCGTTCGTCAATTAAGGAATTGATTATTATTTTTTATTTTTATATAATGTCATTAGATAGTAAAGGAGAGGGCAGCCTTCTATTGTGCCTGTATTAAAGGTAGCGGAGATAAAATTTACTGAAAAGACGGTTTGGTTAAAGGCTGGACCGGCCAAACGACAATAGCTTCGAGATAAGGGGGGAATCTCTTGGGCGATTGTTTTTGATGGAGGGAAATTGACGAAAAGGCGTTTAAAGTTGTTCGGGGACTGCCGGGCAGGTTTTCGCAAGACAACCTCTTTTGGCGTCTTTAGCTTGATCTCGGTTACAAAAATAGTCTTAGGGCTTGCCGGCGCCACAGGGCGGATAAGGCCGCATTTGCACAACCATCTCTATTGCCGTTATTCATTGTATCGGGCCTGGTTTCATCATCCTCACCGGCTGAAGTTAAAATATGCCCTGCTCTCTTTGCATCTGGTTCTAATAATCTCGCTAATTTTCGGCTCCCTAATGTCTTTGTTCATCGGAGTCTTGGATGCGCAGGCTGCTACCAACACCTGGAGCTTTGGCAGTTCGGCCGATTACTCTTTCGACAGCAGTAACACCGAGATTACCTCTAACACAGCCCGGCTTAAAATGCTCCAGTATCCCGACGATGATAGCACCCGGGCCCTTTGGCATATGGACGAGACGGAAGGAAGCAGCGCCGCGGACTCTTCCGGCAATTCCAACACGGCAACACTTCAGAACTCGGCTTCCTTTGCCTCGGCCCGGGCCAATAACGGCCTTTCGCTGAACGGCAGCAACCAATATGCTTCTGCGGCTGACTCGGCCTCGCTCTCCCTCTCCAGCGCTATGACCCTTGAGGCCTACATCAAATTCAACAGCGCTTTTGACAATACCGATAATGCCGCTTTATCTATGCTTGATAAAGGCAATTACAAGCTTTATTTCGACAGCTCTGACGGCAAATTAAAATTTGAACTGGAGGGCAATAGTGCCAAGAGCTGGGCCAAGGCTGGCGAGGACAATAATAGCAGCTGGCCGGGTGTAGTCCCGAACAGCGCCAAGGTCTTCGGCGATTATAATTCGGAGCTCTATGCCGGTGTCGGCGGAGTGGCTGGCGGAGCCGAGGTTTGGAAATACAGCGGTTCCGGCACTACCTGGACCAAAGTCGGCGGCGATGAAATCAGCGGTTCATGGAACGGCTCCGACTACGAAGATATTGCTTCAATGGTTGTCTTTAACAGCAAGCTCTATGTTGGCCTTGGTTCTTCAGCTAATGACGCCGAAGTCTGGTCGTGGAACGGCACTACCTGGACCAAAGTCGGCGGCGATACTTTGAATTCAAGCTGGGGCGTAAATTACGAATATGTCTATTCACTGGCTGCCGACGCCACCTATCTGTACGCCGGCCTCGGTTTCACTGCCGGCGATGCCGAGGTTTGGCGGTACAACCCGGCCACCAATAGCTGGGGCGGCTTGCCGATCGGAGGAGACGGATATAGCTCGTCCTGGTCAACTAATTACGAATCGGTTTACGCCATGAGCGTCATTGGCTCAAATCTGTACGCCGGCCTCGGTCTCACTGCCGGCGAGGCAGAAGTCTGGTCGTGGAACGGCACTACATGGAGCCAGATCGGCGGGGATAGCGTCAACTCTTCCTGGACAGCTGCCGGCAATTACGAAATTGTTTATTCGCTGGCCAATGACGGGACTTATCTTTATGCCGGCCTAGGCGCTTCGGCCGGCGACGCCGAGGTTTGGAAATACGATCCGACCGGCAATACTTGGGGCGGGGCTTTAATCGGCGGAGACGGTACGGGTTGGGCTAACAGCGCCTATGAATATGTTAGAGGTTTGGTCGTTGTCGGCGGAACACTTTACGCCAGCCTGGGAGATACGGCCAATGATTCGGAAGTTTGGCGTTTTGATAATCCCGGCTGGACGCAAATCGGTGGCGACGGCGCCAATTCAAGCTGGCAGTATGGCAAAGAGTACGCTTATGCCGGTTCCTTTGACGGCGATCTGATTGTTGGCACGGGCGGCAATACCGAGGATACTGAAGTCTGGCGCTATAGCGATAGCAGCTGGAGCTGGATCGCCGGCCGCGACTGGAATGCTTGGGGAGCGGTCCAGCAGGGCTATGTTACGGCCATGTCAATTAACAACGGCAAGCTTTATGCCGCTTTTGGCGGTTCCAATAAATTTGCCACTGTTTGGGAGTACGACGGCTCAACCTGGTCGCACGTTGGCGGTGCCGGCAAGAATTCCGGTTGGGATGAAACTATCGAGTACGTCTGGGCGCTGGCTTCATATAATAACAAGCTTTATGCCGGTTTAGGCAACAGCGCCGGCGATGCCGACGTTTATGAATACAGCGGTAGTACATGGAGCCAAATAGGGGGCGATGCGCTTAACAGTTCCTGGACGGCGTCAACTTATGAGCAGGTGAAGGTGATGGCGGTTTACCAGGACAACCTTTATGCCGGTATCGGGTCGGGTTCTGCCGAGGGCGAGGTTTGGATGTACAATGGCAGCACCTGGGTGAAGAAAGGCGGCGACGGCGCCAATTCAAGCTGGGCAGCCGTCAACTCCCTATCCTCGATGGTAGCCGACGGCCAATACCTTTATGCCGGCCTGGAATCTGATAATTACTATATCAACGAAGCCGAGGTTTGGCGCTATGACGGCAGCAGCTGGACAATGATCGGCGGCGATTATGTTAATAGTAGTTGGCCGAAAGGCAACTTCAACTATGTCCAATCTTCTGCCATTTATAACGGTAAGATTTATTATGGTTTGGGTAATTATAGCGGTATGGCTGAAGTTTGGGAACTCTCCGGCAGCACCTGGACCCATGTTGGCGGCAATACGGCTAACTCTTCATGGGAAGCCAATACTTACGAGATAGTTTACAGCCTGGCCGCCGATGACTCGTATCTTTACGCCGGTTTGGGCTCATCGCAAAGCGACGCCAATATTTGGCGCTATAACGGCAGCACCTGGCAGCAAATTTACGCCGGGATCATGAAAGAAGCCGTATATTCCATGGCCACGTCAGGTTCAATTCTTTACTTCGGTTTAGGCAACACGGCGAATGACAGCGATGTTTATATGTGGGACATGAGTAGTTGGCAACTGACGCAAATCGGCGGCAACGGCCTGAACAGAGGTTGGAGCGGTGCCGACAATATTGAGACCGTTAGCACCTTGCTTGTTTCCGGTTCAGTGCTTTATGCCGGCCTGGGCCTTTCGGCCGGCGACGCCGAAGTTTGGAAGTATGAAAGCGGCGAATGGACCAAAATCGGCGGCGACGGGGTGAATTCGGGTTGGGCGGCAGCCACATATGAATATGTTACTTCTTTAGCAACAGACGGGACATATATCTATGCCGGCCTGGGCGCTTCGGCCGGCGACGCCGAAGTTTGGCGTTACACCATAGCTACCGGCAGCTGGGGCGGCGCTTTAATCGGCGGCGACGGTACAGGTTGGGCTAATGCAACCTTTGAAACAGTGACGTCAATGGCTGTTTCCGGCTCTACCCTTTACGCCGGTTTGGGTTCTTCAACTAATGACGCCGAAGTCCGGTCGTGGGACGGCGCAAGCTGGACCAAAATCGGCGGCGACAGCGTCAACTCCGGTTGGACGACCAGTTATGACGATGTCAGGTCGCTGCTTGTTTCCGGCGACACGCTTTACGCCGGTTTGGGCGTTACTGTAAATGAGGGGGAAGTATGGGCCTGGAACGGTTCGTCCTGGACGCAAAAAGGCGGCGACGGGGTAAATGGCAGTTTTGATAACGGTTATGAAGGCATAACGGCCCTAGCTATAAACCAGGGCAACCTCTATGCCGGTCTGGGTACCAGCACCAAGGACGCCGAAGTCTGGAGTTTCAATGGCACTGTCTGGACCAAAATCGGCGGCGACGGCTTAAACTCCGGCTGGATCGACAATGAATACGAGCAGATTTCTTCGCTCATCGGCTATAACGGCTATCTTTATGCCGGTTTGGGTAATACCAACGCTGTCAATGACGGCGAACTTTGGAAGTGGGACGGCGCAAGCTGGACCAAAATCGGCGGCGACAATATAAACTCCGGTTGGGGTACAGGAGCTGCTTATGAGACAGTTTCAGCCCTGGTAGTTTATCAGGGCAAGCTTTTTGCCGGTTTGGGGTCCAGCGTCAATGCTTCAAACATGTCCGACGGGGAGGTCTGGTCGTATGGCGATAACAAGGTTCTCTCCTCGGACACTTCGAGCTGGAGCGCCGATACCTGGTACCACGTTGCCGCTACATATGACGGCTCGACCATGAAACTTTACGTCAATGGCAGCGAGAACGCTTCGCTTGCAGCCTCGCTCACCTTGGCCGACGGCTCCCTGCCGCTCTATATCGGCCGGCACCTGGGCAACTCCAGCAGCGACATTATTGTCGGTACTTTTACCGGTACTCTGGATGAGATCAGGGTTTCCAATACTGCCCGCAGCACTTTCTATACCTCGCCTTACACCAGCTCGGCTGTGACTGTCCGGCCGGGTACGGCGCTGGAAGACTCGGGTGTCAAGAGTTGGAGTGGCTTTGCCGCCTCTGAAACTCTGAACGGCGGCACGGCAACCTACCGTTTATCGGATGACAACGGCACGAGCTGGAAGTATTGGAACAGCGCCTGGACAACTTCGGCTTCGACTGCTAATGCTAATTCTTACAGCGACATCGATAGCCATATCGACGACTTTCCGGTTACCAATGACGGTGTTCTTTGGCAGGCAATTTTATCGGGCAACGGCGATCAGCGGGTGGTGTTAAATAGTGTCCAGATTACATATATTGAAGACACCGAAGACCCGATAAATCCGGCCGCTTTGACCGTCACGGCCACCTGCGGCTCAAGGGATCTCTCGGCCAGTGACTCGGGTGGCTGGTGTAATAGCTCTACCCCTTCATTCTCCTGGACAGGGGCAGACGACGGGGAGGGTTCCGGCATTGAAGGATATTGGGTCTATTTTGGCACCTCAAGCAGCGCTAATCCGCGGACGGCCCGCGGCCTGGCTAATGAACTTGGCGGGGCAGGAGTTCGTTTCCAAACCGGCACCAGTTTGGCAATCGGCACGGATACGTCGGCCATATCCAACGGCGCCACTTATTATCTTTTGGTTTTGTCTAAGGATAAAGCGGAAAATTATCCGGATTCCGCCTGGTTGGCCTTTACTTATAAATATGACGTTACCGCCCCGACCCCGCCGGCTTTTATCTCCGTTTCGCCCTCCGGTTACTCTTCAAGCCGGGACTTTGTCTTTCTCTGGCCCTCCTCCGGTAGCAGCGCCGCTTCCGATACCGGGGCGCCAACGACGGGCTCGGGCATAGCCAGCTACCAGTATAAGGTAGGGGCGGATTCTGGCGATTATGTTGATTGGTCCTCGATTACCAGCGAAGCCCAAGTTTCACTTGAAAATGTTGCCTATCAAGAAGGCGCCAACACATTTTATTTACGGACAATTGACAACGCCGGCAACAATTCGGCCGAAGCGACAGTCTCGTTTTACTATGCCGGCAGCGCTCCGACGGCTCCGACCAACCTTATTGTCACGCCCTCTTCTTCGGTTGGGTCGCCGGCCAGTGAAAATGCTTTTGCCCTCTCCTGGTCGTCGCCTTCGGTTTTCAACGGCTCTATTAAACAGTACCACTACAGCATCAATGTCCTGCCGACCAGTACAAACACGACAGTGACAACCGGAACTTCGCTGGGAGCCGGGCCGTTTGCGACCCAGCAGGGTAAAAATACTTTTTACGTTGTTGCCGAAGACGAAGCCGGCAATATTAATTACAATCTTTACGCTTCGACCGATTTTTATGCCCAGACCGCGGCGCCGGGCAGCCCGACGGCCGTCCAGATTTTTGACATTTCCAACCGCGAGACAAAGGAATTTGCCGTTTCTTTGAAATGGACCGAACCGGCCAACAAAGGTTCCGGTTTTGACGGCTATGAAATTTACCGCTCGGCAGATAACGTTGATTTTGTCCTGGTCGGCTCCATTTTGGGAACGACTTTTGCCGACACCGGTTTATCCTCCCAAATTTATTATTACTATATTAAGGCTAAAGATAATGCCGGCCAGTATTCCGTAGCCTCAACAACCGTTTCGATTACGCCGACAGGACGGTTTACCGCTCCGCCGCTTCTGGTTCTGGACCCTGTTGCTTTGCCCAAAGCTTTCTCCGCCAGCGTCTCTTGGGAAACGGATAGGGAGTCGTCGAGCTTTATTGAATACGGCACGACCAGCGATAAAACCGGCAAAGAAAGCGGCGGCAAAACTATCGGCGCGCTGGAGCAAACCGAGAAGCACAGCGTGACGGTGGACGGGTTGCAACCAGACACCATCTATTACTTCCGGTCCGTTTGGATTGATAGCGACGGCAATCGCGGAGAGAGCAAGGTCATGTCTTTAAAGACCAGCCCGGCGCCGGCTATATCGGCTGTTTCTGCTAGTAATATCGCTCTTGCCTCGATGCTTATCACCTGGCAAACCAACGTGGCTGCCAATTGCACAATTCTTTTTGGCGCCTCAACCGCTTATGGCGGAACCGGCAATGAAGGATCGGCGGCCTTGGCCTCAAACCACTCCCTTAACCTGACCGGTCTCAATCACTCGACCTCATACCACTTTAAAGCCTCTTGCACCGATGCCGACGGCAATATCTTCTCCTCTGACGACTATGTCCAGGCAACCCTGACCAAGCCGGTCGTTTCTAATCTGCGTTTTGAAACGGTCAAGGATGCCCCGACTTCCACCTTGCGCTTTACTTGGACAACTAATGTGCCGGCAACCAGCATTGTTTATTATCAACCTAATTCCGGCGACAGCGATGCTCTTTCGTCTTCAAGCGCCGACTATCTAACCGGACATGATATCCAGATTAAAGATCTGTCCGACCAGATAACCTATAAACTATGGGTCAAAAGTGTTGACCAATACGGCAATGAGGCTGCCAGCGATATCAATACATTCACTACGCCTGACGATTCCCGTCCGCCCAAAATTAAAAATTTGTCCATTGAAGTTAAATCATCCGGCTACGGTGAAATCCAGAAAGCCCAAGTTGTTGTTACCTGGGAGACGGACGAACCGGCCTCCTCTCAACTCGAGTACTCGCAGGGCATTTCCGGGTCCGATTATTCCTTCAGGACAAGGGAAGACCAGGCCTACTCCACCTCCCATGTCGTTATAGCCAGCGAACTCGACCCCTCCAAGATTTACCATTTAAGAGCGGTTTCTCGCGATAGAACGGGTAACACCGGAAGCAGCGAAGACACCACCGTTATCACCGGAAAGATACAGCGTTCTGTGATTGATATCATTATTAACTCCCTCGAGAGGTCCTTGGGCTGGATGTTCGGGATATTTAAATCGAGCTAAAATGGACAACAGACACGAAGCAGTTATTAAAATCGAAGGCTTAAAGAAAGAATATATCCTTGACGGCGGCAGGAAGTCGCCTGTTCTTTATGGCGTGGATATGGAAATAAACGCCAGGGATTTTGCCATTTTGTATGGTCCCTCCGGTTGCGGCAAATCAACTTTATTGCACGCAATTGTCGGGCTGGAGGAGCCGACAGAGGGCAGGATTAAAATCAGGGGAACGGATATTTATAAGCTTGGACCGGAAGAACGAGCAATTTTCAGGGCCCAGAAATTCGGTATGGTTTACCAGGCCGTCTATTGGATTAAGGCTTTATCTGTTTGGGAAAATGTTGCTATGCCCTTGCTTATTGCCGGAGAAAGAGAGGGCTTGTCAAAAAAGCGCGCCATGAAAGTTCTTGAAGAAGTCGGAATGGCAAAATACGCCGGTAAAAGGCCGATGCAGCTTTCCGGCGGCGAACAACAGCGTGTCGGATTAGCAAGGGCCCTCATAAACAACCCTTGGATTATTATAGCGGATGAGCCGACCGGTAATTTGGACTCGCACGCTTCCGATGGGGTGATGCAAATATTTCAAAGACTGAACGTTGAAGGCAAGCGCACCATTGTGATGGTAACGCACAATTTAATTTATCTGCCTATGGCTAATAAACAGATCGCCATACGCGACGGCTTGATCATTTCGGGAGGAGTGTCCAGCCTTAAAGAAGAGATCAAGAAGGAGTTAGGCGGGATGATATGAGATTGCATATTATTTTTAAAATTGCTTTTAGAAATCTTTTGAGCCATCGGTTAAGGACGGCCTTGACTGTTATCGGCGTGACAATCGGCATCGGGGCGATTGTTTTTCTGGTTTCATTGGGTTATGGTTTGGAGAAATTGGTTACAAATCAGGTGGCTAACTTTTCCGCTTTTACCGTCATTGACGTGCCGGCCGCCAACCTCAAGACAATCAGTTTGGACGATGGCGCCATTAATAAGATAAATGGCTTCGGCCACATCGAGAAGATCACGCCGGTTATTAATTTAGCCGGCCGCGTCAAAAAAGCGGACAGTTCGTCTGCTGCCGAAACGGTCATTGTCGGCGCTGACAGCGACTATTGGAAATTGTCGGAAATTTATACGGAGAAAGGGAGCTTGCCGGTTACGGATTCCGAGGTAGTGATCAACAGGTCGGCCGCGACCCTTATCGGTGAATCTATTGAAACGGCAGTGGGACAGGATATCAAGCTTGATTTGATATTTTCCAAGGAGCTTCAAAAAAGCGGTGCGGAGAGCATTAAGGTGACGGAGGGCGTAAAAGCCAAAATTGTCGGAGTTTTAAAAGACGATAAGTCTCCGGTAGTTTTAGTGCCGATGAAATTTTTGCTTGATAACGGAGCGGGGAAATATTCCTCCTTTAAAATCAAAGTTGACCATCGGGAAAACGTGCCCGTTTTAAGGAAGCAGTTGGAGAATATCGGTTTTGCCAGCGAGTACGTCGGCGACACCGTTTCGGAGATCGCCCAAGTCTTTTCATTGTTCAGGACTATTTTGGCCGCTTTCGGTTTGATTGCCCTGGTTGTGGCGGCCCTGGGCGCCTTTAATACCCTGACTATCAGTTTATTGGAGCGGATTCGGGAGATTGGTTTGTTCAAAGCGCTTGGCATGAAAAACAGGGATGTTTACAGATTATTTATGGCCGAGTCGCTAATTATCGGCATCTCGGGCGGAGTGCTTGGTTTGGTCATCGGCGAATCGCTCGGTTTGGCAACAAATATGACATTATCATACTTTGCCAAAAAGGCCGGAACGGAGACGGTGACAGTTTTTGCGACGCCCCTGATATTTGCTATTATTATCAGCGTTTTTGCCATTGTCGTCGGTTTTTTGACCGGCTGGTATCCGGCCAAAAGGGCGGTTAAACTTAATCCGCTGGACGCCTTAAAGTATGAATAGTTCATAAATCGGGCCAAGCGGACGGCTTGGAAGAGACGGCTGGTTTTCCGCTATTTTTTGTCTAGCAACGTCTCGATCTTTGCAATGACATCAGGCGGCATAGTCTCTGATTTAATGATATAAGCGTCGGCCTTCAAGTTCATAGCCTTGGCGTATTTGTCGCTATCAAGCAAAACGGTCAGAATGATAATCGGAATATCTTTGGTGGCGTTGTTTCCTTTTAGAGTTCGAAGAACCTCGAAGCCGCTTACTTTTGGCATCATCAGATCAAGCAGGATGAGCGAGGGATGGTTTTCCTTGGCAATTTTAATGGCTTCGTCGCCGTCGTGGGCGACTCTGACAACGGCGCCCTTGTCTTTTAGATATTTTTCATACGTTTCGGCCAAAGTTAAATCATCGTCAACAATAAGAATTGATTTATCTTCTAGCATATGTTTGCCCCAATCAATAATAAAAAACGCTTATCTCTCCGTATAGTATAGCATCTGCCGATCAAAGAGCAACCAACCTCCTGCTTTCTCCTGAACCTCTTAATGTAAGGGGTGTTTTGAGTTTCCTGGTCCAGGGGAAAGTCTCCTCGAGGGATTGAGCCGTTCTACGGCTCGAAATTTTGCGCTTCTGGCCCTTGGATTTGATCGGATCTCTTCTTCTCCCGGCACAACCGGTTTTTTGGTCAGGATTTTGACGGACGGTTTTTTGCCGCAAGCGCAAACAGGAATTTCCGGCGGACAAAGGCACGGTTTTTCCAACTGCCTGAATGCTGTTTTGACAATCCTGTCTTCGCTTGAATGGAAGGAGATAATTGCCAGCCTGCCGCCCGGCGCCAAGACATCAACAAAATCATTGACCGCCAGGTCAAGGCGGGCGAGTTCATCATTGACCGCGATCCTTAAAGCGCGAAAAACATTAGTGGCATAGTGTTTACCGCCGAGATAGATGGCCTTGCCGGGTATTGACTGCTTAATAATCTCTAATAACCGGCCGACTGTTTTTATCGATTTTTCCTTTCGCGCCCGGCAAATATTTTTAGCAATGGAACGGTAATATCTCTCTTCGCCATATTCCCTGAAGATTTTTTCCAGCTTTTCCTGGTTCCAGAAGTTCAAGATGTCGAAGGCGGACAGTTTTTGCTCCTGATTCATACGCATATCAAGCAGCGCGTCAGGATCCTCGAAGGAGAAACCGCGCTCTTTGTCGTCAAGCTGCATTGATGAAACACCCAGGTCAATCAGGGCACCATTGATTTTCGCGACATTAAGACCGGCTAAAATCTGTTTAATGTTCTTGAAATCGTCATGAATAAAGATAAAACGATTTGTCAGTCCGGCTTCTTTAATGTTCTTTCTGGCTAGTTCCAGGGCGTATTTATCTTTGTCAATCCCGATAAATTTCAAATTAAAAATTTCAAGTTTCAAATTGTTTGCTATCGCCAGACTATGCCCCCCTGCGCCAAGCGTTCCATCAATAAAATAGCCTTCATTAATATCCTTGAGGTATTTAAACTGGTTGACAACTTCTTTTAGCAAGACGGGAGCGTGATTCACAATAATAGTTTATAAAGTTATTAAGGTTTATAAGGTTCATAAAGTAAAATACAAGCGATTTTACCACGGCTTTACAAACTTTAGGGATCCTATAAACTTATGCCAGCTATCTTGCAATAAATTACACTAGTGTTATGCTGAAGTCAAAAGAGATAGGAGGCACAATGTTAGAGGGTAAATCTATTTTGGTGGCTGACGATGACCTGACCTTGGCCGAGATGTACGAGCTGCGCTTCAAAGAAGAGGGCGCGATAGTGGCTGTGGCTCACGATGGAGAAGAGGCCATTAATCTGGCTGAATCAAACAAGCCGGCAGTCATATTACTGGATATTATGATGCCGAAGTTCAACGGTCTTGATGTCCTGAAAGTGCTAAAGGAAAACCCTGAAACCACAGACATTCCCGTGGTCGTTTTTACTGTTTTACTGGAGAACGACAAGTACGAAAAAGCCATGTCTTTGGGCGCCGATGCCTATATGGTCAAGTCGGAAACAATGCCGGCAGAAGTCGTGGTCAAAGTTAATGAACTGGTGGCCAAAAAAGAGTCCGGCGAAGGGGCAAAATAGGTTTGTCGGCAACGTTTAGCTTGGCCGGCGCAGCCGGTATCTCTCTTCCGACTTCAAAAACTTCTTGCGCAAGCGCAGGTTCTTGGGAGTAACCTCCAGAAGTTCATCCTCTTCTAAAAAGTCAACGCACTGCTCCAGGCTCATAACGGTCGGCGGAGTGAGAATGGTGGTAAAATCGGCGCTGGCAGCTCGAATGTTGGTCAGCTGTTTTTCTTTAGTCACATTAATCTCCAGGTCGTCTTCGCGTTGGTTTAAGCCGACAATCATACCTTCGTACACCTCTGTCTGCGGAGGAATAAAAGTTGTCCCTCGGGCCTGGGCGTTATTTAAGCCGTAGGTCATCGCTTTGCCGGAATCGAATGAGATAAGGACGCCGTTTCTAAATCTAGGTATGGCCGGTCCCATCGGTTCATAGCGCAAAAAGAGCGTATTCATAATGGCCGTGCCGCGAGACAGGGTTAAGAGTTGATTACGCAGTCCCAGCAAACCGCGAGTCGGAATTTCGAAAACCAGCCGGGTAGATGTCTCGTTATTTTCTGATTGATGGGTGAGCATGCCGCGTCTGCGACCGATCTCGCCGGTGATGCTGCTTGAGTACTCGGAGGGCACATCGATGGTTAATTCTTCGACCGGTTCGGACTCAACACCGTCAATTATTTTGGTAATAACATGTGGTTTGCCAACCTGAAGTTCAAAGCCCTCGCGACGGAGGGTTTCAATAAAAACGGATAAGTGCAGTTCGCCCCGGCCGGAAAGAATGTACTCGTTTGAATCAGGAATATCTAATTTCATTGAGACGTTAGTTTCCAGTTCTTTTTTTATTCGATCTAAGAGTTGCCTGGCTGTGACAAATTTTCCCTCACGGCCGGCAAAAGGGGAGGTGTTAGCATAGACCGAGATACTCAAGGTTGGCTCTTCGATGGCAATGGTTGGCAGGGCTTCAGGATTAGAAGAATCAGCAATAGTGTCGCCGATCGAAGCGCCCTTGAGACCTGCGATTGAAACAATGTCGCCGGAGAGTGCTTCTTTAACCTCTGATTTATGCAACCCATCATTAACAAAGAGCTTGTCGATGCGGCCCGTTTCCCTGACTCCGGCTTCATTAACGAGTGCTACCGGCATTCCTGACTTGGCCACGCCTCGACTAATTTTGCCAATGGCATATTTGCCCATAAAATTATCCCACTCAAGAGTAGAGACAAGCAGTTGAAAAGCACCCTCATTATCAATTTTTGGAGCGGGAATATGTGCGAGAATAGCATCAAAAATCGGCGAAAGATCAGCGTTTGCACTTTCGTCTTCCGGCAGCTCCTCCCAGGCTTTGCCTTCGCGGCCGATGCAATAATAGACCGGGAAGTCTAATTGAGAATCGTCCGAAGCGAGCTCCAGGAAGAGATCGTAAGTTTTATCAATGGTTTTGGGAATGTCGGCATTGGGTTTGTCGATCTTGTTGATGACAACAATAATCTTAAGACCCAGGTCAAGCGCTTTCTTTAAAACAAATTTGGTTTGAGGCATAGGACCCTCCTGGGCGTCAATCAAGAGAACGGCACCCTCGGCCATATTAAGAGTGCGCTCAACCTCGCCGCCAAAATCGGCATGGCCGGGAGTGTCTATGATATTAACCTTGGTTCCTTTGTAAGAGATGGCGGTGTTTTTGGCCAGAATGGTGATGCCGCGTTCGCGCTCCTGGTCGCCCGAGTCCATAATCAGGGTTTGCGAAAAGGCCGCTTCATTCTCCCGAAACGTTTTTGATTGTTTTAAAAGCCCGTCAACCAAGGTGGTTTTGCCATGGTCAACATGGGCAATGATAGCGACATTCCTGATATTCATATTGATAGCCCGCTACTACTTTAACAACTTATAATTGATATTAGACAGTCGAAGTCAGAGGATGGATCTTGGGGTTGGAGGATAGAAGATAGACAGAATCCAGCCTCTACTTGCCAACCGTTAAAGAGACCTAAATATTATATAGTACTTTCCCTGTCTCGTCAATTCTGCCGGCAACGGGCCATTGCAAAATTTCACGTTTACGGTATAATTACATTTGGTTTCCGGTTATTTTCATTATTTGGGAATTACGGCCTGGAAATTGATAATTTTCCCGCAAAGCGGGTTCATGGGGGTGTATTAGCTTCGACAGAAGGATCTTTAAAAATTTGGCTAGCAAGCAGGTGAGATAATCGCCTCAAAGCGTTATCAAATTTTAAGTGCAAACTCACTTAAAGCGCGAGTAGCATCAGCTTTCCAAAGCTTTGCTTTCGCACCAGTTGCCGCCTAATTTAGACCGGCGACC
Organism: uncultured Candidatus Saccharibacteria bacterium; assembly: GCA_964529405.1. Taxonomy (GTDB): domain Bacteria; phylum Patescibacteriota; class UBA1384; order XYA2-FULL-43-10; family 1-14-0-10-43-13; genus CAZGWE01. Next base: position 92,190 of record CAZGWE010000002.1, read on the forward strand.
ATCCGTCTCAGGCTACTCGACTTGGGGTTGCGGGTGTTATATTCGAGTTGCAGATTTGATGATTCTCTAGCGTCATCTCTCAAGATTTACTCGAGATAGAGAAGTTGATTTTCGTCCCGGTTTTATCAACTTTTCGAATAAAATGATCGGGATTAAGCTTGTTATAATAGTCAGTTTTTAACCTTTTGGACAGGGGTGCAACTCCCCTCACCTCCAAAAAATGCTCACAAAATTTGCGAGCATTTTTTGGTTGACAATTCGCTTCTCCAAACATCACGGGTGA
>CAZGWE010000003.1:0-238 GCA_964529405.1 uncultured Candidatus Saccharibacteria bacterium
TTGGGCTACCAGCCCAAGATCTTCAGCTACGACAAGGACAACCGGTTTGGGACAGAGCTGGAGACGGAGAATGGCGAGTACGTTACGCAGGTGCGTAACATGATTGCTGGCCAGCTTAGCAACACTGCATCATCGCGTGGCGCTATCGCCAACAACCAGATCCTCTGGCTGGTTAAGGAAAACGGCGAGGTGGTTGACTTCGGCATGCAACGCGATACGTTCGATACCGCATGGATGC
>CAZGWE010000003.1:255-2386 GCA_964529405.1 uncultured Candidatus Saccharibacteria bacterium
GAGCAAGCCTCATCGGCCAGCCAGTCAGACTGCGCGTTGACTCGAATCCGACGCCCGTCGAGGGTGTGCAACAGGTGAACTTCCTCGTCGGACCCAGCGCCGATCCCACCGACGAGTTCACCGCACCGACCATCGAGCCGGGGGTGGAGTTCGAGCTTCGCATCGGCTATATCAACCCGCCGCCCACCCGCGGCGCGCTCGATGACTCCGCCATCACCTACACCTGGAAAAAGGGTGGGGAGGATTTCCATCCGACTATCCTCAGCGTCGACCCCAAGGGCTACACGCGCTACCAGATTGGACAACGTGGTGAGGACTTCGGGACGACTCCCTTCCTGGTAACGGCGACTTGGGAGTACGCGGGCACCAAGTACATCGCCCGTCGCTCCTTCTTCGTCCGGCCCAAGCCCGACACCAGCGTGGCCAGCATTCCCGTCCGGATCATCGGCAACGTCCCTGCCGGATTGGATATGAGCGCCATCACCTCGGCTGATATCGAGGTCTGGGGCTATGATGCCAATGGTGTCTGGGCCCAAGGTGCCATGATCTCGGCCGATGTCATCCTGACATCACGCCAGATCGTCGGCCGCTTCAACGTCGCACCTAGCGTCGCCGTCGGCTTCGCTGTCAACGCCCTGGATAAGAACAAATTCATCATCTACAGGGGAGTCAGCACGGGCGCAGCCTGGCCCGCAGGTGCAACGCCGGACGTAAACATGAACCTGGCCAGCCTGATCCAGTAGGCACGGCCAAGCAGCTCGAGGCGGAGCGCGCACTGTGCGCTCCGCCCCTCAATTTAACCTTGTGACTACTGATATTTAGAAATATTGTTCGAGAAGTCACCGACGAGAACTACTTAAATAGTTCTCACTCCACCACTCCATCGTTCGAACAATATTAATAAGTTCAGTGATCGCAAGTTTGATCAGTAGCGGCCGACACACAAGTGCGCCGCAAATTCGAGCGATCCGAGAAGAGGGTTACCGAAATGCAGAAGAAGTTTTTCGCGTTTGTCCTGGCCGTGTTGACCTTAACGGGCTGCGGCGGGATGATGGGTTCGGTTGACGGTACAGCGTCGAGCACTATCCCAGAGGCACCTACCACTGAGCCCCTTGTGCAGTCTCAGGGCATTCCGTTGCGCGCTGAGTTCCCTGACCTGCTCGGAGAGGGATCGGTCACCAACGCAGAGGCGGTCATCTACGACGGTGACACTGTCTTCGAGCGGGTGCCGCTTCAGACTGTGATAAGCCCTGAGGGCGATCAGTATGCCTCCGGTAGACTGCTCATCGAGAAGTTTCCACCGGCATACCGAGTCGCCTTTCAGGCGAGGACCAAGTCGCACTCCCTCTATCACGCCACGAGGGAGAAGACTGAAGAATTCACCGCCATGGGAGCGGTTATGTCGGTTGAACCATTGGGACAGAACAAGGATCTGTCCAGAACAAGCCTCTATCTCCAGCTCCCCGAATCGGTCAGCTGGGAAAAGATGACAGTGAACGTTCAGGTCACTGACGAGGTGACCGGGGCCCTGATCGACCAGATCAGCTTCCGTCCGAACCACTGGGATCGGCAACGGAATTACCTCTTCGTTATCTTGGCCGAACCCAAAGGCGAATGGGCCAAAATCACCGCCCGGGCACTGCGCTCGGACGACTCACCGGCCTTTGCCGGATCAGTCAGGGAGGGGTTGGGATATACCAGCAACGAGTGGAACGACACAAGTCGAACCACGATCGAGCTAGCTCCTGTTCAGTAGCATGTTGCTGCTTGCGGTTTCGATGCGAAGGAGGGTAGGGTATCGTCCGATGAAACTCATGCACAGTTCGCTCGCATTCTTGACGGCTACAGTAGTCGCCCTCAGTCTGGCTGGCTGCGGGGGCGGGGGTAGCGCCGTGCCGGCCAATGGCGGCACCACCTCGGTCGTCAACAACAGTGACGGCAGTGTGACCGTCACCAGGAACGGGCGGGTGGTCAAATATGCCACCAGATGTTTGTTCAAAACAACCATCCAGGGGAGCCTCGATTGGTTCGAGGCCCACCCGGTGGCAGGTACTCCGCCGACTTTCACCGTCGAATCGGCGGAAGTGGCGGCGGCCGGTGAAGACCATCGCCGCGCCGGCGCGGTTGGCCG
>CAZGWE010000003.1:2396-86797 GCA_964529405.1 uncultured Candidatus Saccharibacteria bacterium
CACATCGACGCCGGAGGCATCGCCGAACTTTCGGTTCAACTTGACCGATGCCGCCGGCAAAGCTGTGGCTGAAAGCCGGATCGACTCCAAAGGTTTCTGGCACTGGGTCGCGCTACCGCCGGGAACCTACAATTTGTCCGAGGCCGTCACAACCTCGGATGACGTCTTCTTCTCGGTCGAGACGACTCTCAAAGTCGTCGCGGCCACGACTCCTCCTGCCCCGGCCGAAACACAGTAAAACCGGCCGGCTTCGGCCGTTGCGTCCGGCATCCCGCCAACGCAACGGCCGTTTTTTAATTTTATTAAGTACTCACTTTGATTAACAATTATTAGAGCAACGATTTATAAACTGCCAATGTCTCTTTGGCTGTTTTGTTCCACGAGTATTTAGCGGCCTGTTTTAGGCCCTTTTTTATTAGTTCTGATCTTAATTCTTTATCGCTGACAATCATTTCGATCGCTTTGGCGATTTCATTAATATCAAGAGGATCAAAATAATATGCGGCATCGCCCAAAATTTCGGGCATACAAGAAACATTCGATGAAATTACCGGCGTAGAGCAGGCCATCGCCTCCAGGGGCGGCAAACCAAATCCCTCGTTTAAAGACGGCATAACGTAAGCCAAGGCACCGGCATAGGCCAAGGGAAGATCATCTTCATCTATGTAACCCGTAACTATAATGGCATTTGGTATGTGGTATTTAGTATTTAGAGATTTATTGATTCGTTCAATCTCTGTCATCACCTCAGGCTCATTGTCGTCCATCTTCCCCGCCAACACCAACTGTAATTGATCTTTTTCAACTCTTAACTTAAGAACTTGTTCGAATGCTTTTAGTAATCGAATCAAGTTTTTGTGCTTCTTCCAAGCACCAGTATAAAGCAAGTAGCTCCCCCCGACCTTCTGTTTCTCTTTAAACTTCTTAATTCTTGATTTTTGATTTTTGATTCCATTATTATAGCTTTCATGATTTAAACCGTTATAGACGACTTTGATTTTATCAGGATCGGTACGATAATAATCAATAATTTCTTTTTTTGAAAACTCCGAAATCGTAATGACTTTTTTAGAATCCTTTACGGCCGATTTCATCACTTTGCCAAAAGCCGCCCGCTTGACCGGATTTGAACGATGCAAATACCCAACCATCGTCAGGTCGTGAACCGTTACCACAAAGGGCTTTTTGTAGAGAATAGGGTGATTGAATTGGATAAAGTGGACCAGGTCAAACTTTTGGCGATTAAGATAATTAAGTAATTTAGTCTGTTCTGGTAATGAGTAGTGCGGAATATCTAAAACTTCTATTTTTAGCTGGCCAGCTTCTTTTAAAGAAGCATCAACTCTTAAATATTCCTTAGTAATTTTTACTCCAGCCGGCCGAATCAACAAAGTATATTCATCCCCTGAATCCAACGCTAAAATACCCCTCAGGATCTCAAGCGTGTAACGAGTCATAGACTCGCCGACTCCCACAAAGCGGCCGTCAATTAATATTCTTTTCATAATAAATTTCTAATTATTATTAGATATTCGGGCTTTTATTATTATACCCTAATCCCAGCAAAGCGAACAAAGTAATGCTCATAGCCGGATTGTCGGCAAAGGTGTGCAGGAAAATAGCCGCAACCATAACCGCGATCAGACCGGAAGCTAAACCCCCGGACCGGCTTTTTTTAGCCCCGACTTGTTCCCGAAAAATTCGGCAGACGAAGATAAGCCAGAGAGCCAAGCCGATTACACCCGTCTCTGAAACCATCCCGCCGTACTTTAAAGCAATCGGCCCGGCCGTACCCAAACCGGAACCAAAAACAAGCAAAACCGGCTTGTTGAACCTTCGTCCGATTTCCATTAACGAGTCCGCCAGGGCAACCTGATGCGATTGCTGCGAGGCGCCATGGGAGAATAAGTCCATAATAACCCGGTTGCCGGTGTTTCCGGCATTTTGCCACACCAGCCAGCCCCCAACGACGATAACCGGTACAGACAATAGATAAATTTTCCGGCCGCTGGTATAAACCAGATAAACCAATGTTCCGATGATCAGGCCGATGACGGCTGAACGGGAAAAAGTTAAAATAACCGCCAAAGCGATTATCACGGAACGTAGAATATAGAGCACGGAACGTTTTTTGAAATTTTCCCCCGAAGCAATAGATAAGAAGAAAGACGGCAAAAGATAGGTGCCAAGCTGGTTTGGCGCCCCAATAATCGAAGTGCTTTGTATGACAGCCACAACCCGATGGTAGCCATAACCAAAGGGAAAATCCGGCTTGGTCATCTTAATTATTTCCCAGTAATGGAGGGGCAGGAAACGCTCGGCAATCGCCAGCAAGGCGATAAACAATGACAGGATCAGATACAAACCGACAATTTTATCCTTCCGGCCATCGGACAGGTCAGACATATCAACCAACAGAAAGACAACCACGTAAACAAGGGCGAAGCGGAAACCCTCCGCGCCCAACCCCGCGGAACGGGATAGAAAAGCGGCATTAAACGCCCCGAAAAGCAGCAAGGCAATAGCCCAAAAACCTGCTCTTTGCCGATTTTGAAAAATTCCTATGATTTTTTTGAAGTTTAGAGCAAGCAAAAAAGGTATGAAAAGTTCATACCAGTGCAGCAGCCAAAAAATTACTCCTTCCGATAAAACCGTATGAGAGTGTAATACGGCGGTCAGCAGTGCCTGAAACGGCATGAAGATAATTAACGGAGTTAAAAAAAGATAGGAAGCTTTATCTAACTTCACTTTGTCCACTCTTTGGTAAATAAGCTAGAGCATAAATCAGCCAAAAAATTGCCGCAAGGTCGTTTTTAAAATAGGTTGTATCAAACAAACCGTGAATCAAGATCGCCAGCATCGGTAATCCAATAAAAAACAGTCCATAATTCGAATTCTTTAAGATCCGCCTGAAAAAAGAAAAAAGTAAAATCAAGAAAAACACAAATCCGGCCAGGCCCAAATTAAGCCAGACTGCCAGAAATAGATTATGGGGGTGAAGAGCAAAAGGCAAACCGTCAGCCTGAAAACTTAAATTTTGTGCCGACAGTATCTTGATTGTATCCCAAAATTGGCCCAGACCGATACCTTGCAGCCAATCCGCTTTTAGCATCTGCCAGGAATATCGATAAATTTCTACTCGCAGATGGTCGGCTAAAAGTTCATTTTTAATAATCGGCAAACCGGCTAAAACTATTATTAGAAGAAAAAAAATACTCAAACCGATCCTTATACTTTTTCCCTCTCTGGCCATTCGAGACCGAAAGAAGGATAAGACAACCAAAAGAGTAAAAGCGGCGATCCCGCCCAGGGAAGCGGAAAAATAAAGCGCCAAAGCCGCCAATATTCCGGACAGGCCCAGAAGCCAACTTAATGCCTTGCTTTTCTTGGCTGGCAAAAAAACCAGCAAAAGGATGGCCGGCACCAGAAACATAGCCAGATAGTTGGGCGATTCAAACGGCCCGAAGGCCCTGCCCTGTGCCAGGTAGGGATCAAAACTGGCCGGATCGTCCCTCTGGTAGAAAACCAAACCGAGCCAATCCGCTTTTTGCAATATCGCCCAGATAGAAATTATCAAGGCCGATGCCGATAATGATGCTGCCAACTTGGCTATTTTCGACTGGTCAAAGGCATTAATAATCAGCCAATAATAGACGGCCGGTACCGCAAACCAACCCTTAAATATACCAAGGGCCTGCGTTTTATCCGGAGAAAAAAATACAGCAACAAAAGCAGCCAGCAAAAACAGGTACGGCCAGAGCGGACCAAACGTGGAGCGTGGAGCGTGGAGCGTGGAGCGTGAAACAATAAAACAGGTCAGGGACACCAAAACGGTAATTTCAAATATGTTTGTCGGAATGCTTAAAATAGAGAAACGCCAAAAATAGAACGGGATGAGGAAAGTGGCGATAATTAATAAGTTTTGAGACAGTTTTTGCAACATATCATTAATTTATAAATCAAAGATCAAAATGATAAAGGATAAACCATTGATGCGCTTGGTTTGCTATTTATTATTTTAGTTTTTGCATTTTAAGCAGGTATGCTCTCGACCCATCTGGCAGTGACCACTCGCCCATCACGGTACTATTATAGTCGAAATCCCTTATTCTCGTTTCTTCGACTTTTAAGTCATCCTGGCTAACTTGCCGGAAGATTTCATAATGGTAGGCAATTTTTGACAGGTCCTCCCCAACCCACTCCAGACCATAAATTTTACTATAATAAGCCAGATCCCAACGGTTAAACTCCAGACGGTCATGACCCATAAATTGGATTGTTTTATCACTATCACTATCAGCTTTAGCCTGGGTAAAGATATCATCAAAGTGCCAACTGGCTGCATTCGGTGCTCGTAAAGTGTAGCTGCCAGCCGTAAAAAGATTGGCAGTGTGCTTTGGCCCAACCCTAAAACCCAAATTCTCCTTAAACGGCCAGGCAAAAGTCGTTTGGCAAAAAGCGAAAAGGCCAAAAACAGCGATGGCCATTATTAACATACGTCTTGGTTTTTTGGCTAAGATCGAGACAAAACCGGCAATAACAACAGCAAACTGGGTTACCACCGGCATGATATAGCGGGCATCCTTATTGTCAAACTTAAAAAAAGCCAAATAACCGAAAATGATCGAGATGATCGTAATAGCCAATTTTGCTCTTAACTCCCTTTTAACCAAAACAACAACCAGCGAAACAAAAGCCAGCAGAGTGCCGAGCAACCAGAAATGGTTCTCCGCAAAAGTCCAGAAATAAAAGGTAAAAGCCGGCCAGGTCAGACCGATGGGGTCGCCCTCGGCCAGAGCCGAACCGATTCCGCCGCGGTTAAAATCGAGCCGGAGCTGGTGCTTATTGCGCCAATACCAGGGTCCGGCAATCAATATGACCAGGGCAAGGGCGGACAAAGCGTTGGCTGTGACTAAAGCTATTTTATCTTTTTTAATTAGACCGCGCGCCAAAACATACAAGGCTGCCGGCAGAATAAAGACAAAAAATGTCCATTTTGTCAGCATGCCGAGTGCCACCGCCAGGCCGAAAAAAAGACTTGGTTTCGTCTGGCGGAAATCATCAAGATGGTAAAGCAGAGCCAGAGAGAGCATCACGACCGCGGCCAGAGGCGCGTCAAGCTGGAACTCTTTAAATTGAGCCGAGAGCATCGGAAAGGTCAAAACAATAAAAGATGCCAGCGGCCCCCATTTGATCCCAAACGCTTTCCTGGCAATAAAAAAGGTGGACAGGGCCAGCATAAGCAAAAAAACAAAGTTTGAAGCAGTCGCCGTGGCGATCGAGAGATCAAAAATGAGATAAAATGGAATGGAAACCCAATAGTAAAAGGGCGGATAGTAAAAATAGTGCAAGGCCAGGGAACCAAAACGGCCATCTCTGAATAGACCGTAATAATCAAAACTGGTGGCCAAGTGCCGGGCCATATCCCAATGCGCCGGCGTCCGGTTAGTTAAGCGCCAGACCATATCCAGAGCAAAAAAGAAAAGCGTCATTAAAACAACGAGAAGAACGGCTCTCTTTAAATTCAATCTTCCGGCAGGTTTATCGTCTTCCATAATCCGCTTTTTTTACTGTTGCAAAATTATTCGGCCGGCGGGGCGGTTTTGCAGTTAACGCCAACCATAGCTTTAAGCAGGGCCAGAAAGACCCAAATGTGCAAGACATAAAGCGTCGAAAAAAAATTGTATTGGACAAAGACGGCTACAACCCCCAAAAAAACGGCAACCAGGCCGACTTGATCCCGACTCTCCATTTTAGCGGCGGCCCGGACAAAATCCGTCATATTTAATAAGATAAACCAGAAAAAGAGGATCAAACCGATCAAACCGGTTTCGGCCGCGATCTCCAGATATTCGTTATTAACGACGCCGACCAACCCGCCGGCTCTCTGCTCCGGCGTGGTTGAAATAACACCGTAACTCCCCGGCCCAAAGCCTGTCAATGGCTTTTGCCCCAACAACTCAATGGCACGCTTAAAGTTAACAATCCGGGCCGGAACCGATTCGCCCTGTTTTACATCATCCACGCCGGCGTGGCCGACAAAATTGCCCGAAGCTTCCTTGCCGTTAAAGAAGTTGATCATTGCCAGGGAGAGAAAAACCGCGACAGACAAGGCGATAATCAAGCCCAGTGCCCGGCCGCGATAATATTTTACGCTTTCTCTTCTGGTAATCAAATAAACCAGGAAGACCGCAAAAGAGATTAGAAAAGCAATGTAGACACCCCTGGCAATGCCTAAAATAACGACAACAAATATCAGAACCAGAAGATACCAGTATTTATTCAAAAAGGCCTTTTCGGCCGTATACCGCTTAATGGCAATATAAATCGGCACGAGCAAAAAATTACCGAAGTAAAGCGGCTCAAGCCCGACAGACTGGATACGGGGAAAGCCGAAGATGGCTTTCGTGTAGGCGTAACGCAAGCCAGTCATTGACACCGGTAAACCGTAAGAATCACCCAGAAATTGATAAATCCCAAAAAGACAAGTTGCCAAAGAGGCAATCAAAACGACATCCTCTGCCCTTTTGCGCAAAGTATGATCTCGTAATACTCTTACCAAAACAAGATAAGCCAGAAAAACAAAAGCCCACATGGCAGCAATAACGACTCCCCGTCCGGGTTCGGGAGCAAAGAAAGCCAGGACAAAACTGTACAACCAAAAAACCAGCAGGACCAGATCCGACTTGGACAATTTCATAGAGCGGAACTTCGACAAGTTGGCCGTCATTAAAATGAATAGCAGTAGAACAAAAAGGTAGCTGATTTTTATCGTATAGCCGTGAAAATCCAGACTTGGAATGCGTTCAAACGGCAGGAAAAAAAACAGGCCGGTTAAAACATAGCGTATTTTTTTGTCTAAAACCAACTCTTTTACTTGCTTCATCGTCTTCCTTTTACCATAAGTCGGGTTAATGTTTTAAAAGAGTCATTGTCCAACCGGGAGGGTTAAGGGGGAAAGTAAATGATTGCCCCTCCGGCAAAGCCTCAAATTGTTCGGCTTTTTGCGAAAAACCATAATCATCATAAGAATTATAACGAAAATCACTCACGAATCCAATCGCTGCAACAGCCAATAACACAATGCCTGCCGTTTTTAAATATAAATTTTTACCGGCAGCATACCAAAAGATAACTACCAGCCAAGCCAGAATAGGAAAAAAGTAATAACGGACGCCCATATTTTCCTGTGTTAAGACCGGCCATTGAGCCTTTTCCAGACTGACTTGCGGCACAATCAAAGAGGAGGCAAAGATAGCCAGCGAAAAAAGCAGGAACAATTTCAGCTCCAGGCAACCGCGAATAAAAGCGTATGCGCCAACAACCAAACCGGTATAAAAAGCAATCGCCAAAAGCGAGGGATAAGCAGATGACCACCGAATAAATTGATGGCCGAAAAGGCCGGAGCCGACAATCTGGCCGCCGACAATATCGGTCAAAAGATGCCAGCTGGCACCCAGAGGAGTATCGGAGCGGGCAGTCTTGATACCGGGAATTATCAAGGCTAGCTGATAAACGGCGGTAGTTTCAAGAATAACGGCCTGTATCAGGCTAAACCGCCGACCCCTGATAAACCAGAAAGCCAGAGCGACGGGCAGCAGGAAAAGAGAAAACGGGCCGCTTAAACCGACAAGTAACAGGAAACATCCCTCCAGCCATTTTTGCCAACGCCATCTATGCTCATCAACGGAAATAAGCAGCATAAAAGCGGCCAGGGGTAGATGCCAGTGGGCATTAGTAATATTGCCGTGAGTCTCAGAGGAATTAGGCAAAAGCAGATAAACCAGAGTTAAAACCAACCGTCCCATTGGCGAGGGCACCACTTTGGAAAACCGCTTTGACCACAAAATAATTATCGGGTAGAGTTGGACCATCAGGGCCAGACCGTTGAAAAAATAAGGCGCATATTTTAAGGGTAAAAATAAAGCAATCGAGGCTGTCAACCTTGAAATGGTTTGAAGATAACCGTTTTCCGGCTTAAGCAACGTCTGCCAAGCGCCATTATTGTAAGCCTGGCTATACCAAAAGTGGCCGTCTTCCGCCCAGAATTGAGGCCGAAGCAGTGTCTCGGGACGGCGGCCAACCAGAACCAGCAAGCAGACCAATATCAGGCCGGCCCAAAAGAAAGGGCCCTGCCAAAAAATTTTTTTGTCTTTTCCGCTAATTTGCGCATTCATTCTCTAACCATTATAAGGGGTATCTTGTCTTCCGGGCAAGCCCTAAACTCTACCGCTCCCGGCCGATCAAATACTTGGATACCGGTCAAACTCCGGCTATAATGAAAGCAAGACGGGTAAATACCAAAAGGGACCCAAAATGAAAGAAAAGCGGGCAATTTTTATCAATACCGCCTCTCAGGTCGTAGTGCGTTTCGTGACGCTGATTTTTGCTTTGATTTCGGTTAAGCTAGTCACAAACTATCTTGGTCCGAGCGGTACCGGCGAATACAACACCATTACCACGTACATTAACTTTTTTATCGTTATCGCCGACCTGGGTTTGTTCTCCATTACCGTCCGCGAAATCGCCAAAAATCCCGGCCAAGAACAAAAAATCCTCTCGAACGTTTTTATTATCAGGTTAGTGACGGCTATTCTGGCCAGCCTGGTCGCCGCCGCGCTGGTCTTCTCGACCCGATATAACTGGAATATTAAATTGGGGACGATGGTCGCCTCTTTTTACATCTTTTTTAATTTAATTTCCAGTATTTACGATATGATTCTTCAGGCTAGGCTCAAGATGCAGTTCTCCGCTTTGGCCGAATTCATCAGCAAACTGGTTGCCCTGATCGCCCTATTTATTATCATTAAAATGAACGGCAATTTTCTTTGGGTTATTTCGACCATTACCTTAACGGCAGTTCTTGTCCTGATTATTAAGTGGTTTTTCGCCCAAAGGTTTCTCCGCTTCAAACCTGGATATGACCGGGCTGTCGCCGGCTGGATTTTTGCCGCCGCTTGGCCAATGGGCATCGTTTTTATTTTAAACAATCTTTTCTTTAAAATTGACACCCTTATACTCTTTAGCATTAAAGGGGCGGCCGAGGTCGGCATTTACTCGGTTGCTTACAGGGTGCTGGAGGTAACCGCTTTTGTCGGCGCTTATTTTGCCAACTCGCTCAAACCGGTGATCTCGCGTAATATTGCCAAGAACAAAGATTACGTTTCCGCCATTTTAACTAAAGCCTTCCTGATTATGGTGGTTTTGTCTCTACCCATCACCATTATTAGCCTTGTCTTTGCCAAAGAGATCATTATTTTTTTAAGCAACGAAGAGTTTATTGCCGGCAGCAATGCTCTCATTTTGCTTAGTTTCACCTTGCCTTTTATCTATCTTGACATTCTTTTGGGCGAATTGCTGGTCGCTAACGATGAGCGCAGACTATTAATAAGGATCGCTGTTTTTATCCTGTCGTTTAATTTGATCCTCAACCTGATCTTGATCCCCCGCTACTCTTTTATGGGAGCGGCGGTTGTGACCTGCTTATCCGAAGCGGTCCTATTCTTTATTAATCTCCATTACACGCGTAAAATCGTGCCGTATAAGCTTGACACCTACCGTCTGGCTATGATCTTAATTATCGGTCTCTTAACCCTTATTTTGAGTTTATTGCTCAAAACCCTGGCCATAAACTTTATTATTCTCATGGCTTTGAGCTGCCTGATTTATGCCTCTTTATTTTATGTTTTTAAAATTGTCAGTTTTAAATCTCTCCAACAGATGATCAAGGAGTAATATGAAAAAAATCGCTCTAATCTGCGCCGACAAAATCGGCAAAGAGATGGCCGGACCGGGAATACGCTATCTCGAAATGGCCAAAGCCCTGTCGGACAAATACAAAGTAAAATTGCTGGTGCCGGAAGAGTGCGATTTCAAAGAAAAATACCCCGGGCTCGATTTCCGGGTTTACCGGCCCAACAAACCGGCCCAATTGATTTTTCCCCTGATTAGAGACTGTGCTGCAGTCATTGCCCAAAACCTGCGGCCGCCGTTAATCTGGCGGCTAAAAAGGGCCGGCATAAAGTATATTGCCGACCTTTATGACCCATTAATTATTGAAACGCTTGAATATCATAAATATGACGCTACTTCTTACCGTAATACTATTTATGATTTTCATTTAAACAACCTGCTCTTGCAACTGGTATCGGCCGACCACATTATTTGCGCCTCCGACCAGCAAAGAAATTTTTATTTCGGCCTAATGTTCCATCACGGCACCATCAACCCGCGGTTTTACGGCCAGAACCCGGAAACCGAGGCTATCATTTCTCTGATCCCCTTCGGTTTGCCAGACAGCCAACTTACGGTCAGCGACGAAAAAGTGGTGGAAAAGAACTTCCCGGGCATTAAGCCGAATGATTGCCTCGTCTATTGGGGCGGAGGTATCTGGAATTGGTTCGACCCGATGTCCGTAGTTAAAGCAATTGAGCATATTTCAAAAAAAAGGCCGGATATCAAGCTGTTTTTCCTGGGCGTCAAACACCCCAATCCGAAGATTAAAGAAATGGAGGTGGCTAAAAAAGTCCTGGATTACTGCAAAGACAAGGACCTCTTGGGCAAGTTTGTCTTTTTCAATTTCGGCTGGACCCCGTATGAAGAAAGGGCCAATTATTTAGGCAGGGCCGATATCGGCATCTCGACCCATTTAAATAACCTGGAGACCCACTTTTCCTTCCGCACCCGGATATTGGATTATCTCTGGGCCAATTTACCGATGGTCGTAACAAAGGGTGACGCCATGGCAGAATTTGTTAAAAGCCGCAACCTTGGCCTGGTTGTTGACTACCGGAGCGTTCCCGAGATCACGGAAGCGATTATTAAGCTGGCCGATGACAAAAATTTGTCCCGGTTAATCAGCGCTAACATCAATGAAGCCAAAAAGTGCTTCTACTGGCAAACAATTATCGGCCGGCTAAGTTCCGTCATCAATAATCTGCCGGCGCAACCAAAACAGATTGGTTTGGTTGATTTTGGGCGGCTTTCATTGGCTTACTATTATTATGGTCTCAAAAAAAAGCTCCTGAAGTAAGAAGCGGCTCAATTTCTATTTTTGTCCTAACTTTGGCCTATGGTATAATCAAGAGAGTAATAAGATTATTGATCGGTATGGATACCCGCCAAGATCAAAGTTGCCTGCAGGGAAAAGCGGGACAAAAACGCATTTTTGTTTTTGCCTTGATTTTGTCGTTAGCTATCAGTCTTTTTCCCTCTTTTGCTCTGGCTATTGAGACAACAAAAACAAATTTCCTGGCCGGCAGTTACCATAGCAATCTAATTAATGATTCTTCTTTTATTGATGTTAACTCAATGACCGCTACCGATATCCAGAACTTTTTAACAGAAAAGAAAAGCGCCCTGGCGGCGGTTCCCTCCGGCCAGCTGGGCGAGGGCGCCAACGGCCGAAGCGCCGCCCAGATTATTTACGACGCTGCCCACGGACTTTACGCCGCTGCCGCCGGTGATTGGAATGGTATCTCCATCAGTTCTACCACCGGTACTGTCAGCCCAAAGATCATTTTAACTTATCTCGAAAAAGAACAGAGTCTGGTTTCCAGCCAAAACCCGAGCCAGAACAGCCTCGATTGCGCCATGGGCTATGACATTGATGGAAGCGGCTGCCAGAGTATGTTTGTCAACCATCCCTCGCTCCGCGGTTTTTCGAACCAGGTCGGCAACGGTGCCTGGCAGCTGCGCTACGACTACGAGTACGCCCTGCGCGGGACAAAGCCGGCCGGATTTGCCACCCATTATGTGGTTGATGAAAGCCTTAAATTTTATGGCGAAGACAAATATAATAATTCCGGCAGCCAATACTATAATCCGGCTTACTTCGGACCGTTCGACGTTACGATGAACAATGCCGCAACTGCGGCCATTTATAGCTATACGCCTTATGTTTTTGACAGCGCTTACAACTTCTGGAAAATTTTTAACGATTGGTTTACCGCTACCCCCGAGGCGGCGCCGGCGCCGGTCCCGAACGACACGGCAGAATACAACTTAATAACTTATACCGACAGCATTACGGTCGGCGGCACCAAAAGTAGTGAATCCAGGGTTTATTACAACAACCAGCTGATTCAAGACGCCGGCCAAACAAGATGGCAGCTGACTTTTACAGCCGAGGTCGGCCGAACCAGCGCTACCATAGAGTACCGCAATACTGAAGGTAGTGCGGTAGCCGCAAAAGCAATTTCCGTTGAACGGCACAAGCCGGCCGATATCAACGGGGACAGCAGCGTCAATATTCAGGACCTTTCCATTCTGGCCGCCCACTGGGGCGTCTCCAGACCGGGCGTAGTTTTAACCGACTTGAACGGCGACGGTATTGTTGACATACTTGACCTTTCTGTCTTCGCCGGCAATTGGAACGGCTAAACTCCATTGTTTCATGGTTTCATTGCTTCATTGCCCTCTTCGAGAGAGGGTTGGCCGTGCCCCGCATAGCCTCCGGGCGAAGTGGGAGGCGAGGGAACAATGAAACAATTGAACAATGTAACAATGAATGGGGCAAAATGTTTAAAAAACTATCTATCGTCATCTTTATGCTAGCGATAAGTTTTGCTATTGCACCGAGAGCTTTTGCCGATGGCACCATCTCCGCTTCCGGCGGCGGTACCAAGACTGCCGGGCAAACCTTTACTGTCACCGTAGCTGCCAGCGGCGCTACTTTTGACAGTCTTCAAGGCACTATTTCAATATCCGGTCCGGTTGATGTTGTTTCCCTCTCGCCGGGCAGCGCAACCTGGCTGCCGGGCAAAACTCCCAGTAACGGCGGACAGTTTGTCGGCATTATCAGTGAAACCGGTTCGCTAACCATAGCCACGATCAAACTTAAAGGCAAAAGCGCCGGCGACGGCAGCGTGTCTGTCAGCGGAGTACGTTTAGCTTTCAAAGGCAATATTGTCGGAACCGGATCCGGCTCAACCAGTTTCACCATTCAGCGGGCGCCAGACCTACCCGGCAAAGTTAGTGTTGCCTCATCGACCCATCCCGACCAAAATACAGCTTACGAGGCAACCAGCAACATCGCCTTGTCTTGGAATAAAGAAAAGGGGGTCAGCGGCTTCTCTTATCTTTTTGATCAGACGGTCGACACAGTTCCGCCTCAAAAAACTACCTCGGCCGAAACAAGCGCCACTTATCCAAACCAAGCTGTCGGCACATATTATTTTCACATCAGGGCTCAAAACGGCGACGGATGGGGCAGCACAACTCATTACAAAGTTACAATCAAGGAACCGGAAGCTAAAATCGATGAAACCCTGGCCAAGCCAACTAATATAAAGGTGGTTAAGGCGGCAAAATCCACTAATGATATCAACAGCGGCGCTTTATCGGGAGTTGTGGTAACCGGTTCGACAGAAGCAGGTTTTACGGTCAATATCAGCCTTGACCCCGCTCCGACCCTACCGGAGGGCAAATCTCTCTCTGCTAAAGCGGACGACAGCGGTAATTTTGAATTGTTGATTGACTTCCCGCTCCGCTCCGGTTTTTACAAACTGACCGTCCAGGGACAAAAGGATAAAACCCTTACGCCGGTGAGCGACCCCGTCAACTTTGAGATCTCCCAAAAAAGCGGTGGCGCCATCAACCTCTTATCCGATAGTGACAGTAAAATGCCAGCACCGCCAGCCATACTTTCAGCTGCCCAGTGGTACGAAGTAGTTGATTACCGAAGCGTTGCTACCGGGGCAGGTATTTTATTCTTAATTACTCTATCTGCCTTTGTCTGGAAAACTCTCCAATGTCACAGACGCCGTTAGAAAAAATTGAACTCTCTATTGTTATAATTGACTATAATACCAGTTATTATCTCCTTAACTGTTTGAAGTCAATCAAAGATAATTCTCCCGAATCTCGCTGCCAGATCATTATTATTGACAATGACTCAAAGGAGGACCATCTAAAAGAGTACGAAGCCATTGATAAACGTATCATTACCTCTCGTCTTGAGAGCAATCTTGGCTTTGGCGGCGGTAATAACGCTGGCGCCAAACTGGCAAACGGCCAATATATTCTGTTCTTAAACCCCGACACTCTCATTGTTGATAACTCGATTGGCAAGATGGTCCAATTTTTAAAAAATCAGCCCCAAGCGGGCGCCGTCTGTCCTCGAATTCAAGTCGATGACAACCCAAATTCAGACGAAGAGGTTGATTACTACGGCGATTTCCCGACCTTGCAAACCCTGGTTAGCCGCCATAACCACCGCCATGTTTTTGATCGGGGCGAATACCTTGAAGTTGAGCGTGTCACCGGCGCCTGCATGATGATGCGTAAAACGCTTTTCGACCAGGCCGGCGGCTTTGACGAGAATTTTTTTATGTACTTTGAGGACACCGATCTGTCTAAAAAGGTTTTCGACCTGGGCTACAAAAATTGCCTATTAAACAATACTGCTATCGTCCATTATGGCGGTAAAAGCCAAAAAAGCAGCAAATTAAAAAAGGAGCGCTATTACGCTGCCCAGGATTATTTTCTCAAAAAACACGCCGGACTCCTGGTTTTACTTCTTGCGAAGACGCTTCGATTTCCACACAAAATCCTCAAAGGCATCAAGACTTAAGTTGCTCTCTTTCTTAAACCAGCTGCGGTTTGCCTTTTTTTGCGATTCTTCTTCTAAATAAATGACGAGCACGATTAAATAAAGCGAAATAACCTGCAGAATATAATGGGGCCTCAAAATGCCCTCCGGGTAAACGTAAGCGCAGACAATAAAGACAAGAACAAGAACGGTGGCAAACCTCAAACTATTTAAGCTCATATAAACGAACTCCGTCTTTATCAATAATTAAGTCCAGCTTATTGTTTTCTTCATCTTCTATCTTCGTTCGAGGCTCAATCGAGGAGAAGTAGAGATATCGGACACCTTGACTTTCCAGTGTCTGAATGCTGGGATATTCATACTCCTGCTTTATTTCCTTATAACTACCATAATTGACCCTTGCACCCTTTTCTATCAACCATCTGCCCCAAGCGCTGTTGCTGTAAACCAGGGCATCTTTCGGCTCGATCAATCCGACCACGATATCCATCATCTGCCGGTCGTTTTTGGGCAAGGTGGAACCGGCGGCAAAATCCGTCAGCTGCCATACCGTTAGTCTTTTGGTGATGCCCAGATTAACATTAACGATCATCAAAGCAATTGGGACAAAGATAATAATGGAATACTTTTCAAACGCCAATTTAAGCATCTGGCTCAAGCCGAGAGCCGCCATAATTGCCACGGCGAATTCGAAGTAAAAATAGAAACGGCTGCCAAGAAAGATAATACCAAACCACTGCTTAAAAGCTACCAATAAACTCAATACGGCAAATATTAGAAAAAGCCTTGATTTTTCGCTCTTTAGCCCCTGTTTCATTACAAAGACGGTACCGATGATTGCCAATAAATAAACTATTGACCGTCTCGGGTCAATGTCAAAGACATATCCTGGTAAAGATCTCTCCCCCTGCGACATTGAAGTCAATTTAAGTATGGTAAAAATTCTCTGGAAAACGTCAGGGAAAAAACGCATCATGAGACCGAAGATAATTATTCCAAAAACACCCAAGCCCAGAGCGGCAATACGTTTTCTCCTGCTACCTGTCGCCAACCAGTAAACCTCATAAATAGCAACCGTTAATCCCAGGATGCCGAACGGTATGGGATGGAAAAAAAGCAAAACTACGGCCAAAGGCAGCAGATAGACCCACTTTTTTTTAATTAGAAGCAGATAGCAAAGTGAAAATATAACCCAACCAAAAGTTTCTGCCATAACGCCCATTCGCAAAGAATCATTAAGCCACCGTGATGAAGCGGTCAGAAACATTGCCAGAATTGCTGCTCTATAATCTTTAAAAACCTCAAATGACAGGAGACCGGCTAATATAGCAACTAAAAACATATTGAAACAGAGTGTAAATATAAATGTTCTCTCTAGCGAAAAATCAAACAAAAATTGCAGAACCCGATATTCAGCTACATAAGCGGCGGTAGAAAAGGGATACAGGGAACTCTTAAAGTAATCGGCGAATCCATTTGTCATCAGACTTTTGGCCATCGAGGTATGGTTAACGACATCGTCTCCAATTGGAAAATCAGCCAACCAGTAATATTGGAAAGCGGCATAAAATAAGTAAGCAACAAAAAAGATAAGGAGCAGTAAATAGATCTTCTTAGTCTGGCTAAAAGTGAACGGCATATTTCCCTCAAATAATAATAGTATTATAGCATTTCCTAAAGTTTATGAAAATCCCCGAACTCCAATAGGTTGACGACAGAAACACTTTTCTCTATATTTGGAAAAGACTAATCGATTGGGAGCACTCTATGCTTAACGGTAAAACGATTTTAATCACCGGCGGTACCGGTTCTTTCGGTAAAAAATTTACCGAAAGAATCTTTGCCGAATATAAACCGAAAAAGATCATCATTTACTCCAGGGACGAGTATAAGCAGTACATAATGCGGCGCCAGTACGCCAAGTATGATGAGCGGTTGCGCTTTTTCATCGGCGATGTCCGGGACAAAGAAAGGCTTTGGCGGGCGCTCAACGGCGTTGACATTGTTATCCATGCCGCAGCGCTTAAACACGTGCCGGTGGCGGAGTATAATCCGCTCGAAGCAATTAAAACCAATATCCATGGCGCCGAGAATGTTATTGATGCCGCTCTGGATCGCAACGTCAAAAGGGTCGTTGCTCTCTCAACAGATAAGGCAGTTAATCCGATCAATCTTTATGGCGCCACCAAGCTGGTCTCCGATAAACTTTTTGTCTCGGCTAATGCTTACTCCGGCCGGAATGGCACAGTCTTTTCAGTTGTCCGTTACGGCAATGTCGCCGGCAGCCGCGGTTCGGTTATTCCCTACTTTAAATCATTGATTGAGGCCGGCGAAAAAGTTATTCCCATTACCGATTTTAGGATGACCAGATTTTTAATTACTCTAAACCAGGGCGTTGATCTGGTTTTCCGGGCTTTAAGCGAAGCCAAGGGCGGCGAAATTTATGTCGCTAAAATTCCCTCGATTAAAGTAGTAGATTTGGCCCGGGCCATGCATGAACAGGTCGAATTGAAAGAAATCGGTATCAGGGAAGGTGAAAAACTGCACGAAGTTATGATCACGGAAGAGGATTCCCGCTCCACCCACGACTATGGCGACCACTTTATTATCTACCCCAACCTGGATTGGTGGAAACCGGAAGCTCGCTGCAAGCCCGGCAGCCAAAAAGTTAAGGATGGTTTCCGCTACTCCTCCGATCTCAACGACCATTGGCTCGGCGTTGGTGGAATAGCCGAGTTCTTAAGAACCATTGAAATAGTCTATTGAGGCATCGTTATGTCTAATCTTATCCCTTATGGGAGACAGTGGATTGACCAGGACGATATTCAAGCCGTCACCACAGTTTTAAAAAGTGATTATCTGACCCAAGGTCCCAAAGTCGAAGAATTTGAAAAAGCTCTTTGCGACTACACGGGGGCAAAATTTTGCCTTGCTCTTTCTAACGGCACGGCCGCGCTGCATTTGGCTGTCGCTGCCATGAAGATCGAGAAAAGCATGGAGGGAATTACCTCGCCCATCACCTTCGCCGCCTCCGCCAACTGCCTGCTCTATAACGGTCTAAAACCGGTTTTTGCCGATATTGATCCTAAAACCTATACGATTAGCCCGGATGAAATTAAAAAGAAGATTACCGCAAAAACCAAGGTGATAATTCCGGTCGATTTTGCCGGCCAACCAGCCGAGATGGAACAGATCTCCAAGATTGCCAGAGAAAAGGATATCTGTGTCGTTGAAGATGCCGCCCACGCCATTGGCTCGCGGTATAATGACGGAAATCATGTCGGTTCGTGTAAATATTCCGATATGACTATTTTTTCCTTCCATCCGGTTAAGACAATCACCACCGGCGAGGGTGGAGCAATTACAACTAACAATAGAGAGCTATACAAACATTTGCTATTGTTACGTTCCCACGGTATTACTAAAGATCAGGCTAAACTTGAGCAAAATCCCGGCCCATGGTATTACGAAATGCAAACGCTCGGTTTTAACTATCGCCTAACCGACATCCAAGCCGCCCTGGGCATCAGCCAATTAAAAAGACTTGATAAGTTTGTTGAAAAACGGCGGGAAATTATCCGAAAATACAACAAGGCTTTCAAAGACCTGCCCGATATGGTTGTCCCTTATGAAAAAGATGGCGTCTTCTCTGCTTTCCATCTCTATGTTTTGCAAATTGATTTTAAAAAAATCGGCACAAGCCGCGAAGAGATAATGGCCAAATTAAGAGAAAAAAATATCGGCACGCAGGTTCACTATATCCCCGTTCACCTACAGCCATATTACAGAAACAACTTTGGCTACAAACCAGGCGATTATCCGATTGCTGAACAATATTATGAAAAAGCAATCAGCCTGCCGCTCTATCCAAAAATGTCTGACTCCGATGTCAAATACGTTATAGAAAATTTCAAACGCGTCTTAGGTGGAAAGTAAGGCATTATCGCTTTAATAAAGGAAAGTGATGCCAACAATTTTTATCGGTGCCGACCATGGTGGCTATAAAATTAAAAAACAAGTCAAGCTGTGGCTAAACCAAAAGCTTATCCCGTTCAATGACCTCGGCGCTGATTCAGAAGATAGCTGCGACTATCCTATATTTGCCCAAAAGGTAGGGCGCGCGGTTGTTGAGAATCAGGGCAAGGGTATTTTGATCTGCCGAAGCGGCCAAGGCATGTCAATCGCCGCCAACAAGATTAAGGGAATTCGAGCATGCCTTGCTTGGAATCCGGAGGTCGCAATAAAATCCAGGGAGCACAATGATGCCAATGTTCTATGCTTGCCAGCCGACTATATTAGCAACGACGATAGCGTTAGTATTGTAAAGGCATGGCTTTCTACTCCATTTTCTGATGAAATAAGACATATAAAGAGAATCCGGATGTTAGATGAAATAAATTAATTCAACTTTTTCTGACAAGCTCGTAAGCCCTGATCAAAAACAAAGATGTTAAATTTAAAACAAAACGGCATTTTCTTTGCCCAAAAAAGCCATCAACGTTTTTTTGGACCGGCGATCGATCCGGAGATGAGATTGTTTTTGGTTAATCTTTTTTGGTCTTTTTTGGGCGGCGGCATTGCTTCAGCCGGCTTGCTTTTGGTTAATATTTTAGCCGGTCGCTACATGGGGCCGAGCGAATACGGTAAGTATAATCTGGTCTTCGTTTTAAGCCAGTTCTTTATCTTATTCGTTTTCTGGGGTTTGGATATTGCCAGTATTAAAGCGATCGCTGCGAGTAAAACCAGAGCCGAGAAGGGCAAAAATTTATCCAGTGCCTCTGTCTTTTTGGTCTTAACGCTTGGACTTCTTAGTTTGATCGCTTTTCTTGTTTATAAACCGGCGGCACAATACTTTGCCCTCGATCAGTCGCTTCTCTTCATTTTGCTCATTCTTTCAATCCCGTTGACTCTTAAAGCCATGTTCGATGGCTTTATTCGCGGCCTAAGACTATTCAAAGTCCAATTTGTCGCCAAAACTCTCGAGTGTTTTACCATCATCGCTCTCTTTGTTTTAATCTTTGTCGTTCTTGATAAAAGAACTTACGAATTTTATATCTACGTGCTGATTGCCGGAGCTTTAGTCTCTGCTCTGATTAATTTCTCTAAAGTTAAAAAATACTTCGACGGCTTTGACAAAAAATGTTTGCAAGACCAGCTATCCCATGGTAAGTTTTACTTTATTGCTACCATTATCGGCACGCTCTTCACTTCACTTGATCGATTATTAGTTGCCAAATATTTAAGCTACTACGAGCTTGGCATCTATGGTGCCTATTATACTGCTTCTGTCACGCTCACCTACCAGCTAACCCAAATGTTTATCAATGTCTTCTTGCCCTCCATCGCTCATTTGGAAAACAAAACTTTTGTTAGAAAGATTGATAATATCTTTACTAGAGCCATAATCCCTATTTACTTGACTGTTTTAGTCCTTGTTTTTGTGGCGGTAAAACTGTTTGGCGCCAGGTTTGGCCTTATCTGGGGTTATGTGTTTGGTTTTAGCCTGCTCGCCACGCTTCAGCTAATACAGGGAATCTATAATACAATTGTCCTAACACTGTCCAAAGATTTGTACAAACGATCATTGTTATTAGTAAACATCAGCAATGTCATAATTTTTTCTACTTATATTCCCCTTGTTTACTTTAAGCTGATCTCCATCTCTTGGATTTTGGGCATTTTAATCTTAAGCATTACCTCCGCGATAACAATCCAGCGAACCTTTATTGGCATTTCAATCAACAGGTTTAACCAAAAAACCTGAAACATTTGGACTTATCGTTCGCTCTCTACTGAACCCACTCTATCGGCTGCAAGCCGATAGGTTCAGCACAGCGCTAAAGCACCCTTGCTAATTGGCGTCGAGAATTGTAAAGGAATCACCGCGTTTGTCAGCATCTTCATCTTGATTCTCGATGTATTCCATGATCATTTCATCAGTAATGTTTCCGGAGGATACGGCGCAGTAGCCTCTTCCCCACAGATGCTGTCCCCAAAACTGTTTGTTTAATTGAGGGAATTCCTGCAGTAGCTTTCTTGATGTTTTACCCTTGATATATTGTGAGATTTTGGAGATAGATATTTGCGGGGGATAAGAGATAAAGATGTGGATGTGATCCTTGCTTATATGACCGCGGATTATTTCAATGTTATGAGCGTCGCAGACTTCACGGATTAAATCCCTGACCCTGATGCCCACCTTATTGGTTAATATTGGTTTACGATATTTGGTCGCCCATATCAGATGACACTTTATGTCAAATTGTGTATGAGAACCATTGCGATATATTTGCATAGCCAGAGTATACCATCTTGAAAGGATCGGCTAAAGCCGAGGGGTTTGTTCCCAAAGATTTGAAACCAACCATCACAGGTCGGTTCCAGCCCCTCTTTTATTTGGATTTTCTTGACAGCTAAAGGCCTTATCCGATTAAATGGTTCTATGAACAAACTAGCCTTAGGCACGGTTCAATTTGGACTCGATTACGGCATCAACAACAAAGTCGGAAAAGTACCCGAGAGCGAGGTCTTTGCTATTTTGGATTATGCCAAAAAAATTGGTATTAATACTTTGGATACTGCCTCGAGCTATGGCGAAAGCGAGAAAGTCCTTGGACAATACTTTGTCAAGAGAGGATCTGATAATTTACAGATTGTCTCCAAATTCGCTGAAGCAGCGAATGTCTTATCTGACATTAAAACATCACTGCAAAACTTGAAGACAAACAGGCTTTACGCTTACCTGCTTCATCACTTTGAATCTCTGAAGCAACAACCCGACCTTTACAAAGAAATGGTTAAATTAAGAGAAGAAGGTTTAACGCAAAAGATTGGCTTCTCTCTCTATTATCCCCATGAACTACAATATTTACTGGATCGCTCCATCCCCTTTGATCTTGTTCAAGTGCCCTATAACATTTTCGATCAACGTTTCCTGCCCTACTTTGCCAAACTAAAAAAGGAAGGCAAAGAGATTCATGTCCGTTCAGCCTTTCTACAGGGATTAATTTTTAAAAATCCAAGCGATATACCCCCCTATCTGCAAGACATGAAGAAAAAACTTGAAAAACTACACCAACTTTCCTTGGAAAGTGAAATTCCTTTAGCAGCCATGGCTCTTAACTTCTGTACTAGCAACCCCTATATCGGCAAGGTAGTCATTGGCGTTGACAGCCTCAAGAATTTGCAGGATAATTTCTCTGATCTATCCCACCAGCAAGCCGTCGTCAACCTCATATCCGAACTATTAGGACTTAGAGAAGATAATGAAGAACTAATTTTGCCAATCAACTGGAAATAGTCTTTGGATCTAAACTATGGATATTATTGCAATTATTCAAGCCAGAGTCGGTTCGACCCGCTTACCTAATAAAGTTCTTTTACCATTGGGTGGCAAAACTGTACTCGAGCAGGTTGCGAGCCGAGTCGGCAGAAGCAAGCTTATCAACAAGGTAATGGTCGCCACGACTACAAATAGTGACGATGACGCTATTGTTGAAATATTAGAAAAAGCTGGAATAGAGAGTTTCCGCGGCTCTGAAAATGACCTTCTTGACCGCTATTACCAAGCAGCCAAACTTCATAAGCCAAAACATATAGTTAGAATCACGGCCGACTGTCCTCTAATTGATTCCGACGTCATTGATGCAGTGATCAGTCTTCATCTTAAGGACAAAAATGATTATACTGCAAGCGCTTTCGTTGAAACCTTTCCGGATGGTCTTGATGTTGATGTAATGACCTTTAAGGCTCTTGAGGAAAGCTGGAAAAATGCCACCATTCCCTATCAAAGAGAGCACGTCACTCAATTCATCGCCAAAAATCCCCATCGGTTCAAAATAGGCAATCACTATCATACCGAGAACCTGTCTGATAAGCGATGGTGCATGGACGAACCCAATGATTATGCTTTCGTCGAGGCTGTTTACAGCGCGCTTGGGGCCGAGCGGGACTATTTCGGAATGGAAGATGTTTTGCGCTTCTTGTCGGCTAATCCAGATGTAGAAAAAATCAATCAAAACATCATCCGGAACGCCGGCATCTTAAAATCGACTGGCGCCGAGGCTGATTTGTTATTAGAAAGGAAAACGATGAGAACCGGACAAAATCTCTACAAGCGCGCCAAGGGCATTATTCCCGCCGGCACGCAAATTCTTTCCAAGCGGCCGGAGCTGCACCTGCCAGGAGGCTGGCCCTCCTACTACAAGAAGGCCAAAGGCTGCGAAATCTGGGATATGGATGGCAAAAAATATGTTGATATGAGCTATATGGGTATTGGCGCCTGCGCTATCGGTTACGCCGACCCCGATATTGATAAAGCCGTTAAAAAAACTATCGACAACGGTATTGCCGCTACATTTAATTCACCAAAGGAACTCGAGCTGGCCGATATGCTTTTGGAGCTGCACCCATGGGCAGATATGGTTCGTTATGCTTGCGGCGGCGGCGAGATTATGGCTATTGCCATCAGAATTGCCCGGGCCAAATCCGGCAAGGACAAGGTGTTGTTTTGCGGCTATCACGGCTGGCACGATTGGTACTTAAGCTCCAACCTTGCTGACGATAAGGCGCTTGACGGCCACCTCTTACCCGGTCTGAAACCGCTCGGCGTACCACGCGCCTTAAAGGGTACGGCCATGCCATTTATGTACAACGATACCGAAGCTTTCTTGAAGTTAGCCAAGAAGCACAAAGGTGAAATCGGTGCTGTTGTCATTGAAGGTATGAGGAGTTATGAACCAGTAAAGGGTTTTTTGGAAACTATCAGAAAAGTAACCAAAGAGGAAAAAATTCCATTTATTATTGATGAAGTCTCATCAGGTTTTCGCTTGACCACCGGCGGCGCTCATATAAAGCTGGGCATTAAGCCAGATATGGCAGCCTTCGCTAAAGCTCTGGGTAACGGCTATCCAATTGCCGCCGTTATTGGCAAAAAAGAGGTCATGGATGTGGTTGAGGACTGTTTTATTAGCTCAACCAACTGGTCAAATAATGTTGGCTTTGCTGCTGCTATCGCATCCTTGAAAAAGATGAAGGAGAAGCACGTTGTCGACCATTTAATTAAGATGGGTAAAAAGGTGCAAGACGGCTGGGCAAAGATGGCTAAAAAAAACGGAGTTAATATTCACCTCTCCGGATTCTATGCCATTGGCCACTTTGATTTTGAATATGAAAATCCGCTAGTCTTAAAAACCCTCTTTACTCAAGAGATGTTAAAGCGAGGTTTCCTGGCAACCAACGCCTACTACGCTTCGTATGCCCACAAAACCAAGCACATTAAAGCGTATTTAGAAAAGTGCGACGAGGTCTTTGCCATTGTTGCTGAAGCTATCAAATCAGGCAAGCCGGAAAGTTATTTAGAAGGGAATATCTGCCATGCCGGATTTAGAAGACTCACCTAGCCAAATTAAAACCAAACTTAAGGCCGAATTTAAGACTGTTGGCACTCGCCCAAAATCACCTCTCGAATCCTTTGACGGGATCGTTGTTCTGTCTGCCGAAGAGACAGATATCTCCGGCGAAAATAAGGAACGTCTTTTAGCCGGTCTTAACCTTATGGTCAAGATAAAAACGGGCGGCAATTTTATTTTCCTTGGCACCAAAATCCACAACGCCGGCGCAGAGAATTATATCTTGCAAAACCACCCCGATATTGAGGCAAACTTTCCCGCTAAACGGAAAGAGGCCTCAACCAGAACGCAGATAAAGGACCTTTCAGCCTTTCTGCATAAAAAACCTCTCTCAAAGCTTTTGATAGTCTCGCAAGCCTATCACATACCGCGCATTGACCGTTACTGCCAAAGATATATGCCGGATCAATTATATGATGTCTCTCCGGTCGGCGATATTAAATCATACGCCAAACAAGTTGAAGTCGAAATTAATAAGATCATCAAATACGCCGGCCAGGGGGACCTGGATCTTTTTCTAACGCACAATTAACTTGGAACGCAGCTTATGGCAACAAAAAAACGCGGAACAAGGAGCGAACACAGAGGTCCGGTTATTGAAAATCATAAAGGGCATGAAATCATAGACTGCAAAGTGTGCAAATTCAAGCACGTCAATCCGATACCCACCGGCCAGGAGATCAATGATTTTTATGCCAGGTTCTACACCGACGAAAAGCCCAACTACTTCAAAGATGCCGAGGAGGATCTGGAGTGGTGGCTGGCGGGATATAGGAACTATTACACTTTATTTGAAAAATATACCAAAGGTAGAAAGCTACTCGATATTGGTTCGGGGCCAGGCTACTTTCTAAAGTGCGGGGCTGATCGCGGCTGGGAGATTGTGGGCTTTGAACCTTCTAAACACGCTTACGATTATTCAACCAAGATGGGACTCAAAGTCATCAATGATTATTTTAACATGGCTAAAGCCAAAGCGCTTGGTAAATTCGATGTTGTTTCATTAACCTTGGTTCTCGAACATCTGCCTAACCCTAAAAAATTGATCGAAGAAGCCAAGAGCATTTTAAACCCGGGGGGGTTACTTCTCATTCTATCGCCTAACGAATTTAACCCGCTTCAAAGGGCTGTAATTAAGAGCAATAATTTAGAACCATGGTGGGTCTGCCCGCCGGAGCACATTAATTATTTTGATTTTCCATCTATCAAGAAATTAGTCAAATCCACCGGCCTTAAAATAGTAGATTCGCTGGCCACTTACCCCATGGAGCTCTTTCTGCTTAACGGCGAGATCTATATTAGCAACCGTGAGATAGGGCGAGGTTGCCATAAAAAACGAAAATCTTTTGAGATGAACCTCTACCAGCAAGACCCCGAGATCCTAAACAATCTCTACCGCAGCTTTGCCCGAAATAACATCGGCCGGGAATTTATTATTATCGCCAAAAAAAATGAAAAATAAGAAGAACAAAATTCATGTCGCCGTGCAAACCAGCTCTATCAATTGGTCAGGTGGGAAGAATTTAGACGCGAAAATAATCAATGACCATCCGGTTGTATATTGGACAATTAAAAATATTATCGACCATATTCCAGATTCGTCGATCACTGTGGTTGCTCCAGAATTCGATAAAGACGGCTCCTTTAACACCCTGCCAACCGAGATCAACCACTCGATCTCCCTCTATTTCGGGTTTGACAATAGCCCGCTAGACAGGCTATTGTCAGCTTTTAACCTTTTGGGGGACAATGACTATATCCTCCGTATCGACGGATTGAACTTTGGCTTTAATGGAAAAAAAGCTGTCGAGATGTATAAATACGCGCATGAACATGAATTAGACTGCCTAAAATTTCCGGACGACTTCCCGATACACTTCACTTTAGATGTTTACCGGCTGGGAGCGCTAAGGCTTGTCAGGAAACTGCTTACAAAAAGTGATGACGTCTATAAGATCCATCCAAAGTATTATATGTTTATGCATCCGAATAAATTTAAAGTTGCGCATTATACAAATCTGCCGTCGTATCCAGATATAAAATTACAAGAACTGCGACAGCTTTATCAATCGGTCTTTGAAATCCGGGAGGGAGATGTTGGCCGTCGAATCAAGACCGGAGATCAGCTTAACTTTCATTATGAATTAGCAAGTGAATATGTTGCTAAAAAGATGGATGTATTAGACATTGCCTGCGGAGAAGGTTATGGCACAGAAATATTGTCAAGGAGAGCAAAGCGCGTTATTGGCGCTGACTTAGATGATCCTGCCGTCAGGAAAGCCGCTAAGATACATCAGAATAAAAATCTGGAGTTCAGAATCGAAAATGCTCTCAGCACCTCATTTGATGACGAAAGCTTCGATATGATTACCAGTATGGAAACAATCGAACACATAAAAGAAGACATGAAGTACCTGAAAGAGATAAGGCGCATCTTAAAGAAAGGCGGCTATTTCATCTTTAGCACTCCCCAAAACCGTCTCGGCCACGTTCCAATGAACAACGAGCACGTCCGCGAATACTCTTTGGAAAAACTAAAAAAGATTGTCGGGCAGTATTTTACAATTGAAAAAATTATCGGCATCAAACAAGGACGGATTATTTTTTCCAATGACCCGCTTGGCACAAACACTATTTTAGTCTGCCGAAAGTAAAGTTATTAATCCTCGAAATGACCGGTCGTTAATGGCTCTCGGGCTTTGATCGGTTTTCTAATCTTTCGACCTCGAAATAGATGGAAGTTTTTTGGTTCGATTCCGCCCCAAGGACGCAAAGAGATAATTTTATCCTCTGTCACAATGTCGCCAGGCTTCATATCAGCAGCCGCATAAATAGAGCGTCTGGACCAACGGTCAAATATCTCATCACCTTTGTGCCCCGGCTTGGAAACCGGTTGTTTGATGCCGCCGCCGGAAAGCGCCGCTTCGGTGTTGCGAACCTCTTTAACAAAACGTTGAAATTCAGACACTTCCATTGAATTTGGGTCGTCATTACTACCACCCTCTCGCTCGTCGGTAATATGTTTTTCAATAACGCATGCACCGAGCGCCACTGCCGCGATTGAAGCAGCGATATATGGGGGTTCGGAATGGTCAGAGTAGCCAACCGGTAATTTAAAAGCCTCTCTCAAAGTTGTGACGGCACGCAGGTTTAGATCAGAGAATTCCGGCGGATACATTGAAATGCAATGCATCAAAACGATCTGATTATTGCCAGCATCTCGGATAACTTTGACAGCATGCGCCACCTCCTCCAAGTCAGCCATACCAGTAGAGAGAATAATCGGACGACCCTTCCCGGCAATATGAGTTAACAGAATATCATCAACGAGTTCATAAGAACCAACTTTATAAGCACCGACATTAGCTTCGTCCAAGATATCAACCGCCTCTTTATCAAAGGGAGTCGAGAGGAAGATAATGCCAATCTTTTTGGCATAAACCGCAAGTTTATCTGTCCACTCGTACGGCATTTCAGCTGATTTAAAGAAACCGGAGAGCGTACCAACATTCTTGCCATTCCAATTATCAAAGACTTCTACATCGGCGGCGATCTTATCGTGAGTTATGTGTTGAAATTTGACTACATCCGCACCTGCTTCTTTGGCTTTATCAATCAACTTGTAAGCATTGTTGATATCACCTCTATGGTTAGCGCCAACTTCCGCAATAATTAAAGTTGGCTGTCCATGACCGATAAGCCGGTCTCCAATTTTGATTGTCTCTAACGGTTCAAAATTCAGCTGTTTCGGTAAACTTTTATAAAATTTATCTCTTTCTTTGCCCATATTATCGAGCTCCCTTTTATCCGCTTATTCCCAATAATGATACTAAATTTACTGATCATGGTCAATCTAATGTCAAATACCAATCGCGTACCGCGTAATGTGAAACTGCTCATACATTAGATAAACGTTTAACATTAATTGATACAAGCCGCGAGATATAGTTGTGCTGCGGCAATAAAAAAGGTATAGTTATCGCCAAGACTAGTACCGTAAGGAAGAGATCAATGGGTTCCGCCAACAGAAGAGTCGTAATCGAGTTGCAATGTTTGCAATTGTCCCGTTTTTGACTTAATATTAAGTACGTCCACCAGATTATTTATGGCACAAAGTTCTAACAAGTATCATTAGGCAATCTTATTATGGGCAACACTAATAATAAAACCATACTTTTACTTGGCGCAGGAGCCGAACAACAGATCGCGATCGAGCTGGCAAAGGAGATGGGATATCGCGTGGTGGCTGCTGACGGCAATCCCAAAGCTCCCGGACTGGCTCTGGCCGATGTCGCCATTGCCGATGACATTAAAAATATTGAAAAGATGATTGAGGTCGGCAAAAAGCACAAAGTTGATGGGGTAATGACCCATGGGGTCGAAATCCCCCACATCATCTCTCGAATAGCCAAGGCCCTAAACTTACCGGGAATCGATCCGGAGATTGCCGACCGGACTACGTTTAAATCGGAGCGCATTAAGTATTTAAAAAGGGCCGGCATCAATGTCCCGGAATTTGTGGCTGTTAAGACCGTAAGCGAGGCTAAAAAGGCTGCTAAAAAGATCGGTTATCCGGTCGTAATCAAGCCGACGGATAACGCCGGTGCCAGGGGCGTAAAAGTTGTCAATAACGCCGCTGAACTCGAAAAGGCCTTTAACGAATCGCTTGGCTACTCCCATAACCGGGAGATTCTAATTGAACAACTGCTAAGCGGATTAGAGATCAGCACCGAGTCGTTGGTTTATAACGGCAAAATCTACACCACCGGCTTTGGGGATCGGAACTACTCAAGGAACATTGAATTTTATCCTTATTTTGTTGAGGATGGCCACAATGTCCCCTCCGCCCTGCCGGCCGAAACCCAGAGAAAGATTATCTCCGAAGTCGAAAAGACAATCCGGGCCCTTGGTATTACCTGGGGCGTTGCTAAAGGCGATATCCTGGTAAACAAGAGCGATGACAAGGTTTATGTTCTTGAAATGGCCTCGCGGACCAGCGGAGGCTGGTTCTGCGCCGGCACCGTACCCCTGGCCACCGGCGTCCACATTCTGAAACCCCTGATTAAAATGAGTGTTGGCGACCCTGTTGATGAAAACGACCTTAAACCAACCAAAGATCTGGCTGCCTGCCAAAGATATGTTATTCCAAGCCGTGACGGTACATTTATTAGAATTGAAGGTGTCAAAAAGGCCGGAAAGATGCCTGGAGTGGAGATGCTGGTGATATTCAAGCAACCCAAGCGGGGCGAGTTAATCCACAAATCGACCAACCATTCGGAGAGGTTCGGCCAATTAATTGCTGTTGGCAAGGATGTGAAAGACGCCACCAAGAAGTGCGAAGAAGCCATCAGTTGTATCAGGGTGGTACTGGGTAAGGTTGAATAATATTACTTACAGGCTAGAATAAATGGATTCAAGACAAAGAGAGAAGCTAAGAAAATATTTTGCCCAAGACCTTGGTTGGGGCTGGGCCAGAAATTATCAGGCGAAGAGAGTCTTTGATTTTCTGATTGAGGCTGCCGACTTCTGCCGAGGAGGAATTGTTCTCGATGCAGGCGCCGGACATCAACGTTACCGGCCATTTTTTGATCAATCACTCTATCTGTCCCAGGAACATGAAAGCGGTGTCAACTTTAAAGGCATGAACAATATCAACTACGACCTTATCAGTCCGGTTGATGTCAAAATACCACTTAAAGACAATTGTTTAGACGGAGTACTATCAACTTCTGTCATTGAGCATATGGAGAATCCCCGAGAGTTCTGCAAGGAAGCTTATCGGGTGCTGAAACCGGGCGGCAAGCTGTTTATTAATGTGCCCTTCTCTATCATCGAGCACGAAAGACCATTCGATTTTACCCGGCCTACGCGCTACGCCTTGAAAAAATGGATGGAAGAGGCCGGTTTTAGTGATTTCCTGATTGAGCCATCGTCCTCCTGCACCGAAACAGTCTGCAATGTGCTGCCCATAACCGTTTACTGCGACTTTTTACAAACAGACCAGGGCTACAAAAAAAATTTGGCTGAAAATTTTGCCAGCTCTAAAAACATAATCGTAAAGCTATATTATACTTTCAGGGTTTTTGTGGCTGCTATCCTCTATCTAGCCACCAAAATACTAAGCTTTCTCTTAAAACTGTTAATTGACCGCGGACCATACGATAAGGCGCTGTTGCCGGTTGGCTGGATTGTTGTCGCCACTAAACAAGGCAAGATAACGCAAAATAGCAAAACACCGGATCGAAAAACTTTCTTGGCCAAGTTTGCCCTAGCCGATAAAAAGACAAGATGAATATTCAGAAACTCATCGAAAGCTATCTCGACATGGAGGCATATGGCAGCAATATTATTATCAAGGAATATTGCCGATTTCCCAAATGCCTTCCCTTGCCTTGCCATATGGAACATGGCTGGACTCCGATTCCCAATGCTCTGGTTACGGATTTAGTTATTGCCAGCAAGAAAAATATTATGCTGGTTTTCAGTGATCGGCGATTAAAATTTTGGCAAAAAGCCAGCAAGGTTCCGGTTTATGTTATTGGCGCACCGTTCGTTCACTATCGCCGGATGGCCAACATTACCCCAAACCCAAAATCTCGAGGTACCATAGTTTTTCCAAGTCATTCAACGATCTTTTTGCAAAGCCAATACAATATCGATGAATACTGCAACAAACTGAAAAATCTACCCATGAAATTTCATCCAATTACTATCTGCTTACTCTACCCCGATATCAAATTAGGTCGGGATAAGGAGTATCGAAAACGCGGCTTCAAGGTGGTCTCGGCTGGAAGAAAATTACGGGGCAGTAAAAAATTTCCGTTTAACTTTTATAAAATTCTCGCCAACCACAAATATGCCACCTCAAACGAAATAGGCACATATACTTTTTATTCGATTGAGTTTGGCCTGCCATTCTTTCTGTCTGGCGATGAGCCAACAGTCGTTAACATTGGCGACAAAGATCCCAACAGCCATGGCAGTGGAAAAAATAGCGATTATGCCTTGGGCAAAAAGGTATTTGATTTATTCAATGTTGGGACAAATGCCGTCATTACACCCGAGCAGCAGCAGCTAGTTAAAGACGAACTTGGCATAGAAAATCACATCGACCCCAAAAAGCTAAATAAGATACTCTGGTCCAACACCAGAAATTTGCGTTATTGGCTAAAGTACGTACCAATGTACTGCCTGTTAACTTTTATTAAATTTGTCATCCCGCAAAATCTTGCTTACTGGATTATTGAACGCAAGAACAAAAAGCCTGCTTGACAGGAGTTAGCAAAAGCGCGATGTACTAAATCGGCTTGAACAATCTTATGGTTGTTGATTGCCGATTCGGCAATCAGTTCCCAACCCAAGCCGCCAGCAGATGCGCGATATTTGCATCACCGCTAATTAGATGGTATCTTGGGCAAAATAGATCAAAAAAACAAAAACGTTTTATCAGCACATTAACCCAAGAGATAGAGATAAGAGATGATGCCTTTCAGAGCGGAAAGTATCAAGCTGATATTTCGAGGAGGGGTTTTAGGATTATGGAGTTACTCTTCGTTTCTTTTTTTTTATGTTATTCTAAATCTTAATTACGTCCTGGCTGCCCTGTCCGGCCTGGTTGTTTATTGGCTCTTTGACCTCCTGCTGTCGCAGCACGAACAACATTCTATCCAAAAGATTACATCTAAATTACTTTTAATACCGGCGGGTCTCTTTGTTGTCTGGGGGCTGGTCGGTCGTCTTAGCTTCTCCCCTGTTTTTGCCAACGCTCTGGTTGTCCTGCTGTTTTTAGCGGGCTATTTTGTCGGACCTGTTTATTACGAAGCCAGAAAAAAGGAAATCGACTTTCTGTTCTATCGTTACCGCTTTGTCTTAAACTACTGTCTGATTGGTTTTGGCTCAATTGTTTTAGAGTTAATAATCGCTACCACCCTAAACCGATTTCTTAATCTCAACGTGATGCTTGGCAGCGTCATCGGCTTTATCTTTGGCGTTCTCTTCAGCTACATCCTTAATTCAAGGTTGAACTTTCAGGTACCTAAGAAAAAGAGCGTCAAAACCTTTAAAATGTTTGCTCTCATCTCTCTTTTCAGTTATTCGCTTAGCATAATCCTGCTGCAATTGATCAGCAGCGTTATGGACTTTGAATATTTCTATCTTCGCTTTTTAATTGCCGGTGTCCTCTTTGCCATCGGCTATACTTTACATCGCCGCTACACTTTTACCGACATTAAGTATGTTGGCGTTGCCCTTTACCTCGACCCAAAAGAGAGCACCGACGATGTCTGGAACAAGATCCAGGATTACCCCGACTTCATCCACATCGACTTGGTTGACCAGACCTATAACCCCAAATTCACGCCGGAGAACATTGATGTCAGCAAAGGTTACGACATCAAGTCTAAGTGGTTCGGCATCAAAACCATGACGCACGTTATGTCCAAGTTCCCCTCCAAGTGGATCTCTGAAATTGCCGGCTTCTCCGACGTTATTATTGTCCACTATGAAATCGAAGAGAGTCTGAATGAGGTTATTGAAAGCATCAAAAAACTGAATAAGAAGGTTGGATTATCGATTCTCTACTCGACCGATATTGAATTAATCCGGCCATATCTCAAAGAAATGGACGTGGTTCAGGTCTTAGGTATTGCCCAACCGGGCATGTCCGGCCAGTTCTTGCAAAAAACCGCTCTGGAGCGATTGGTTAAACTCAATGCGATCAAGAAAGATTACAGTTTCGAGATTTGTTTTGACGGCGGTATCAAGCGCGAAAATATTGACAGCATCACCGCTAAATACGTCGTCTCGGCTTCCTCAATTTTGAACGCCAACGATCCGGTCAACGCCATCTTTGACTTAAAAACCAGCTCCCGCTACTTCTCGCAACGGGCATCGCTTAAAGATTTCCTCTCCAAGCGGATTTTAAACATAGGCGAGAACGAGCCTTCCATTGCCTCGATCAACATTGTCGGCTCATTTTCCGAAAAAGATGACCTCTCCGGCATCAGCGATATCGATATCGTTATCATTGCTGACGAACTCAACAAGGAAAAGTACGCCGATATCGTCAACCAGTTTAACCTGCTCAAGGAACAGATCGAGACCGACTACAGCTTGAGAGCCAAGATTAATGACACCTTTGGCCCGCTCAAGTTTGACGACCGGTACGACGTCGTTCTGCACCTCATGATTTATGACACCAGGGGCCATCTTGACCACTGTGTCAAAAGCCCTTTCACCGTCCTCGACTGGGAGAGAAGCCGGATGTATGCCAAGAAACCGATGAAAGAGATTATTGCCACCTTAAAACCCCAGCCCAACCAGCTGATGAGCTCGCGAAGAAGTCTTGACAGCTACTTGCGGGATCTGCGGCAGGGCAACATTACCTACCGCCAATATTCATTTAACGGATCAGAAAAAACACTGCAAGAGATTGCCAAGACCAAGAGAATGGCCGGCAAAGACAAGGTTGAATACGCCTTTCATATTATGAAGTTTATGATTTTGAATTTTATGAAGATCTACTCCGGCCAAAATATGCGCTTCTCCGAGGAGGTGATACAAAGTTTCTTCGGTCTGACCGATATGAACCGTAAATATCTGTCGCTTTTTAATGAATTGCACCGCAGAAAGTTGAACAAAAGGACGGAGATCAGCGAGGAGGAGATCTGGCAATTACAGCTCTTCCTGCTGGAGTTTAAGATGGTTTTCGAAAAGGTCTTCCATCTGATGGGCAAAAGCGTCATTCTGATGCGCCACGCCCAAACCGAGTTAAACAAGAAAAAGGTCTTTCTGGGCCAACGGCATGATCCGGATATTATCACCGAGCCGATTAAGGACAAGATTGCCTCACTGTCCTCGTCTTTATCCGATATCGATATTGTTTACTCCTCTCCAATGCGGCGGGCACTGGAAACGGCCCGGCTGGTTAACAAACCGCTCAAGCGCGAGATGGTGGTCAACTACGACATCAATGAGATAGACTATGGCGATATCGACGGCCAAGAGTTTGCTTATCTATTTAAAAATTATCCCGATATTGTTAAAGCTTGGGAGAGGGGCGAGGATCCCAAGTTCCCCAACGGCGAAAATTACGCCGACCTTCTGGAGCGCCTGGACCGGTTCTGGCAATCGCTTCAAGAAAGAAATGACCGATGGTGCGGCAAGATCCTGGTTGTAACCCACAACGTCATCATGAGGGCAGTCGCCGGCCGGTCGCTGGGCATACCGCAGAAATATTGGCATAAAATCAACATTGACCATTTAGAAACCTTCGAACTTTTTATGGCCGGGAACGGTATTATACATTTGAATCTTGAGGGTGACCAGATCGCTAAAATATATTATAATATTTATACCAATGATTGAGTATTTTATCGCCCTGACTCCCGAGCAACAGCTCTACAAAAAGATTGAATCGGTTAAGTCTTATGTTTTCGAGAACTTTGGCGACCAAGCTTATTTGCTTGACCCGCCCCACTCCACCC
This sequence comes from uncultured Candidatus Saccharibacteria bacterium, assembly GCA_964529405.1. GTDB lineage: Bacteria > Patescibacteriota > UBA1384 > XYA2-FULL-43-10 > 1-14-0-10-43-13 > CAZGWE01. Next base: position 36,842 of record CAZGWE010000003.1, read on the forward strand.
TCTGTGTCGGCACGACCGGTAATATCAAAGAAACTAACCGAGAGCTAGAAAAATTCACCGAGACAAACAAAAGGGTCGGTTTTGGAATAATCGATTGGCTCATCTTCGCCAATGACAAAGTGACAAAATCGTCATCACTGGTTTTGAGGTTTGATGAAAATTGCATCAAATCCCTTAGGCAGGTTCAAGCCGGAGTTCTGGATGCCGTCGCACCGTCGAGAAGCAAGGCGTGCGCAAAGAGGTATAAGAGCGTTAAATTTTCGCCAGTCGAGAAGCAAAATTTAATAAGCTTCGGCTTTCCCTATGCCGGCGAGATCTGGATCCCTCACATCGGCATCTGCGCTATGTCCGATGAACACATCGCCGATGTCAAGACAAAATTTGATATCAAAGACTTTAGCCAGCCAAGCTGTTTCGACCGGATTTCTTTATATAAACTTGAGAGCGAAAAACCAATATTAATTAATTCGTTTGATCTACTATGAAACATCAATTGTTAAAAAAAATGGTCTGGCAAGCTAATCGGGCGCTATCTGGTTCCGGTTTGATTATTTTAACCTGGGGCAATGCCAGCGCTTACGATCGTGAAGCGGGCGTAATTGCTATCAAACCAAGCGGTGTTTCTTACGCCGAGATGAAAGTTGACGATATCGTCGTACTTGATATCGAGGGTAAAATTATTGATGGTAATAAAAAACCGAGCGTCGATACGCCAACGCATTTAGAAATTTACCGCAGCTTTCCAGCTATTAACGGTATCGTCCACACCCACTCACTCCACGCCACCGCCTTCGCCCAGGCCGGCACACCGATTGAATGCCTCGGCACAACACACGCCGACCACTTTTACGGCCGTATTCCGGTGGCCAGAAAGTTATTGAAAAGAGAAATGGACGCCTATGAAAAAAACACCGGCAAGGTCATCGTTGAATTATTCCGCCAAGAGCAACTCGATCCGCTTCATGTTCCGGGCTGTCTGGTGGCCGGCCACGGCGTCTTTACCTGGGGCAAGAGTGCTGATGACGCAGTCAATAATGGGATTGTTGCCGAGTTTCTGGCTAAGGCGAATCTGGCAACTTGCACTATTAACAACAAGACAGTGAAACTGCCTAAGCACATTCTGGAAACCCATTTTTTAAGAAAACATGGTAAAAATAGCTATTATGGACAAGGAGAAAAGAAATGATTAATTTGATTCCAATGGCCGGACTTGGCAACCGCTTTGCCGCCGCCGGCTATACCACCCCAAAAGCCTTAATTCCGATTTCCGGCAAACCGATGATTTTACGCGTAACTGAAATGATGCCCAAAGCCGATAAGTGGGTCTTTGTTTTGCGAAAGGAGCATGTCGACAAGTACCAAGTTGACGAGGCGATCAAGAAAGAGGTGCCCAACAGTGAATTTATTATTATCGATTACAACACCGAGGGCCAGCTTTCAACCTGCTTGTTAGCCGAAAAGTATATCAACAACGATGAGGAGCTGTTTATCGGCGCCTGCGACCACGGCTTTCTCTGGTCGGAGAAAAAGTTTAATTCGCTGCGCAAAAAATATGACGTGGTACCCTGGGTTTTTACCAAACAGAAAACCCTCTCCGATAACCCGACCGCCTGGGGCTGGGTCAAAACCGATAAAGCGGACAACGTCTTAGGTGTCTCGGTCAAAACGCCTATCAGCGATACTCCCTTTGACGATTACGCTATCACCGCCGCTTTTTATTATCGCACCGGCAAGATTTTCCTTGATATCGCCAATAAAGTTATAGCCGATGATACCAGAATTAAAGGTGAATTTTATGCTGACACAACTATTGATTACGCCCCAAAGATGAATTACAAGACCAAAGCCTTTGTGGTTGATAAATATTTGAGTTGGGGCACCCCACGAGACTACGAAGAGTTCCTCTTCTGGCAAGAAGTATTTGGAAAAGTAAAGTTCATGTAATCTTATCTATCCCTCCCCTAGATTAGGGGAGGCTAGGTGAGGTAGAAGAGCCCTATGAAACAGCTTTTTGTTAAGTATCGCCACTTTATCGTCTTCTCCCTGATCGGGGCATTTTGCGTTGTGATTGATTTTGTCTTTTACCTTCTCTTCCTAAAAATTTTTGACATCGTTGTTCTCTCTAAAATCTGCTCCTCAATCATCAGCGTCAGCGTAAACTACCTTTTAAACTCCCGCTTCAACTTTGACAATAAGCAAAAAGTCAGCACCAAATTCTATACTCAGTATTTAATTGTTTATGCTTTCCTGATCGGCCTCAATGCCCTCTTTAATTCGGTTTTTCTTCAAACTACCGGCAGCATTAACCTCTCCTTCTGGCTAGCCGCCATAATCGCCGCTTTCACCAATTACGCCGCCATCAAGATCTTCTTCAAGGTCATCAATAGATCATATCGCTTGCCAATCTGAATATATTTAGTCATTTGAGCAAAGTTCTAACCCGTTCGACAGACTCGGGACAACCTCCGCAAAGAATCCCTCGGCAAACTCAGGATAAGTTCTGTAGAGGGATTTTTTAGTAACCCAACAAAAAAGACGGCAACCCTAGCGGTCACCGCCCAACACACCCTCCCACTCTGGCTACTGAGGAACCTCAGTAGCTGATCGACAACAGGTCGCCGATCTCTGCGCGGAAGCGCAAAGCCGCGCCGACGAGCTTGCTCTCAATCTCACGGCTAGCCGTAAACACGGTGCCAGCTCGATGCCACATCTCTTTGGGCGAAACCGCGGCCGCGTTAGCCGTGAGCTGCTCGCCGAAGATATCAACCTCGAGTCGCACATTGCCGCCGGTCTGATCGAGCGCCCGGGCAATGGCTTGTGTGGGAGCAGTGTCCCACACCTTCCAGTCCGGTTGGCAGTTGAACGAGATATTCATCGGCTCAAGCGCCGTGAATGCCTCTAGCTTACCAACCGGCTCCACGAGAGAACGGAAGACTTGCAGCGCCTGCAAGCCCGCTCCACCTGTCGGTACCTGTACAGCGTCGATACCAAGCTCATACAGGAGTTCGGTGAAACGCTCATCGAAAAGGGACTGCGGGTAGTAGATCCGTCGGTTATACCGGATCTGTCCTTTCTGGCGGTCCCTGATCGGCCGCACACCCATGATGCGGACGCTACCTTCCTCTTCGGTGGCAAAGCACACCTGCCGCCCCTCGCTGATGAGAGCGAACTGGCCCAGCACGTGATATATCATACCCGCCACCGGAAGGAACGGCTCGTTAGGCGATTCCCGGCAAAGCTTGGTGATGAGAACGGTCGGCGATATGACCTGATCCGTTCTCACCGACTTCGCCAGGTCGCCACTCCCGTCGAGCGGATCGACCATGTAGATCTCCGTCGCCATCCGGCGATCGGGCGAGTCCTGCTCCTCGGTGAAAGAGCCGGGGTAGCGCCCCGCGAGGCCTTCCACACCCGGAATGCCGCCATAGAGGAGGGCATGACTTGCGCTTACGTCCACCTCTGTAACGACTTCGCCGAAGTTGGCTCCGGCAGTAACGAGCTTGATGCCCGTCTTCTTGCGCATCGCGGGCAGGATCACCGCCGCTACGACGCGCGCGACCTGGGGGAACACCCATCTCTGCATCTCGTCAGTGTGAGATATACCTGCTAGCATCTACTTTCCCTTCCACCGGCACGTTTGCCAGTCCTGCGTATTATACATTTATAGAATAATATGTCAACATCCCTTTCTTGATATACACAGTTAATTATGGTATGGTGGTGAGCTTAGCTAGACTATCAGACAGATAAGCTAAGCAGAGGGGGACAACATGCCGAAAACAATACAAATCCAGGACGTCACCGAGGAGAAGTTGAGATCCGGCAAACTGAGAAGACTGCTGCCGGAGATCTACGATCTCAAGCGCGTAGTCGAGAACAACGTCTGGCATAAGAACCAGACGGTCTTCGACCACACCGTCGGAGTCTTCCAGGGCATGAGGGAGGTCTTGGACTTTCGCCTCAACGAAACTTTAAAGGCGCGGCTAGCCAGTACCCAGGTCGGCACGTTGTCTCGGTCTGAAGCCCTGCTTGCCGCCGCCCTGCTCCACGACATTGCCAAACCGGTGACCTGGAAACGCGATGTCACCGGCATCACTTCGTGTCCCTGGCACGAGGAAATCGGTAGTACCATGGTACCCGCTTTCGCCGATCGGCTCTGTCTCGATCTGATGGATGTGCAACACATCCAAAGCCTAATCAAGGGCCATGGCTTCGCCTATGGTACCTTCACCCTTATCTCCGACTTGCTTGACCTTTTAAAGGATTTTTGAGAGAGTACCACTATGATGTGGTTTAGCTTCATCGCACTCCTACTAATTGCTTCGTTTGCCTACTCTGCCATAGGCAAGATTTTGGTCATTAAAAAAATCTTTACCTCAATAATGGTTGGCTTGAGCTTTTCGGGCTTGCTGGTCGGCACGCTGGCCAATTTTAACGCCGGCATCATCAGGCCGGTGGCTGTTACCGTCATTACTATCGGGCTAATTCTGGCTATAAGAAACATCAGAAAATCAGACAGCGCCAAAATTGATCCCTCTCTCTACGCTTTTCTGGCTGCGGTCGGCCTGACATTATTTATTCTCAATTATCCAACAAGAGTTTTTTTAGATAACAACACTTTGCTTTACAATATTCATTACTCCTACTTCTCCAATCTCTCCTCGGAAATGTTGACCGCTAACTATTTTAGCCGGTTAAGAGTGTCTGAGTTCGTACCTTACGAGTGGAGCATCTACCACTTTTTCAACTCCGGTGTGCAGGCATCAATCTCCGGCCTCATTCCCCGCCCCGGCCTCTTTTCTTATTTTTTCGCCCAGCTCTTCGTCGTTATTTTTATAATTTTAGCCCTGTTAGAAAACCTCTTCGATCTATTTGGTTTTAACGCAAGAACAGCGGCCGCCTCGGTCATCTGGTTAGCTTTTGGCTTTACCTTTTTTTCGAACGCCTTCGCCTGGAACCTGGCCACTACCGGCCCCCTCTCAGTCTTTGCGATGATCTTGCTCCTTATCTCGATTTACAAAAACAATACAAAAGAGTTCATTCTGTTTTCCTTAATACTGGGTGCCAGCGCCTTCCGCCTGCTGCCGCTAGCCATTGTTGCGTTTATCCTACTCTTTCTCTCCACTCTCCTGCCTGATTACAAGAAACCAAAAACAATATCGGCCACCTTTAAAAAACTTTTGCCCGATTACCCGACGCTGCTCTTCTATCTGCTCTTTCTAGCCTACAATGTCTCAACCATTATTTTTGGCTCTCTGCCGGCAAGGTAAGCTACCAAAAGGAACAAGACGCTATGATCGACTTCCAATACAGCTTTCAAGATGATTGGTCATCGGGATTGGCCTTTTACCGGACCATTGGTATCTTTATTCAGCGCTTTCTCCATCGGGGCGTCTTTTTGGAGGCCAACTTTAACAACTCAATGCATAAACCGATTGAAAATATACTCTCTAGCTGGTTTTTATTTATCTCGGCCATCTTTGCCTTCATCTTTCTTATCGATTGCCTGATCTGCTACTATAATAAAGCCGGACTAAAAAAAACCATCAACATGGCTTCCCTCTTTCTGGTTGGCTTGTTAGGCTCTGCCGGCCTGGCCCGGATATTTCCCAAGATCGCAGTAGCCAAGCTGGTCCTGGTCACCGCACCCTATCTGCTCTTGAGCCTCGGCCTGCTTTATTTGGTCCAAAATCAGATAGCACCGAAATTTTTTTCCAATAAAGATGGCGCCGCCCGCCCATTGGTTAATCCCTTTATCTTCCTGATTCTGATGGTTTTGACAGGTTTTGCCATGCAGTTTCTAAGGTTGGGTCCGGCCGTTAAAATACCGGCGCTTTTTATACCCTACGACATTCTGCTTTGGGGCATACTCGGTCTTTTTCTCTTTGTTCACTCGCACATTAAGATCAAACTTTTATACCAAACCCTCTTTGTTGTCATGCTGGTCTTTGTTTATGAAGTTCCTCTAAATTCGCTTTTAACGATCAAATCGCCGGCCCCGATTGATATTTCCCCGCTCCTAGCGTCTAACCTTAATCGTTCCGACTACCTTGACAGCCGGAGCGGCCTGTGCAAATTTGATTACGACGATCAGACTAAAACCGTTGTTTATGCGGCCGTTCTGGGTTGCGACCTCAAATACTCGGCGGCCAGGAAAGAATCTTTAAGCATTAACTTTTTGGCAAAAGACAAGTGAATATGAAAAAATACTCCATCATCGTTCCCTGTTACAATGAAGCCAAAAACATTCCCCTGATTTTAAAACGTTTCCAAACAGCTATCGGCAAACGCTCGGATACCGAACTTATTCTGGTCAACAATGGTTCTGTTGACGATTCAGACAAGGTCATCTCTGCCAACCTGCCGCGCTTCACCTTTGCCAAATCGATCAAGGTGACCAAAAATATCGGCTACGGCCACGGTGTCCTGACCGGGCTCAAAGAGGCCAATGGGCAGTTCCTTGGCTGGACCCATGCCGATATGCAAACCGACCCGGTTGATGTTTTGAAAGCGTTTGCAATTTTAGAGGGAGCCGACAAACCAGATAATATTTTTATTAAAGGCAGAAGGGTCGGACGTCCGGTATTTGACCGCTTGTTTAGCCTTGGAATGGGTGTATACGCTTCATTAAAACTTAGAGTCAGATTTTATGAGATCAACGCCCAACCGACCATCTTCTCAAAAAGATTTTTTAACTCCTGGCGCAACCCGCCCTCCGACTTTTCTCTCGACCTCTTTGCCTATTGGCAAGCCCAAAAAAACAATTTGCGAATTATCCGCTTTCCCGTCCTCTTTCCGGAAAGAAAGTTTGGCCAGTCGTCCTGGAACACCTCCTGGAAAAAACGAATAGCAATGATAAAAAGGTCAGCGGATTTTATCAAAAAGTTAAAAGAAAGGACAAAAAGTGAACTACATCGCCCACCGCGTTAACACGATTGAAGAGTTAAAGAAAGTGCCCGGAGAGTATGGAGTCGAGATTGACCTGCGCGACCGCGACGACGGTAAAATCATTATGGTCCATGACCCCTTCACTCCGGGAGAGGATTTCGAGGAGTATCTTAAGCACTATCACCACGGTACCATGATTTTGAACATCAAGAGCGAGCGGATCGAGCACAAGGTTTTAGAACTTATCAAGAAAGCCGATGTTAAAGACTATTTCTTTTTGGACTCTTCATTTCCAATGATCTACCTCCTCTCCAACCAGGGTGAAAAAAATTTAGCCGTACGTTTTTCAGAATACGAAGGCTTGGATACTATATTAGCAGTCAAAGATCGAGTTAAGTGGATTTGGGTTGATTGCTTTACCAAACTACCCCTTGATGATAAAACGGTCAAAGCGCTCAAGGGAACCGGTCTGAAACTCTGCCTGGTCTCTCCGGAACTCCAGGGACGACCGGAAGATATCGAACCATACAAAAAGCAACTGAAAGACCTTGGCATCGCCTTTGACGCCATTTGCACTAAGATCTATAACATCGAAAAGTGGCAAGCCTGAACGAATATTTATTCTCACTTAACAGAAGCAATACTGTCTAAAGATAAATTTAACGTGTCCGCTAACCGTTCTGTTGGAACTTGGCAAACTCCAATCATTTTGCTTCTTAGTTTTTCAGTAACGGACAGGTTGTTGCCAGGGCAAGATAATTGGCTCGGATTATAAGCAATATAAACATAGCCGAACTGGGTCACCTTTGACATGCTAAACTCTTTCTTGTGCGACATTAACGTCAACCCCTCTTCCGGTGAATAAAGTAAAATGGGCCGCAAAAGATTAGCCGAGGCAAAGGGAAAGCTGATAGGAATTTTGTTCTCTTCCGGACTAATAAAAATAATCGGGGCTCGATCGCGAGGTAAAACAGAGTCCAATTCCGAATAAATTGCGGACGGCATTGTTTTTGATTCATTTAGATAGCCGTATTTATATTCAGCGAACAACTTCATGTTCTCATTCGTTAATCCGTAAGTTGCAAGAATAATGATTAATCCGATTTTCCATTTTGCCAACTCGAATGGTTTTTGGCTGCAAATAACAGTTAGGGATAGAAGGAAAAAACCAAAGACTAGAGATAAATATACCGCCCAAGTGGCAGAAAACCAGTAGTGAATATAGACGAGATTCCTAAAAACGAAATGATATATAAAAGAAGGAACAAAAGCCAGCCAGATGGCCGCCATAACCGGACCAGATTTGTCATTGGTTGGCACTCTCCGATTTAATATGATCGCTAAAAAGAACAAGACCGCAGCAATGGCGCTTGCCGACACAGTAGCATATAAAATAGGCATAGACCAGCCTGCCAGAAATTGCCTTGCGGTGACAACTAAAAACGTGTCGGCAAGCGGTACCGAAGTTCTATCCTTACCCCTTAATAAAAAAATTTCCAGAAAGTAAGAATATCCTCGTAGGTTTGAGTACAAAGCAAACATAGCCAACACGGCCAGAACACAACCAGCGATTAAAGATATAATATGTTTAAGTAGATATTTTGCAATAAGTATTTTTTCACGAAAATATGTACCCAGAACAACAGACAATAATACAATCGAAGCTATGCCAACACCTATTACGCTTAAATATTCAGAGAAACCGGCCAGAAAACCGATGACGGCAGTAATTACAAAACTTCCTTTACCGGCGAGGTAATTTGTTGCGCCACTCTTCTCTTTCAAGGCCATGGATATAACATATAGCCGGTTTAGACACCAGGCGGTAAGCACCAGAAAAACAACAAGAGACAGGGTTGGAGGAAAATAGCCGTCAATATTCCAAATCAATACCGGTTTGCTTGTCATAAAAAATAGGAGAACCAGATGAGTGATCCAAAATCCAAAAACAGGAAGCATCATAAACGCCGATACTAACACAGCCAGCAAAATCACAACGTGGCCAATCACCTTTCCTAAAACAATCGGGTGCACCGATGATCCAAAGACGCGCTCTGCGCCATAATGAAGCAAAAAAGCAAGCGGAGGCATAGAGAAATAATCCTGGTCTGATGCACTCCATTCCGGGACTTCCTGATCAATTGATCTGGATGGCACAACCGATCTCGTAATAATACCTTCTCTTTGCCAATTCTCACTCGATATTACAACTTGCCCAAGCTGGTACTCAAAATGAGTAAATATTGGAGCTTTTGTAATTGGCAACCGTTGATATGTCAAAAAAGCAAACTCTACTGTCAACAACACTGCCAGGACAAGGTATCGGTTAAGCACAATCAATGATTTTAGTCGTTTCATGCTTTAAGTTCCATGATTAATAGCTCATCTCATCGGTCAACGATAGCTTATCGGTATTATTACCGTTGTGCAAGGTTTGCCAGAGCTCAAAAATATAGCCAAAATTGCTAATTATATTCGTAACGCCAAAACGGACACCACCTCCCGCCAATGCCCTTCGGTTGAAATCAACTTTACTTTATCTTGATAAGAATACTGTACGGATCTTTATAAACCACGCCGCCGCCGCTATACTGCTTCATTAGGCCTAGATTTTGATAATCGTTATTATTAACCCACCAATCCCGCCTGGCTAAAACACCGCTAAACTTGGCGTAAGAGTACAAAAAGTACGCGGGTCTCTGAGCAACCTCATTGGCGCTATCTATCTCATCCTGAATTGACTGGTAAAGAATCGGATCATATTTTTTTACCAGAACCATCTTTTCTTCCGGCTCCTTGATTACCTTTTTTTCCAAATTAAACACGGAAACCTTTGTCCCGCGAGTAATTACTAAATTTTTGTCTTCATCAATTTTTAACGTAGAAAGAATATTGTCCTCAACCTGCGACGGGTAATCGTTCACGATTTTACTAATCTCCTTCGAAAACTCTGCCTGGTTGTTAAATTTTGTCTTCTTATATATCGGGATAAAAGTTTTGTTTCCGCCATAGATGTAAGAGATATTGTGGTTGACCTGAGTTGAAAAGATAATACTGTCAGATGGAAGTTCCTTTATTTTCTTGATCACGCCTTTTTCGGCCGGGACAACCTGGCCGCCCATAAAGACCGTTCCGATCATAGTCCCGGTGATACCGACCAGGAGCCCCAGCCAGAGGAGAGCAATAAATATTTTTGAATTAACGATAGACTTACCCCGCTCCTCCGTCTTGGCCAACAATACAATTATTATGAATATCATCGCCAGCATAATATGCGGCCAGGTCCGGTTTGGAAAGAGGTTTATCCCTATTCGCGGAAATATTTCGGCAATAAAGAGATAAACAAACAGGAAAACAGATGTTGGCAGCAGCAGCAAGAAAATACTTTTTTCGCCGTTCGGATTAGCCAAGAAACGCCTTTTACTGCAATAGAATAATCCCAAAACAATTATTAAGGCCGCTATCATGTTAAGACCGTTATAGAGATAGTAGAGGACAGCGCTCAAGCCCGGCCACCGGATCACACCGTCATCGATATTTGTAAAACTATCCAGAAACCACCATTTCCAATAAGGTCCCGCGATAAAATCCAGTATTTTAGCGTAAGACAGCTGAAAGATCTGCGCCGAAACAGCCGACCGTAATGCGTCTAAAAATTGGTTCATTAGCAATAGATAGGGTAAAATGATGACAAAAGACAGCTTTAGATTTGACCGGACAAACTTAATTGCCTCCCCCTTCCGGCTGATAATCCCCAAAATAAAAGCCACCAGTGAAGCAAGAAATAAGAATATGCCGAATTCATGAAATCTAAACGAAACGTACGAATAGATTAGGGCGATTGCGGTCAGAAGTATGCTTGATTGTTTCACCGAAAGGTAGAGCAAATAAAATACCGGGAGACTGAAAAAGATAACAAATGTTTCCGGTCTGACGTTCTCGCTCATAATTACCAATATAGGCGAAGCAATAATCAGGTTATATGTTAAAAATGCCAGATGCCTGTTTTTAATTGTTTTGATCAAATCGAAAAGCACAATAGCAGTAAAATAATAAAGCAGCGGTATTAAGAATTTAGTGAAACCGACGTAATCAATCCCGGCAATGAACTTTGAGTAAACCATAAAGAGGGCAAATCCATTTCGCTGTCCAACTAGCCAGCTGCTGTCAAAACCTTTGTCTATTATATGACGATAGATATTATAGTACTGGAAGGCATCGATCTCATAAATATATGGATTGAATAACAACCTAATGCCAAACAAAACAATCGGAACCAGTGCGAACAAGACCAACCTTTTGTTTTCAGAAGTTAATTTGAATGGCAAAAATTGTTCATTTTGACGGTTCTTTAAGGATGTCAGGAAGTTCAAACAGAACAATCCCAAGTTTAGACCAATCATAAATATATGGCTTTTGTACTCAGAATAATTTACAACCCCCCGAAAAGCCGTGTAGAAAATATAAACTGTGGCAATAGAACTTGTTATATCCAGTGCAAATTTCGTACTCCAGCTAATTTGCTTTGCGCTCTTTCTTAGCAAAACGTCATTTAAGTTATTTCCCGGCAAGTAGTAGAGTAGCAACACTCCCGGAATGAATTTTAGAAACTCTATACCCGGGTAACGGCCAATAAAGATGACAATTATAAAGACCCCTAAGACCAATAAATTTATTACTGTTTTTAGTTTCACAACTTTTAGAGAACCTTTCTAATTACTTGCCAATACAAATTGTTTATAGCATTAAACCAGTTTAGGGCTGGAATATCCATTTCTGAGAATTTTAAAGCAGTTGACCCGTATCGATCCATTAAAACCCGATCGGTAACTTTACGCCCCTTTTGGATTCTCCTCCGGCAAGCAACAAGGTGGGGCAGCAACTTAAGATAACCGAAGTAACTGCTAAGCTTCTTGGAGAACCACCCCTCTTTTAAAGAATATGCAATCATCGCCAATTCGGTAATAAGCCCAAGGGGTAGCAATAGTAAAAGCGTTCTACATTGAAAGTTTTTTGTCATAAAGGCCAAACGATTACGCTCAGCTAAGTACATTTTTTTCATATTGCGGGAAAAGCTGTATTTGTGCCAAACCAATGCGGCCGGTTCCAGTTTGATGTCATATCCAGCCATCCTGGCCCGCCAGAACAGGTCAACGTCTTCGTGATACATGAAGAATTCGCTGTCGAACAATCCGATCCGGTCGAGAATTGGCATCGGAATAAAAGCAGCTGCGCCGCTAGCCAATGCGATCGGTTTTTCTTTTGACAAGTTTGCCTGATAACCCTGGCGGTAACTACCGCAATAACTAAATCCCAGAATATGAACAACATTGCCGGCAGTGTTAATTAAATTGGTTTTCTGCCCATCGTGCAACAGAACTAAAGGCTGCAATATCTCCTTATCGTTTACTTTCTCCGACAATATCCGCAAGCACTTTAAGTCAATAACGGTGTCGGGATTTAAGAGCATTATATATTTAGCCCCAATCTTTTTTGCCTGCCTAATTCCAATATTATTCGCTTCAGCAAAACCGTAATTGCCCTTATTTTTAATCGCCAGTACTTCCGGAAAATTTGATTCGATATATTCCAGCGAATCGTCAGTTGAGCAGTTATCCACAAATATCACCTTAAATTTCCCGCATTCAGACCTAAAAATGCTCCCTAAGCAGTCCGGGAGAAAGTTCCGACTATTAAAACCAACGATAATAATTGCGGTCATAGTCGTTAGGCGTTAAGGGCTAGCTCTTTTCTTTTTTGTTGTGAAGAAGCTTGGAAATATTAACGGATAAATCTGTCAGCTCTTTATCAACGCTGTCAATTTTAACGTAAAGCCGAAAAGTAAGATAAAAAATTAAAATTAAGGCCAGAAAAAAAATGGTATCAATACCGCGCGATAAGCCCAAGAAACCGGCAATCTTGTCCGAGATTTTCGGATTGAGGACAAGAATAAGGGTTGCTGCCCATATTAACAACCAAAAAACAGCGGAGCTAGAGCTAATAGTTCTTTCCCTAAATCTAAGCATCGCCCGTGAAGATGCGAAAGCAATGAAAATTATCGTTAAAACTTTAATTACCGTCACGACGCCAATTTCCTGATTAAGACTTTAAGACCGATCTTCCAGAAGTTCGAACTGCGCTGTCCCTTTTTCAACGAATATTCGGAGTAGATTAATTTCACTGCCACTTCCTGATAACAAAGATTATGCCGCTGAATTTCATCTATTATCTCCGAAGCATGCTCCATACCTCTTTGGCGAATATTTATCTTGTCCAGTGCTTTCAGGCCAATTGCACGCAAACCGTTATGAGTATCAGTTAGGGAGGTTTTGGAAACAATATTTGTAAACAGAACGCCTGCCTTTAATATCGCTTTCCTGAAAGCAGGCAGGGCTGTTTCGTTGGTTAAGAACCGCGACCCCAGGGCAATATCGCACTTTTCCTCAAGAACCGGTTCCATCAACATTACCAGGTCTTTGGCTTGATGCTGCCCGTCTGCATCGAAAGTCGCCACGACTTGCGGCCGCACATTTTCCCTTAAATATTCAATTCCCGTCCTTAAAGCAGCCCCCTGTCCACGGTTTATGACATGGTTTATCACTTCAGCGCCAGCTCTGGCCGCAACTGCGGCCGTTTTGTCGGAACTACCATCATTTACAACCAGGATGTCGTTATAGCCCTCCGCTTGCAAAGATCTTATAACTCGGCCAATATGTTTTTCTTCATTGAAAGCCGGTATTAAGATGTAAATTTTTTTCCCTCGATGTTTCATATAATCGTAAAGATCAACTGCCCTTAGGTAAGGATTAACATATACTATTGCAAAACCTCAATCGAACTAGTGTTAGCATTATTATAACCAGCAAAGTTTAATTTTGCAAAGAGCCGGTCGTTTAGCGTGTAACTCGTAATAATTAATACCTCTAACACACGCTTAAAATCAGGCGCTAAATATTTAACGATTGTCCAGGTATTCGCCCAGCATCTTCTGCCAAGATCTGACTTTAATAGCCAAGGCTTGTTCAATTTTTGATTTGTCTAAATATGAATAAGCCGGGCGCTTGGCTTTTTGGGGATACTGATTACTGGTAATCGGCTTGACTTCGATTTTGATATTAGATTGCTTAAATATTTCAACTGCAAAGTCATACCAGGAACAGGCACCCGTGCCGGAGAAATGGTAAGTGCCGTAGGGTAACGTCGGACGTTGATCGGTTGCGAGGCCCGTTTCGGTTTTCGGTAACGTTAGACGTGGCCTCTCGATGATACGGGCATCGTTACCGTAACCGCTAGACGCAATCCGATCTATCACTTCAACTAAATCCCCCGTGTAAGTTGGCGATCCGATTTGGTCATTGACAACCGATAATTCATTACGCTCTTTGGCCAGGCGCAACATTGTCTCAACAAAATTTGTTCCCGGGTGGCCTTCCGGCAGTTCGCCAAACAACCAGGCAATGCGCAGAATGTAATATTTATCGCAGATTTTAGCCACGGCTTTTTCACCCTCATACTTTGTCATACCATAGACCGAGAGAGGGTTAGGCGTTTGGCGTTCGGAGTAGGGCGTATTTTGTTTGCCATCAAAAACATAATCGGTTGAGATGTAGATTAATGTTGCATCATTCGCCTTGGCTGCTTTGGCCACATTCTCCGTCCCGTAAACATTTATTCTGCGGCATAGCTCCTCGTTTTCTTCCGCCGCGTCAACTTTTGTATAAGCCGCACCATGGATGATAAATTTAGGTTCTTCTCGGCCAATAACTTCATTGACAATCCCTGGATTAGTAATATCCATATCGTCGGAATCGGTCAGAATTAGTTTGCAGTTGGCGGATAGCAGTTGGCGGATTTTATAACCAAGCTGGCCCTTGGCACCAGTCACCAATATTTTCATAAAATTCCTCTTCGTCTTATGTTTAAGGGTTGCGAAGCCCGTTTCGTTTAGCGTTATTCGGCTACGGTTCAAGATGAACGACGTAACCGCCTAACGATACGGGCATTGTTACCGTAGCCCATTGATATTAGATCCCTATTTTTGCTTTGGAATCTTGGCTTTTGGCTTTATTAGCTGCTGCCCTTTGGCTGTCTAAATACTCTTTTGAAATAATTCGTTCCCACCATTCTCGATTGTCTTGATACCATTCGATTGTCTTCTTGATCCCCTCATCAAAGGTCACAGAGGGCTGCCAGCCGAGCTCACGGCTTATTTTTGAGTGATCCATAGCATAACGCATATCGTGACCCTTGCGATCCTCAACAAAGGTTTTTAAGGAATCCGGTTTGTTTAATGCCTCGAGAATGGCGTCAGCCATATCAATGCCGTTTTTCTCTGCGTCTCCTCCAATACAGTAAGTTTCACCGTCTTTGCCCTCATGTAATATCGCATCGATTGCGCCGGTATGGTCTGTTACAAACAAATAATCGCGAACGGCTTTTCCGGAGCCATAGATCGGCAGCGGTTTGTCTTGCATGGCGTTTGTAATAAACAGCGGGACCACCTTCTCGGGAAAATGATACGGACCATAGTTGTTGGTGCAGTTTGAGATTGTGACAGGCAAAGCATAAGTCTCGCTATAGGCCCTTACCAGATGGTCTGAGCTTGCTTTTGAGGCTGAATACGGAGACCTGGGTGAATAAGGAGTATTTTCGGTAAACTTTTCTTCCGGCTTGTCTAGTCTTAATGCGCCAAATACCTCATCGGTCGAGACATGATGAAACCGCTTAATGTTTTTGGCTCTTGCGGCATCTAGCAACACCTGCGTCCCGATTACATTGGTCTCGACAAAGATGGCTGGAGCGCTGATTGATCGGTCAACGTGCGACTCGGCCGCAAAGTGGACTACCCAATCGCAGCCCTCCATAGCCTTTTCAACGATATCGCGGTCGCAAATATCGCCTTGAATAAAAGAGTAATTCGGATTGTCCTCGACGGATTTTAGATTCTCAAGATTCCCAGCGTATGTTAGCTTGTCCAAATTAACAATCTTATAATCCGGATACTTCTCCATCATATAAAGTATGAAGTTCGAGCCGATAAAGCCGGCCCCGCCGGTGACTAATAGTTTCATATGACCACCAGATTTTTAATATTCAAAATTTACATCACTGTCTTTAAGCAGCGGGGCGTTTCTGTCTTTATCCGATAGTATTGGTTCGGAAACGCCCCAGTCAACACCGATCTCCGAATCATCAAAGCGAATGCCGCGGTCATGCTCGGCTGAATAATATTCGTCAACTTTGTATTGGAATTCAGTATCTGGCTCAAGCGTTAAGAAACCATGAGCAAAACCTTTGGGAATAAAGAATTGTTTTTTATTCTCTGCCGACAACTCAACAGATACCCATTTCTTGTATGTCGGAGAGTTCTTGCGCAGATCGACAGCCACATCCAGAACCGCGCCCTTGGTACAGCGAATCAATTTGGCTTGAGCCTTTGGCGCAAGCTGAAAGTGCAAACCTCGCAAGATTCCTCTGGCCGCGCTCATCGAGTGGTTGTCCTGGACGAAGTCAACCTCAATGCCAAGTTCGGCCAACTTCTTCTTGCTATAAGACTCAAAAAACCAACCCCGCTCATCGCCAAAAACATCCGGTTCGATAATTTTAACGTCTTCAATTTTGGTTGAAACAATCTTCATAACTCCCCTGACGAAATTATCACCCCCTCACTAAATTACGAATTAGCAGTCCGAGTTTGATTCGTACTTTCGCGTTTTCGTGCAAATTCGCAATTTAGTGAGGGGGGCGAAGTTATTATACTTGCGCCCTGGCTTTCTCTGCCATAATCTGGTTGGCCCGCAGCAGACTATCGAACGTGCCGGCATCTTCCCAAACACCCTCGATAATATTAACCTTCAGCTCTCGTTTTTTGAGATAAACATTATTTAGGTCGGTAATCTCGATCTCGCCCCTGGCAGAGGGCTTCAAATTTTTAGCGTATTCAATAACCCGATTGTCATAAGTATAAATGCCGACTACGGCATAATCGCTTTTTGGTGTGGACGGTTTCTCCTCGATTGATAAAACTTTCATGTTTTTGTCGAATTCGGCCACACCAAACCGTTCCGGATCATGGACTTTTTTAGCAAAAACCATGGCGCCTTTTTCGAAAGATTTGACATCGCGCGAAAAATCATGGTCAAAGATATTGTCGCCGAGAATCATAGTAACACTATCTTTGCCGATAAAATCCTCCCCGACGATAAAAGCGTCAGCTAAACCGCGCGGCTCTTCCTGGATGACATAGCTGAATCTAGCCCCAAACTCCTTGCCGGTTCCCAGCAAATTCAAGAAGTGGCCGGAGTAATCGGGGGCAATGATGATCAAAATATCTTTGATGCCGGCGTTAATCAATGTCTCGATCGGATAATAGATCATCGGTTTATTGTAAACCGGCAACAACTGTTTAGAAGTGATCTTAGTCAAAGGCCTAAGCCTTGTCGCACGCCCCCCCGCCAGAACGATACCTTTCATCTTCATAACAACTCCTGTTATTACGATGCTAATCTACGAACAACATCCGAATGCCGCAAATGGGATCGAGCAATCAATATTCGCAGCATTCGCATGTTAATTCGCAGCATTCGCATCGCTTGCGTTCGTTTTAAATGTCCACAATTTATTGGCGCCAAAATTCCAAAAGAAAACCAAAAACACGGCAATCAGTTTGCCCACATTATAAGCAGATATCTCCCTTCCGGCAAGAGCCAGGCTCCGGTCTATCGCAGCAACATAAAAGTTAACGATTAACTCCGTTAACAATAAACCGATGACGGAGACTATCGCGAATTGGCTGAATTTCTTGGCCTCCTGGCCCTCCGTATCATAACTGAAAGTCCAGCGCGAGTTCATATAGTAGCCGTTAACAGTCCCACCGATAAAACCGACCGCCACGGCTATCCACAATAGCCAACCCAACCACGTTTTAAGGATGTTTAGTAAGACCATATCAATCGCCGTACTGACGGCACCGACAACCCCGTATTTAACAATTTGGTTAATGATTGGCTGCTCTTGCTTCTTTACCATAGAACCTCGCTCGGTTAAAAATATATTGTCTTGATTATACAATAAAAATCACTTTTTTTATATCCGTGTTGACGATGTGCCAAGTCATCTTGTAGAATGAGTGGGAAATTAGGATTTAGACATTCCCCGTCTTACGGGGCAGGAGGCATCATGCTGAACGTAGATATCGAAAAGATTTTACCCGTGACGGAGGCAAGAGATTCGCTCAACAAGATTGTTGAAGAGGTCAGCAGTAGCGACGAAATGTATGTTCTAACCGTCAACGGCAAACCGAATGCCGTTGTGGTAGGCGTACAACACTTGGAAAAGCTGACTGGCAACTCCCGTGATGATCTTATGGCTAAAGCCGGCATCGCCGCCGCAACCGGTAGCCAGACCGATGATGCAACTAACGCCAAAATAGGAAACACATCCGCAGATGATACCGCTAACAATCTCAACACTAAGCCGGTTGAATCCTTGCCGACCGATTCAACGCCAAGCCAACCTCTGGTTGGCCAAGACGCAAGCGGCACCGAATCCCCTCTGCCGACTATGCCGGCGGGCGAAAATGCCGCTCCGACCGATACGGCCCAAACAACCCAACCGGGACAGCAGCAAGACCCCGAGGCGGCAGTGCCTCTGAACGGTGAACCGGCGGACGCCTCTCCGATGACAACCGGCCAAAGCATTACTCCGGAGACAGATCCGTTTGCCACTCCCGGCCCCAACGATATTTTTGAACAAACCAATTCCCAAAGTCAAAATCCGCCTCAAAGTAACGGAAACCAGCCAACCAGCAATCCCCCGGCTGTCTAATTATGGAGTAAGTGGAACATGCTAAATATGACCAGCAGAGAAAGCGAAGAGACAACCAAAAAAGATAACGCCCGATGGCTGGTCAAGGTTGACCAGGAGTTGTGCGCCGGATGCGGAACTTGCACTTATTATGCCAAAAAAATCTTCGGCCTCAGCGACGACGGAGTAGCGACAGTTAAAAAAAACACCCAGGCAAACGACTTGCAAGCAGTCATTAAAGCAGCCGAGAACTGTCCCAACGGCGCTATCATCATCGAGGATACCCAAACCGGTAAGAGCTATTCATAAAGCATAAAGCAAAAGATAGCTACCAAACAAAAGAATAGCCCTGCCAAACGGCGGGCTATTCTTTTTTAATTTTTGTTTTGTTGAAGAGTTACTCCTCGTACAGTTTTTCAACCTGTGGCCAGTTGACCACATTCCAGAAATTCTTGATATATTCGGCTCTGCGGTTTTGATATTTTAGGTAGTAGGCGTGCTCCCAAACGTCAATCAATAGTAACGGCGTGTCTCCTTGCGAAAGCGGACTATCCTGGTTGGGCAGAGAGTAAACTTTGAGTTTTCCATTTCTATCCTTAACAAACCAGGCCCAACCGCTACCAAAGTGATCGACGGCTTTTTGGCTCATCTCTTCCTTAAACTGGTCAAACCCGCCAAATGTTTCGCGGATCGCTTCTAAAAGTTTTCCGCCCGGTTCTCCCCCGCCGGTGCTTCCTTTTACTGTTGTCATGATCGGCCAAAACACGGAGTGGTTTAGATGTCCTCCGCCCTGGTTCTTTACAGAATCACGGATATCTTCCGGAACCTGCCGAAGGTCCTTCAACAGTTCCTCGACCGGTTTTTTATAAAGCTCAGGATATTTTTCCAAGGCGGCATTCAGTTTATCAACGTAAGCCTTGTGATGCTTATCATGGTGAACCCTCATCGTTTCTTCGTCGATATAGGGTAATAGTGCATCATAAGGATAGGGCAAATCTGGTAGCTTGTGTTCGTTCCGCTTTGCAGCGGAGTCGATTTGATTCATACATCCTCCTCTCCTCCTTGGTTAATTTAAGGTTTGCGCCTTAGATATCCTGCAGCTTAACAAAGGCAATCGGTTGCCAATCATGCAGTTTTCGACTTAGCATTTATCAGTGATCGAGATTCAATCACTGATAGAGCTAGATTTTCCCGACCAAATCCATTCCCGTCTTCAAAGCGTCCTCTCCCGGATGCCAGTTGGCCGGACAGGCTTCCGCGCCGCCGTGCTCCCGCACAAATTTGGCCGCTTGGAGCTTGCGCAATAATTCTGAGGTATTCCGGCCAATGTTGTTGTCATTGACTTCATAAGACCGGATAATGCCCTCCGGGTCAACAATAAAGCTACCACGCAAATCAATGCCCTCACCATCAAGATAAACGCCCAATTTTCTGGATAACGCGGCAGCAGGATCGGCAACCATGGGAAATTCAATTTTTTTAATTGCCGGAGAAGCGTCATGCCAGGCTTTATGAACATAAACCGTATCGGTACTGATGCTCAAAATCTCTGCTCCCTCTTTTTTAAATTTGTCGTAGTGCGCGGCTGCGTCTGTAAGTTCCGTTGGGCAAACAAAAGTGAAATCGGCGGGATAAAAAACTAAAACCAGCCATTTGCCCTTATAACTGGAAAGTTTGATCCTTCGTTGCTTCCCGGCCTGATAGGCCTCCAATTCGATGTCGGGAATTTTTTTACCGACCAGCGGAACCGGCTGTTCGTTAAATTCCTCAAAGCCGTAATCCTCTTCTGCCATCGTGACCTCCCGTTTCATTTTAGAAAGAAATGTTTCAAGCGTACTTATTTATTTCACCTACAAATTAACACTTTTAATATTAATAAACATTGTGATTTTTTTAATGGGCAAAAACCATCTCTGCGTCTGCAAAGCCGCTTAAAAGTTCAAACTCGGCCCGATCGGTGCCGCACACGGGACACGACCAGCCTTTATGAATTCCGTCAAAGGGAGTACCGGGAAAAACAAAGTTTTTAGGGTCCCCGTCCCTTGGATCATAAATATAACCGCAAGGCCCGCAAATATACTCGGGAAAACCCGCTCGCTTTAAAACTTCCATAATCTCCTTTCTTGGGACCTGCACCCCCCGCACACATAAATTCCCGAATTTGGGCTGTGCTCCAGAAAGGCATCCAGCACCACGATTCCCCGCCCGGGGAATTTACGGCGCTTTTTCCGCAATCCTGTCATTGGGATTTAACGGTACTGCCAGCTTGGGTCTTTTTGCTAATCTTTTTTTTCTTATTCTCTACGCACTTCTGGCACAAACCATAAACATTGCATTCGATCTGGTCAATCTGTCCCAGATAACCAAGCTGTTCGGCAATCGCTCCGCCAACTTGCCAGATGTCATGGACAAAAGAACAATGACGGCAAATAAAGTGGTAGTGGCATTTATTATTTCCATCAAAACGACACTTGCCTTCACCCATATTCAATTGGATAATAAAACCGTTGGCAACCAAATACTTAAGATTGCGATAGACCGTGCCCAAACTGATAGTCGGCAGGCTTTTTTTGATTTTGTCGTAAACCTCTTCTGCCGTAGGGTGGTGGTCCGCGCCGCGCAAATGTTCAAGTATTAACAAGCGCTGGCTGGTCAAACGGTCACCTTGTGCTTTGATCTTTGCTTTTATTTTGTCCATCTCGATTAACCAAATTAATGTTACCTCTCCGAACTATTAACTCCCGTCCTAATATTTAGCGCCTAACAATAACCGATGCGTAATAATAATGAATGGGTATTGATAGTCAGAAACTAATGATAAGATAGCGCTATCAATAACAACTGTCAATAACCCGCTGTGGATAAGTCATTTTTTTGGAAGAAATGGCAATATCGGGACATTCCTCGCAATCTGTCAGGCAACAAAAAAACGGGGAAACCGGTATATGCCGTGCCCGTTTATGGCTATCGAATGTAGTTATTAGACAGGCTCTAAGAGAATGCTATCCTTCCACTTTTGATCCCTCTAAACCGGTAGTGTTTTGATAGTACTCGTTTTCAGGCTCAAATTCTGCTTTTGTCACGCCGCACAACGGACACAACCAGTCGTCTGGAATATCCTCGAATGCTGTGCCAGCTGGAATGCCGCCCTCCGGGTCCCCCTCGGCCGGATCATAAACATAACCGCAGGGCGGACATAAATAACGCTTTGAAGTTTTGTCCTTAGATATAATCATTCTCTCTAAAAAGTTAAGCTGATTAATTACAGTTTAAAATCCTAATTGCTAATTTCTAAATCTCTTCGAGAGCCTGAGGACTCCTCAGAGCCTCGAACGGCCTAAACAGATTCTAATGTTCAAATGTCAAAACGTTTTGAGATTATTTTTTGCATTTTGATATTCTTTAGGATTTAGGATTTCGTGCTTAGGATTTATTGGTATTTGCAACACATGTGTTGCAAATACCAATAAACATAGTACTCAACCTGCTTGATTTTGCCCATACTTTTCAGATCTTTGGCAATGCGGCGGCTGGCCTGCCAGATGTCGTAAATCTTAACGCACTCAGTGCAGATGAAGTGCCCGTGATACTGAGTGTTGGCATCATATCGGCTCTTGCCGTCATTTGCCACCACTTGGATAATAAAGCCATTATCAACCGAATATTTTAAATTGCGATAGACGGTTGAAATATTGATTTTAGGTAAATCCTTTTTAACTGCCTCGAATATGTCCTCTGCCGTCGGATGGTTGCTAACACTCCGCAGATATTGAAGTATCAAGGTACGCTGTTTGGTCAAACGATTTCCGGTATTGTTGACGATCTCTTTGATATCCAAGACATCGTCTGCACACATTTCTTCCACCATATTTACCCTCACTATTGCTATTAAGTTGCATTAACAATGCACCGCTTATTGCAAATTAGTGTCAATAATTAATCAGTGGATAACTTACTTACCAGACAGAACGTAAACCTGGACAGTATTTTTTTCAAAATAATGGTTAGTATGGAAAAGTTGTCTCTTGGCTGGAGCTTGCGCTGTCCTCGCCCCCGTTCTGATTAGCTATGGCAAAGTAGTAAATTAAAGCATAAATCAACCCGCCGATGATTACATAAAGCAGAATCCACTGCCAAAGCGGACGCTTCCCATAGCCTCGATTTTTATTGTCTTCTTCTTGATAATTTTCAGATATTTGTACTCCTTTTGCCTTTTATAGCTCAAATGCAAATACAATCAAATGCCGCTAATCAATGATTAACAGCAATTCTTGGCGGAGAGGGTGGGATTTGAACCCACGAGGAGCTTGCACCCCTGGCTGTTTTCAAGACAGCTGCACTAGACCGCTATGCGACCTCTCCAGATCTATCAAATTCTAACATTTTTGAGCTCATTTTACAACCTTGAAGCGCATAGTAAAACATAATATGATGGAGAAGAAAATGAAGTTAACCAGCTAACAACTTGATCGATTGTCAGATATTTTAAGTAACCTTAGTTTGATTTTCTTTGCTTCGTTAGTTGTACCACTTCTCATTGATTCTGGTGATAAAATTTCGATTATTAAATTTTTGTTTGGACTACTAATTAGTATCTACTTCTGGACAATAAGCCTGATCTTTGTCAAAAGGAGTAAAAATGGATAATTTAATTCTTTTCTATTTAACCGGCGCCATCCTTTTGCTGATAACAATATTATTATTTTGGCCATATATTCACGGCCGAAGCGAAGATTCAAAAAAAAACAGATAAAAAGAAAAAGAGATAGATGCCCATTCCACAGTTCAATGAAAAATTTAATTCAGAGAACTCGATAAAAGCCTTGGAGATGTTACTCAATAACAACAAAGTCTCCGATATTTCTGAACTGCCAAAAGCACCAACAAACTGTATTTTTAGTCCTCTAACCAAGATTAGGCCAGCTATCGAAGAAAAAGTTGGGCTTAAAAGAGGTCCGGGCATTATCGAACCAATTCTAATTTCGGATAATATCGCTACCTACTGCAACTTTGTCGGTTTTGGGGCGCCAATGTGGTCTTGGATCTTTGAGCAACTAATCGCTTATGGCATCAAAAATTTTATCTATGTTGGCGTCTTCGGCAAAGTTAATTCAAAATACGACAATGAATCGATTTACGTTGTAGAAAAAGCCTTGAGAGACGAGGGTGTCTCTTATCACTATTTGAAAGATGATGATAAGTGGTCGTACCCAAATAATGAACTAACCCAAAAACTGATCAATAATGGAGCCAAGCCAATTTCAATATGGACCACTGACTGCATGTTTAGGCAGACCTTTGCTGAAATTGATTATGCTTGCCAAAATGATATTGCCGGCTTTGAGATGGAGTGCTCCGCCCTCTTCGCTGTCGCCAAGGAAAAAGGCGTCAAAATCGCTTCTCTGCAAGTTGTCAGCGATTACTATTTGGATGACAAACACACTTCGATTTTTAACACAGAACCATGCATTAACAATCTCAACAAAGCAATCGAATTAGCTCTCAAAGTATTGCGATAGTTTGGTCTCTAACTTTCGGAAGAATGTGTCGATCGACGTAAATCTCCGAAACAAAAAATATTTTTTGTCAGATTCTTTGTTTAATTTAAGATTTATAGGCTTGCCATCGCCAACATTGACAGCCAGTAACCGTAGCAGTACCATTGAATCATGAAGAAAGAAATAACAAACAATGACATAATTGCGGCAATAGAAAAAATCGATCACAAGGTTGATCAAGTTAAGGGCGAGCTAAAAAGTGACATAATTGCGGCAACAAAAAAGACGGATGACAAAGTCGATCAGGTTAGAGGTGAGCTCAAACAGGACATCACTGATATCAAAGCGTCGCTAGCGAGTTCAACCGATACTCTCAAGTTGGACATTACCGATATTAAAAAGGGATTTACAGATCTGGCTCAAACTGCCATCAACAGTTTTACTCACATTGAAAGACGGCTTGAAAAAGTAGAAACCAACACGACATGGATGCGAAATATCTTAGAGCAAAACACCGGAACATTACTGCGCTTGGACCAAGAGCGTCTTTTTACCATCAACCATGTCAATCGGTTGGAAAACGAAATTAAACAAATCAAAGCCCAATTAAAGATCTCTTAGAGATGAAACGTTTTGAAATCTATGGCTTTGCTTTTCAGAAAAGCAATATTAGTTCAATTACTCTCTATCAATTAAAGAACATTGATTGTTGCTATCTGGTTTGGGGCACGAGTTCGATCGAGACTTATCTCGATTTTTTGTTGCAGCATCAACCTGCGCATATCTTAGGGCTCGGAGCTTATACCGGCAAAGATCAAGACAAAATTCGCATCGAGCAAACTTGCACCAATAAGTTTCGTAATGGTTTTATCGAGGGTAATTCACTCGAGACCATTCAAATTAATCCCTATCTTAAATCCAATCCGACATCAAAGTTTGCCAAAGGCATCGGCAACTCTTACTGCAACTATATATCTTATCGAATCACAAAATTGATCGAGACCGGTGAACTAAAATCTCGATACACTTTCTTGCACCTGCCAAAATCTTTCAACCTGTATCTAGCAGTTCAAAGCATTGATCAAATGATCTAGAATTTCGTCGATCGACGAGAATCGGTGAATAAATTATCCCCTAGCTACCACCACTCCCCAAACCTTCTTAGCACCCGCTTCTTTTAACACCTTGGCGCACTCGTTTAGAGTCGAAAGAGTTGTAGCCACGTCGTCAACCAATAAAATCGTTTTGCCTTCAATAGATTCAGCATCGGCAATTCTAAAAGCATCAGTGATGTTGGTCCGGCGTTTGGTACCAGAGAGCTTGGCCTGTGGATCAGTATATCTGGTTCTCTCCAGCGCCAGACTGCCATGAAGCTCCAGTTCATTCGAAAGATAGCGAGCCAGTAATTCAGCTTGGTTAAAGCCTCTCTCCTTCTCCTTTCGGGGATGCAGCGGCACCGGCACAACCCACAACAGATCGCCCCGGGGTAGTTTGTATCTTAATCTCTGACAAATTAATTCACCCAGCATCGGCGCCAGTTCCGCTAATCCGCCATACTTGAGTTCGTGAATCATCTCCTTGGTCGGACCCTGATCATAACGGGCTGAGACGATTAATCCGTCGAGCGATAAATTAAGGCGGCGCTTGCAATTTTGGCAAAATTCACCATAGCGGTTTATTCGTCCGCACTCCGGACAGGTTGGTGTTTGGATCCTTTCGATCCGGCCGGCGCAATCAAAACAGAGATAAACTCCCTCCAAGCCGCAACCGACACAGACTTTAGGAAAAAAGATGTCGAGAAAAAGATCCTTGGTTTGTGTTAATAAAGTCTTGGATTGCATAATAATCTATTCGTTCATCGTTTAATGGTTACGAAGCCAGTATCGTCAAAAGTCTGTCGGTCACGGCCTAAGAAACCAAAAGACATAACCGCTCAACGATACCGGCTTCGTTACCGTAACCGTTTTACATTGTACTTCCAATTCTTTATTGACTATTATCCAGTAATTTAACTATAATGGATATAGTACACAAAGCATGAAGCGCAGAACAACGCGACAGGTATCCGAATGTTTCATGTTCCATGAATATAAAGGAGGGACGGTGCAAGAGGGAAATTTGCACGACGACTGGCTCTCTGAGACATCAGAGGGTGAACTTGCTATAGATGTTTGCCATGATGCGCACAACATCTATATTCTTGCACCTGTCGCTGGTGTCAAGGCTTCTGATGTTGACGTTTCCATTACCGACGAAGTTGTTACTATTCGCGGCCAACGCAAACCAAACCATGACGTCCCGGAGGAAAAGCACTTCACTCAAGAGTGCTACTGGGGACTTTTTTCTCGCTCCTATGTTTTGCCCATGGCCGTTAACTCCGAGGAAGCTAAGGCAACCCTTAAGGATGGCCTATTAAAAATTGTCATTCCAAAAGATGCCAAGGTTAAAACAAAAGTTCTAGAGATCATGGAAGAAGAACCAACATCCCTAATCAAAGAAAAATAATTGTTATGGAATTTTGCAATGAAAAAAATACGTAAAGCCGTCGTTCCTGCTGCGGGGTACGGAACAAGATTTTTGCCCGCTTCAAAAGCTATGCCGAAAGAAATGCTGCCAATTGTTGACAAACCGGTTATCCAATATGTCGTCGAGGAGCTGGCTGAGGCTGGGATAGAGCAGATTATCATTGTTACCGGTTGGCACAAGAGAGCGATTGAAGACCATTTTGACCGCCATCTGGAGCTTGAGCACAAACTCGAGACAGCCGGAAAAGAAGCGCAGTTAAAAACGATCCGCGACTTATCGAACCTGGCAGAATTTGTTTATGTCAGGCAGAAAGAAGCGCGCGGCAACGGCGACGCGATTTTAACGGCCAAGAATATCATCGGCAACGAGCCTTTTGTTGTGCTTTGGGGCGATGACTTTATTGTGGCTGAACCGTCCCGCACCAGACAGCTGATCGAGGCTTACAACAAATACGGCACGACCATCGCCGCCGGCATCCGGACCAGCAAACCCGAAGATTATAAACGTTACGGCTACGTCAAGGGCGAAGAGATCGAACCCGGCATCATCAAAATCTCCGAATTGGTCGAAAAACCGGGACCGAAAAATCCCCCCTCCAATCTGGCCGTCGTCTCCGGTTTTGTTTTCCCGCCGGAGATCTTTAATGCCCTGGAATACTATGAAACCGAAATCGGCCAGGAACTGGTCTGGGTTGACGGCGTCAATGTGCTTCGAGATCAGGGCCAGGATGCTTATGCCACTGAAATCAAGAGCGGCAAATATTATGACTGCGGCAACATTACAGAGTATTTGAAAACCAATGTTGAGATGGCTTTGCGCCGCGACGATATTAATGGCGAATTCAAAAAATTCATCAAAGAAACAGCACGGGGATTGTAAGTTTATAAAGTTATTAAAGTTTGTAAGGTTTATAAAGTTCGTAAAGTAAAACAGTAATTACCATTGAACTTTATAAACTTAAGGCGGAGGGACATGTCCTCTTTTAAACAGGTTTGGAAAATCAGTAAATATATCGCCTGCGCGATTATTTTTTCGATTGCCCTCTCCGGTTGCACCCTGACGGGCAAAAAGCAGACAACCGATGCCGATGCCAAAAAAATCGTCGTCTGGAGTTTTGAAGAGGAGGACGTCTGGAAGCAGGTTATTAAAGATTTTCAGAACCAGGCCAAAGATTACGCCATCACCTATGAAAAGCAAACTTTTGATGCCAATTATGAAAACCGGGTTTTGAATTCTATGCTGGCCGGCCAGGGTCCCGATGTCTGGGCTATGCCGAATGACTGGGTTTATCGCCACAAAGAAAAGCTCTATCCGATGCCAGACTCCCTAGCCAAAACGGTCAATTTGGACAACCAATACGTGCCCTCGGTCAAACAATCAGTTTTATTTGATAACAAAATTTATGCCCTAACTCCCTCGGTTGAACCACTGATGGTTTTTTACAATTATAAAATGTTTGATTCCCGGCTGGCCGAACTGAAAAAATCAACCAAAGACAAGACGGAAACCGACAAATACAATTCGCTGCTTAAAGAAGTACCAAAAACCTGGACCGATTTTGCCGAAGCGGCTAATTTCCTGACGATTAAAAACGGCGAGAACATAACCACTTCGGGGGTCGTCCTGGGCACGGCCAATATTGCCAACGCCAGCGACATTCTCTATTTTCTGATGGCACAGAACGAAACCGACATCCTGACCGCGGATTATTCTCTGGCCACCTTTAACCTGCCCAAAAACACCGCCACCGGAGAAAACGATACTCCCGGACAAAGGGCGCTGGAGTTTTACGCCTCCTTTGCCGATCCTAATTCCCAAAATTACACCTGGAGCGATTCGCTCGGCAACGATCTGGAAGCGTTTGGCGCCGGCAAGGCTGCTATGATCCTGGGTTACTCCAGCCTTCAAAATTACCTGGCGCAAAAGTATCCGAATTTGCAATACAAAAAAGCCTTTATGCCCCAGGTTGACCAGGATTCGGAAAAAATTACCGATTTTGCCCGTTTCACCGCTTTCGGCGTTAACCGGCTGTCCAAAAATCCGGGGGCGGCATGGACATTAGTCAATACGCTCGGCACAAAAAGCTCCAACGCTTTCAGTTCTGCCACCAAAACATATACCTCCAAAAAACAGCAGGGTATCAACACGTCCATCACCAAAAGAACTGGCAACAGTCCGGAGAAGACGGCCGTGGCCATTGCCAAAACGCTAGTCAAAGGCCGTTATCCGATCGAATTCGACCGTTACATCAGAGCAGCCGCCGAAAATGTTAACGATGGCAACCAAGACCCGAAGTCGGCTCTCGACCTTGCCGCCAGCACCATTACTGAATTACTAAGAAAGAAGGACTGGTAAAGTTAGCCAAAGATATTTTTATGCTCAATAATCAACGCTACGCAATAATATTTCCAAAAGCCCTGGCTGCCGACGACAAGCTTAAGGTCGGCGTGCCGGTCAAAAACGGCCAGGAAACTTACACCGGTTCCAAGAGCAACCCCATTTATCAGCAATATATGTCCGACCTCTACTCCTTTGCCATTATTCTCGGCGCCTCTTTAGCCACCCTAATGATTGTTTACGCCGGATATAAATATATGACCTCGCAGGGTAATCAAACCGCTCTCAATGATGCCAAAGAGGTCCTGACCGGAGCACTGCTCGGTTTAGCCATACTTCTGCTGATTCGAGTCATTTTAAATTTTCTAGCCATGCCCGATGTGACGAGTTAATACTATGTTCCACCTAAAGAACCTTCGGAAATTTACCCGCCTCTCCGTCTTTGCCGGAGCATCTTTGCTGCTGTTTTTTATTGTTGCCTTCAGTTATAATAATTTTTTTGCCGGCGCCGATACGGAAATTTCAGTCTATTGCCGCAACAACACCGTCATTAACCCCAATTGCGACGAAGACCACTTCGTTGTTTTTAATATTCAAAAATATTTGACCGACCCCGAGGCAATCAAAAAAGTCGCGGCCTTGGACGGATACCTTTTAGACAACGGCAGAGACGCCAAAATGCCGGTCGGGCTAGAACCCGATGAAATTGACGACATTTACGATCAGAACGGCAAACAGGTCGGCGACGGCTACAAGGCCTGGTCGGCTGTCAAAAGGCTCTACCAGACAGTTGCTTCAGCCGCTGCCCGGGACAAAAACTCGGTCAACCAGGGTTTGGCCAACCGTTCCATCCAGGAGATAGACCGCCGGATAAGCACGAGCTTGGCCAGCTACCAGCAAAGCGGTGACAAATTTGTCGTTTACAATGTCTCTAAACACATTAGAAAAAAGGCTGACCGGGAAGCTTTGGCCGCTTTTCTGAAGGCAAACGACATTGGTTTTATCAGCTATGACACAAACGCCGATATTGCCAATCTCTATCCGACTATCAGCGATTCCATTATTGGTGATATTAAGCTCGACAGCCTCAATCTGGCTGTTTGGAAAAATATTGCCACCCTTTACAAAGCGGTTAACGCCAGCGCCAAAACGCGGCCCGCTGAAGCCGAAAACGATATCGGCCAATCCCGCATGTCTTACGACGCAATCAACGCCAAAACCGCCGGGTACAAGCCTTCGACCAGCGGCTACGAACGCGTCACCGAAAACGGCCAAGAATATTTCCTCATCGGCAACTATTCAAAGTGGCTCTCAAAAGATGATTTGAAACAAATCCAGGAAAATGATGCTCTCTTTGCCGGCAAAACGATCCGCAACGCCTTTACCGGCCAATTTATCAAGCTGCCCGTTAGTATCAACCCCGAAAGCGACATTTCATCCGGGCATACGCCACTGACAAATTCTATCGCCGGAAAGGTCGTTTCAATTTACCAGGTCGTCTTCAATGCCGGCGAAGCCACCGATAAGGATGTTGACGACTCGAAGGCCTCTATCGAGAGTTTGGGCCGGTTTATCAGCGATTACTATGCGCAGAGGGGATGCGATAACGCCAACTACTCTTTCGGCCTTAGCGGCAGCAATGTTATGATTTGCGACTTTTCCAAGAAACTTAGCAAGAGCTCTTACATGGCAATCAACCAGCTGGTTGTCCATATCAAACAGGTTGCAGGCAAAGAACTGCCGATTGTCGCCGTCAACGATAATTCAATCAAATCCGATTCTGTCACCATCCCCAGGGTCTATGGCGCCGGCAACGTCGTCATTTACGACAACAACGACAAGAAGGGTTGGCAAGCGGTCGTTGAACTTTACCGCTATATTTTCAACAATGCCCGCGACGATCAGGCAGAATTGAAAAGCGATGTCGCTGCCTCCATTAACACTATTGAAGATAGTGCAAAAAACCCGCCGGTTTATGTTCTTCTCGGCACCGGCAAAGGCAATAAATGCGAACAGGGAGACAGCCACTGCCAGCTCCAGGTTTTTAAGAGTTTCGCTTCATGCAAAAATTTAAAACAGGGCGATGACCAAAATATAACGGTTGATGATATGTCATGTATCATTAGTAATCCTGGCGACAACAATGGCGAGTATTTTGAACCGAAAGAAAATTCCAAAGCCCGCAACCTACTCAAAGCCGTTCTGGCAGCAACCACAAATGCCGATGATAAAGTAATAATCCAAGCGTTTCTTGACGATTATGAGTCGCAGTTTCTTGGCGAGAGTAGCGACGGCAATGTTAGACTCGCTGCACCGAAGCTATTGAAACAAACTAGCCCTGACGGGCTGAGCGGATTCCAGAATTACGGCGCTAATGTACCGCTCAAATATAATATCGATATAAATGAATCTCTCACTAGAAAATTGGCTGCGTCTGGGAATGATTATAAACTCGGAATATCTGCCTATGTCAGCAATGGCTCAAATGCTGACGGCAGGCTCATTGGAGTATCAGAAGCAAAAAACAGTGGAGAAATTATTTGGAATGCAAACGCCTCGAGTGACCCTGATCTTAAATCTTACGTTGAAATTGGCAAGCATAAATTTACAACAGTACTTTTTGCTTATGATCAGACGGTAGGACTACCGTCTTCCGGCGATCAAGCCGTAGAACCCGACAATGTATATAGTAAGCTCGGGTATGACTTCGAAATTGTCGGTCCCAATGGTGAACGCGACCCCTCGCAGGTACTCAGCGACAATCCAGATTCATGTACCGGCGGGAAGATTTCTATCGTTGCTCCCAGTATTGTCAAGCCGGCAAACACCGCCAACATTACCGCAAATGTAACGCCGCCAAAAGTCAGCCGATCAGACGGAGCTACAGACATCTTTGAAATCTCTATCTCTATTAACAAGTCTCCTCTCGGCACAAAACCGGAAGATTTGCCAAAACCGGAGACAGTTACTAACTGGTCTCTAAAAACCAGGGGCGATTTCAGCAATAGTACACAAACTCCTCAAAAAGTCTCAATAGACGACGCTCACGCCTGGCCCAATCCAACGTCTGATGAGGGTATCCATTACATTAAAGTTCAAACATTTACGGTTATAGACGGAGCAAAATATTGTACTGGCGTCGCCTACAAAGCAATCACCTTAGACAAAGCAGCTCCAGAAGATAAGTGTAGATTAGTTGGCGGCAAAAAGGTCTGCGATGGCGATGAAGAAGCCGGGGCGCCCTCCCGACCGGCTTTGCCGGCTGGCGAGGGTTCATCCATTGGAACGCTCCCTGATTTAGTTAACCGGATTATCGATATTTTCTTCTCTGTCATCGGAGCCCTGGCCGTGCTTGGTAATGTCATTGGTGGTATTATGTACCTGACAGCCGGAGGAGATAGCGGCAAGGCCGAGAAGGCCAAAAAAGCGGTTCTTTACTCCTCCATCGCAGTCATTATCGCCGTTACGGCCTACGTCATCTTGCATGCGTCCGTCGGAACCATTAATCAGATTATTACCGGGAGAAAATGAGCAGCCGTTTAATCGAAAAAATATTTGCAGCCAAAACACCGACAACAATCTGGAATGGTGGTTCCTTTAACGGTGCCGATCCCAACAAAGGCTTGGGCGATATCAAGAACTTTATTGACGACACTGTAACAGTTGCGTTAAATGCTGCCATTGTGGTAGCATTGTTAATGATATTATATGCATCATTTCAATATGCGATGTCCTACGGGGACGAGAACAAGGCAGAGACTGCTAAAAAAACTCTCATCTGGTCGATCGTAGGATTAGCTGTCGTTGCCGTAGCTCGAACTGCAGTTAGCCTGCTTAAAAAAGAATTGAGCTAGAGCTGGGGCAATCTTCGAACGAAGCGAGAACTTCGCGGGTTTTTCACTATCGTTCGAAGAAACAACTTAAAAGAGGAGGAGAAATGAACTTAGTAGAAAGAGCGTTCGCAGAATTGTCCGGCAGCGGTACTAGTATTTCAATAAACCCTGATACTGACACTGCCCCAACAAGCATTCAAGATTTCATTTTCAGTGCGATAAGTAATGTTATCATTCCAATCGCAGGCGCAATTGCCGTCCTTTATTTAATCTACTCAGGCATTCTTTATCTTACTGCCGCTGGTAATCCGGACGCAGCTAAGAAGGGACAGCAGGGTGTTGTTAATGCTATTATCGGTATAATAATTATTGCTCTATCTTATGTAATCATTAAAGCAGTTTCTGGCACAGTCGGCGGAACAACAATTTAAATATAAATCAAAGCCGCCTTATTTCTAGAAATAGATTTAGGAGCGGCTTTTTTTGTTTGACATGACTTTAGCTCTTCGTTACTCGCCAGACCTCTTCAACCGTCGTTTCGCCCTTGAGGGCCTTAATCAGGCCGTCCTGCTCCATCGTCACTATACCCTGGGCTACGGCCGCTCTTTCAAATTCCGTAATAGAGGCTGTTTTGGCCAGCAAACCCTCGATCGAGCTGTCGGGCACCAAAACTTCGATCACCACCTCGCGGCCGGAGTAGCCGGACTTGGTGCACTTGTCGCAACCCTTGCCGCGGTGCAAAAGAGGAGCGGCGCTATCAAGCAATTTAATAACATCCGGGCTAAGCCTCTTCTTGATCGGTTCCATTAACCGCTTTACCTCCTGCCAGATCTCCGGCCTCGGCGCGTATTGCTCTCTGCAGTTGGCGCAAACTTTTCTAACCAGGCGCTGGGCCATAACCAGATTAATCGAACCGGAAAGAAGATAAGGTTTGACGCCCATCTCCAGCAAACGGGCAAAGACAGCCGGGGCCGAGTTGGCGTGGATGGTCGAAACAAGCAGGTGGCCCGTCAGAGCCGCCTGTACCGCTATTTCGGCCGTCTCGACATCGCGTATCTCGCCAACCATTAAAACATCGGGGTCTTGGCGCAGGGAGGCTCTAAGGCCATCGGCAAACTTGTACCCGGCGGCGTTATCCACTTGGCTCTGTTCAATACCCTCAATCCGGTATTCAACCGGGTCTTCTAAAGTGATGATTTTAATGCCCGGCTTATTTAGCGCCATTAAAATAGCATAAAGAGTCGATGATTTGCCGCTGCCGGTCGGACCGGAAGTCAAAATCATACCGTGGGGCTTGGAGATTGCTTCTCTGATCGCTGCCAAGGCTTCGTCCCGGAAGCCCAATTTATCGAGGGCCAAAATTGATTTAGCCTGGCCCAAAATCCGAATGACGATTGACTCGCCGAAAGAAGACGGCATAATCGATATGCGCAAATCAATCGTTTCATTATCAAGCTCTTTAACTGAAAAGCGGCCGTCCTGGGGCTGGCTGGCGATATCCATACGCAGCTTTGCCAAGTATTTAATTCTGGAAATCAGCTGCTTATATCGGGGTAGAGGCAGCTTGACCACATCCTGTAAAACGCCGTCAACCCGGTATCGAACCAAAAACTCCTTCTCCTCCGGTTCCAGGTGGATATCGGAGGCTTTTGTCTTAAGAGCGCCGATAATTATGACGTCCAAAAGCTGGGTGACGCTCACTTTTTTGGCCGCGATACCGACCGAACCCAAATCGCTGATATTAATATCAAAATCTTCCTCTTTCGGCGCCACATCGCTGTTATCCTGCATTTTGGCCGCTTCCCTTTTTAACGTCTCGTAAAAAGTGATGCCGTAGAGAAAACTTGTCTGGGAAATAACGGAGATAACAAACTCCACACCCACGGTCTGGCTGTGGCGCTTCAAAAAGTCCATCGTGGCCGGGTCGGCGGGATGGACCACTCCCACCCGGACCGAGCGGCCAAGTTTGAGGTAAGGAATAACCCGGAATTGGATCGCCAAATTTTCCGGAATAGCGTCAATCACTTCTTTGGTTATGGGATAAGAGGTCAGATTGATATAGGGTAGGTTGAGCTTGTTTGCCAGCTCCCGGGTGTGATGCTCCTCCTGCTCCCGATTCAAGTGGTAAATTGTTTTTGTGATATCGGTCATAATAATTAGCACTTAATTGATTGGCGGAAGCGAGAGGATTCGAACCTCTGAGCCGATTGCTCGACTAACGGTTTTCGAGACCGCCACATTCGACCGCTCTGTCACGCTTCCCCTATTCTATCACATTCGTCCCGACCGCATTAACCACCTTTTTTTCTGATGGTAATGTTTACCCCGCTTTTCTTCTCCTGTTTTTTTAGGCGCCTGTCCATAATACGGGAGACAAAATCTTTCTTTCCAGGTTTTTCCGCCTCAACTTCATGGACAATTTCTTCGACATCAACTTTGGCCACTTCTTTTGATTCCTCTTTGCGAATTTTAATATTTTTATTGACATACCATTGCTGGGAGATAATAAACAAATTGGTCACAATCCAGTAGAGAGCAAGCGCCGCCGGCACGGTCCGGCCGATAAAAAGCGTCATAACCGGAAAGATATAAGTCATCTGTTTCATCATCATAGCAGTCATGTCCTGCTCGCCTGCTTTGCCAGTGTTAATCTGGGGCGGCATCATCAATAGGGAAAGAACCAGCTGGGTCAGACCGGCGATAATCGGCAAAACCCACAAATCCGGCTTGGAGAGGTCGATACCCCATAAAAAGGTATTAACGCTCTCCGGATGGGGCACGAAAGAGTAAAGCAAAGAAAAACGCGAAGTATCCAGGCCGTTACGAAAGACCTGGTATAAAACAAGAATGATCGGCAGCTGGATCAATTGGGGCAGGCAGGAACCGAAGGGCGAGACGCCTTCCTCTTTGTACAGGTTCATTAGAGCTTTGGCCTGCTCCTGCTGGTCTTTGATTTCGGCCCGGAGTTTATTGATTTTCGGCTGCAATAATTGAAGACGCATTTGAGCCCTGGCCGCTTTGAGCGAGCTGGGCAAAAGAATAATTCTGATTAAGACGGTTAGAAGAATTATCGCCCAGCCAATCGAGTGGCCCGGCACCAGCCAAGCCAAAAAAATCAATAGGTTATAGAGAGGCTGATATAAAAGCACTTTTAAAAGGTTCTTCATAGGATATCCAGATTAATTTTTTATGTTTTGTCCGCAACAAATGTCAGATAACGCAATTGATAATAGACAGTGGAAGATAGAAGCCGGATATTGAAATTGGAAGATTTAATTATTTGAAATTTGGATTTGAGATTTATTTAACAGGATCCATTCCCCCTTTTGAAAAAGGGTTGCACCGCAAGACTCGCCAAAACGCTAACCAGCCTCCATAAATCAGACCGTGCTTTATAATGGCTTGCCGGCCATACTCGGAGCAGTGGGGTTGATACCTGCAATAGCCACCCCGACGTTCGAACCAACCCGAGTCCAAAGACAACGTCCGCTGATAAATTTCTATTAGTTTAATGACCAACTGTTTCATTATTTATTTTTGATGATAGACAGTAGAAGATGGAAGATAGAATTTGAGGTTGGATGATGGAAATTGGAGTCTAGCTTCTAATCTCCAGTTTCTATTGTCTATCATCAATTATCTGAAGGCCTTGGCTCTTGTAAGTGCTTCTCGAAGCTGTTCTTTGATCTCATCAAGTTGATATGGATATTTGAAATTACTCTTTACAATAACAACAATATCCAAGCCCGGTTTGACTAATGGCAGTATTTCCCGCGTTACCACTCTCAATCTCCTCTTAAGCGCATTTCTGCGGGTTGAGCGTTTATCAACCTTGTTGCTGATGACAAAACCAAACCGGGCCGGTGAAAGTGCCCCGGGTTTTTGGCTTACCCGCACGGACAAATTATTAACAAAAACGGGACGGGAGTTCTTGAAGACTTTCTGAAAATCCCGGCCTTTCTGCAATCTGTTTTCTCTCCTAAGCATATCGTCTCTCCCTACGTTCAATAGTAACACATGGTCTCTTCGATTACTATCCAACTTAAGCTGCTTAAGCCATAATAACAAAAAAGAGCCGGGTAGCTCAGATTTTATTTAAACCAAGCAAAATCAGGCCGCGATGACTTTTCGTCCCTTGGTCCGGCGCCGTCTTAAAACATTTCGGCCATCCAAGGTCAGCATTCTCTTTAGAAAACCGTGGATTCTTTGCCGTCTTCGCTTGTTAGGTTGAAAAGTTCTCTTCATTTCTAAGCTAGAATACACTAATTTCGCGCTTGCGTCAAGCTGCTGATTTAAGTGATTTAGGTTATCTCATAGCGAATGCCCCGTCCAACGCCCCATTGACGTACCCTGTGGATAACTTGGTATATTTTTGGTACAACTATTGCAGGGAGAACAAACGCCAATGGATAAAAACGAAATATGGAAAAACGTCTTAGGCGAGCTGGAGGTCAGCATCTCTAAGCCGAACTTCGAAACCTGGTTTAGAAACACATTTCTGATTGATTACAAGAAAGGCTATTTTACAATCGGAGTGCCAACAATATTTATAGAAGACTGGCTTAGAAAGAAGCATTTGCGCGAGATACTACAAGCCTTACAGAAACAGGTTGACGACCAGGTACTGGGCATTAAATTCAAAATAGCTTCGCCTTCTCCCGAACAAAGAATCTCTCTTGATAAAACTAAAGTTATCCACAAGCCTGTGGATAAACCCGCCGGACAAACAGCCTCAACCGGTGTCCAATTATTGCCTAAAAACATCACCTTGAATGACGATTATAAATTTACCAATTTTATCGTCGGCCAATCAAACCAACTGGCCCATGCGGCTTCCCTGGCTGTTGCCAGCAAACCCGGCACTATGTATAATCCGCTTTATATCTACGGCAACTCCGGATTGGGTAAAACCCATCTGATGCAAGCCATCGGCCACTCATACCTCGAAAATTATCCGGGCAAAAATGTTCTTTACGTGACGTCTGAAACATTCATTAACGAATTTATCAACGCTGTCGAAGCTGGACACGGCAAGGCCAAGAATTTCAAAGACCATTACCGCAATGTTGATATCCTATTAATAGACGACATCCAGTTTCTCTCCAATAAAGAATCAACGCAGGAAGAATTCTTCCACACTTTTAACCATCTTCATCAAAATAAGAAGCAAGTAGTGCTTACCTCCGACCGGCCGCCCAAAGACATTAAGGGCTTGGAAGTCAGGCTAAAAACCCGTTTTGAAGGCGGCATGGTAGCCGATGTTACCACACCGGATTTTGAAACAAGGGTGGCTATACTCAAACAAAAAGCCAAAAAGCTGAATATTGTTTTTAAAGAAGAAAAAATTGACGAAGTCCTGCATTTGATCGCCGAAAATATCCAATCTTCAATCAGGGAACTTGAGGGAACATTTACCAAAATTATTGCCACTTGCAACCTTGAGGGGAGTACGATCAACAAAGACCGGGTTGCCTCCATTCTAAGCGGTATAATCCAAAAGAAAAAACAGGTTGTCACTCCGGAGTTAATTCTGCGGGAAGTCCATAAATTTTATCAGATTCCGCTCGAAGACATCCTGGGCAAAAAACGTACCAAGGAGATAGTTCTGCCGAGACAAATCACGATGTACCTGCTGCGCCATGAAGCTAATATGTCCTATCCGGAGATCGGCAAAAAAATCGGCGGCAAGGACCATTCAACCATTATCCACGGCTGCGAAAAGATTGAAGCCGATATTTCGGACAACCAGAGGATAAAAGAAGACCTGGCTGTTTTGAAAGAAAAGATATACGCCATGGTACGATAAATCATAAAGCGTGAGATACTATTCATAGGCCGTTAGATATTTCACCTTAAAAATTATATGGCTTACTTATCCCCAACTTTTCAAGGCTAAATCGGGAATTAAACAAGTTAATATATTTAGTAATACTAATAGTAAGCGCTGTGGATTATGGGGAAAAGTTAAATTAAGTAATTTGAAACTTGAAATTTGAAACTTTTATTTGGGGATAAGATGGTGGATGAAGCGGTGATAAGGTGTGGATGAAACGGGGATAAGTTAAAAAATGCCAAAATCCGAATGCCAAATATCAGATAACGCAATTGATAATAGACAGTGGAAGATAGAAGCCGGATCTTGAAATTGGAAGTTTGAATTATTTGCCATTTGGATTTGGGATTTATAAATAATTTATCCACAACCAAAACGGCCTAAACGCCTTTTTTCCCCGGCTAAAATATCGCAAATAAAAATTATAATCCCAAATACAACAATTTAGCTAAATTTTTTCCCCGTTATCCACAGGTAACAAAAAAGATGGGGATAAATATTGTTTAATTGCTAAATTGTTTGCATAGCTAAAGATAAGCTTTGTTTCAAGAATGCTATTATCTTAAGATAACAATTTAACAATTGGTCGACGAAAGGAGACTCGTGAAAGTAACAATCCTACAATCGAATTTTGCCAAAGGCTTAAACCAGGTTTCGCGCGTTGTTGGAAACAGGACAACCCTGCCGGTTCTGTCCAATATTTTAATTTCAGCCAAAAAAGGCCATATCACGCTCTCCGCCACCGATCTGGAAATCGGAGTAACGACAAAAATACCTGGCAAGGTTGACAAGGAGGGCGACCTGACCGTCCCCGCCCGTCTTCTTTCGGACTTTGTCTTAAATAACAGCGATGAAACAATCGAAGTTACGGCCGAAGAAACCAAGATGAAACTCAAATCGGAGAGGTTTGAGGCCAATATCGGCGGCATCTCGGCCGAGGAGTTTCCAACTATACCGAACACAAATCAGGAGTCGTTTTGTTCAATCAAGAAGGAAGACTTTATTGAAGCGCTTAAAAAGGTGGCAATCGCCCCGGCTCACGACGAGACAAGGCCGGTCTTGGCCGGTATTTATTTTCAGTTTGAGGCTAAAAATCTGGTTTTAGCCGCGACTGATTCGTATCGCCTGGCTGAAAATAGGCTGGAGTTGGAAAAGGAGGCCGGCGAAAAGAAGATGATCGTTCCCACCAAGACCGTGACCGAAGTTTTGCGTCTGGCCGGCGGGGCGGAGGGTTTATCCGAAATTAAGCTGTCTTCGACTGAAAATCAGGTCTCGTTCATCATCGGCGAAACAGAAGTAGTCTCGCGCGTCATTGAAGGCGCTTTTCCCAATTATAGCCAAATTATTCCCGCTTCATCCAAAATTACAGCTGTCGCCAGCCGGGCCGAACTTGTCTCGGCAGTTAAAATGGCCTCCCTTTTTGCTAAAGACGCCGCCAATAATATTAAGATTACGGTGGCGCCAAAAGAGCTTTTAATCAGTTCGGCCATGGCCCAGGCCGGCGGCGCTTCGGCCAAAGTCAAAGCTTCGGTTAAAGGCGAGGAAGTCTCTATCTCATTTAACGCCCGCTACATCCTCGAGATGCTGCAGGTTGTTTCTTCCGATGAAATCACTTTAAAATTTAACGACAGCGCCTCCTCCGGCTTGATCGAATCGGCCAAGGACAAAGGCTTTATCTACCTGGTTATGCCGTTGAGGATGGAGAATTAAGTAGCTTAGGTTACCCGGGTCGCTTAGAATGCTTAAAAATCTGTCACTTGAAAACTTTCGCAGCCACCAACATTTTGAACTTGAATTGGAACCAAACACGGTTCTAGTAGGCAGGAATGGCGCCGGCAAAAGCAATATCTTAGAATCAATTGTCCTCTTGTCGCACTGCCGGTCTTACCGCGAAGACCGCAAGGCCAACCTGATTAACAACGGTTCCGAATTTGCCCGGGTAACCGGAGACGACCTTGAGCTTTTCCTGTCCAAAAATCCCCAATTCTATATGAAAGCGAGAAAGGGCGGCGTCTTTAAACGCTTGACGGAATTCGTGGGCATTTTGCCGTCGGTTGTCTTCTCGCCGGAAACTCTGGCCATTATCACCGGTTCGCCCAAAGAGAGAAGGAGGCTTCTTGATATTCTGATCAGTCAAACCAGCCGGGAATATCTTAGGGCGCTGGTGGAATACGAAAAAATCAGGCGCCAGCGCAACAGCTTGCTTAAAGCAATCAGGGAGAAGCGCGGCGCTGTTACGGAGCTTGGTTACTGGAACGGCCAGCTTGTGGAATCAGGCGGCAAAATCATCATGGAGCGGGAAAAAGCCGTTGCTTTTATTAATAATTCCCTGCCTGAATTTTATCAAAAAATTGCCGGGGACGAATCCAGCCGGTTGAAGCTGGTTTATTTAAAGAGCAGCGATAATCTGGAAAAAGATCTGGAAAGAATCGTTACCAGGGAGATCTGCGAAGAGAGGACGCTGATCGGTCCGCACAAAGACGATTTGCGTTTTGATTTGAATGGCTTTAATATGCAAAACTTTGCTTCCCGGGGTGAAATCAAGTCGGCTGTCCTGGCCCTTAAACTTTCGGAGGTTGGTTATCTCGAAGTGGCCGGAGCTGGCGTCAAACCTATCCTCTTAGTTGACGATGTCTTTTCCGAGTTTGATCCTGTTCGCCGCGGACATCTGGGCGATTTGATCTTAAATTATCAGACTTTAATCACCACCGCAGAGAAGGAGCAGCTGTCAAAGGAGCTGCTCAAAAAGGCGAAGGTGGTGGAACTTAAATAACTTGGGCTGCTTACGTTGCTCGGAGGTCATTATGAAACAATTAAACGAATTTTTATGGTCAAGCCTTGGCAAGAAGGGCCTCCGCAAGGAAGCAGAAGCCTCTTACGTTTGCTTTGTAGCAGCCGAGTGGGGCAAGGGCCGTTTTGGCGCCACATCTTTTTCCAGAGGGATTTTGAAGCTTTCCGTCGGCTCCTCTGCCGCCGCCCAGGAGGTGCAGATGGAGACGGAAAAACTGACCGATTTTGTCAACTCGAAAATCGGCAAAAAAATAGTCAAAAGAGTACGGATACTTGTCGGTTAAAATCCGATGTGCGTGAATGATACGGTTTGGGGATTGTCCCACAATCCGGCCCGAGTGCCGGCCGGGTTATCCGGCGATCCGGAAGCGCAGATGCCGTTGGCGGCAAAGTATCCCTCCCCCATTTTCTTACAAACGTTATCGTCAACCAGCTGGTTCCAGTAGGCCACATCTTCGGCCCGGCCGGTCATAATTTGGTTGGGGATGACATCGCGGTAGAGCGGGTTGTACTGCATTTGTAATAAGTCGCCGATAAGCTGGCGGGCACGGGTTTGGGCCGCCAAAATTGTATTTTGTTGATGGGTAACAATGTTCAGGCCGTCCCAGGTCGGGATGCCGGTCGAATTGACAGCATCCCTGGCCTTTTGGTCATCGGAGGCGTTATTACCGGTCGAGTAAAAACCGTCGGCCGTGCATCTGACGTCAGTCCGGTAAACCCCAAACAGATTCATATAGAGAATCATGCCCAATTGGACATAAATCATCCAGGGCTGGATACCCGTTTTGGCGATCATGCCGAGGGCTTTCATTGCCATGGGCACGCCGACGCTGATGGCAATACCGGCCATCATTTGGGTTGTGCCCGGTGCCAGATTGAGGGAGTCGTCAACGGAAGCAAATGATTTACTGAAAAGCTTGTCGATAATGGTCGTGACGGCAAAGGTAACGACGGCGACTTTAGCCGTGTCAAGATTGCTTTCAAGTTTCTGCTGCTGGTCAGATGCTTGCTGCAGGCCCAATCCGTTGGCATCGATTGATTTACCGGTCTCAATATTTTTAAACGTGCCGTCGGCTTGTTTGATATAAGTGCCGGTACTGACGGTCACCTTTCCGCCGGTTTTGACGACGCCGTTTAGGTTTTGGACATTATCCCAGGCAGCCCGAATGGCGCCGGCATTAAATGCGTCTCGGGCGGCTTGGGCTTTCCGCATTTGGTCGTATAAACTGTAAGCCTGATAAATGGTACCGGCCGGAATGTGAAGTTGTTTGTCGGCCCAATTAAAGACAAGACGTTTTAATTCGTTGGTGGCTGCTCTTTGGAGTGTCGGCGCATGAAGTTTGCCCTTGGCACCGGCGTAGTAGCCATCGGTGATATTATTTCCACTCATACCCCAGTTGCCCGTGCTAACACCGACAAGTATAGCGTCGATCGTGCCCTCCGGCAATTTGAAGTCGATGGCGTTGGATACAAATTCGCTAAATTTAGTCTTAAAGAAAGCAAACGATTTGTCGCGATTGGAGAGAAAATCATCCAGCTCGCCCGGCCGGTTAAGATTGACAATGTGGTCGATTGCCAATGCCCACTCGGCGGCATCGCTGATTTTGTGAATATCGGTGCCAAAGAGTTTGCCGTTTTCGGCGCCGTTTAAGAGATATGTGCCAAGCGCCTTTAGTTTAGTCTCGCCATTACCCTTGATCAGATCCCAGGCAAAGCCCGGGTAAACATTTTTATCCATTTTCCAGAGGGTGGCATCCATCAGGCGGTATTCGAGCGCTTCGCGAAAATTGGCCCGGGTTTCCTTTTTGCCCTGTTCCTCCGCCTGGCGCATGGCTTTTAATTGCGCCTGGTCGTAAACGGCCTGCTCACAGGCGGTTTGCTCGGCCGTCGGGGTTGCTGTTGTTTCAGCTGCCGGATCATAACTCTGACAAGCCCGGCTGGCAATAATGCCCCTGTTGGTTGCTTCTTTTGACTCTAACTGCACCCTTTGAGCTTGGACTTTGGCAACCATTTCGGCATCGGAAACCTGGATGCCCGTGTTATGTCTCATCGCATAGCGCTCTCCGGCAGCGATATTATCCGGGGTGCGGGCGGCGCCGGTACCGGCGTTGTGATTGCGGACAATTTGCTGTATCGGATCATCGCTGCCGGCAACCGGCCCATGAATTGTACTGCCAAAAGGCCGGGCCTGTTCGCCGGGGACAGTCACGGCGGCATCGGTGACGAGAGGATATTGGGCCGCAACCGCGCCGTAACTTTCCGAATCGGCGTCACCGACAATGGCGAACTTAATGTCGGCATAAGAAACCTGCAATCCGGACGGCAGCTGATCCTCCTGTCCTGTCTCATTAATGAAGCGGTTCATCGCATAGGAGAGTCCGGCGATTTCGAGATAACGCAAATCGCCGTTAAAGACAAGCTCGTTGATATCGCCGGCCGGCATAATGAGCGTCCCGTGCGTCGCCGTACTAATAGCCGAACCGATACGGTTTGAAATGATTGTTTTAACCGAGCCAAGCTGGCTTAGGGCTTGTTTGATCTTGGACTCATTGCTGCCGCCGTCGTTACGGCGATTGCTTTCGCAATTTTCTATTGCCCGGCTTATATTTTGGTCCATGTTGGCACTTTGGCCGTTCATAAAAGGTTGATAATTGTCAGGATCGGCGCAAAAGAGCTTGCGTTCCTCGACTTTTTGGTCGATGCAATTGTTGATCGCTCTTTCTCTGAGCATCGATCTTAAAGTCTCGTTTTTGGATTGGTTGTACTGCAATTTGTCTTTGTCGCTCATAGAATCAAGAAAGTTAGCCGAGCAGCCGGCTCTAAAATCTGCCCGCATAGCAGCGGTAACCCCTTGCCAATTATCGGGATTGGCGCTGTAGCGGGAGTAAAGCGTTTTGAAGACGCCGATTTTGCCGGCAGCAGCATAGGCCGCGTTAGTAATGGCGGTGGTAGTGCCGCCACCGCTATCGGCCTGAATACTGTCCAAATTGAATTTTTTATCCAAATCGTCGGCAGCGTTATAGAGCAATATGTCAACAGTATCGTTGGGATTATTAATCATCGCCTCGACACTGCCCGGAATAAGGCCGGCCGAGCCGTCGGCATTGCCCTGAAAAATTTGATTTAAACCGTCATAAACAGCGCCCCAGTTCTCCGACCAGCCACCGCAGGAATCATCTTTTTTGCCGGCTGCCTTAGCTACGTTGCTACTAAAATCATTTGAACAGTTAAAGATCTTATTAAAGTTGGAAATTAATTTATAAGCGGCTTGGGCCTGCTGTTCGTCAAGTCCCAGCTTTTCGCCCAGATTGACGGCCAGGACGCTGGCGATCTGCTTGTTGGCGGCCTTGTTAAGGTAATCAATCGGCCTGA
Source organism: uncultured Candidatus Saccharibacteria bacterium (assembly GCA_964529405.1). Taxonomy (GTDB): domain Bacteria; phylum Patescibacteriota; class UBA1384; order XYA2-FULL-43-10; family 1-14-0-10-43-13; genus CAZGWE01. Next base: position 81,724 of record CAZGWE010000003.1, read on the forward strand.
TATTGGCTGTCAGCATCCGAAAAGTCGTGCTGGTAGTCGGGTCGTTGCCGATGAAGGAATCCAGGCCGAGGGCGGAGTCGATATAATTCAAACGGGACAGGAAGCTTCTGGTCTCGCCCCTGATTTGGTCGTTTTGCCAGAATCTTGAATTCGGTTCGGCTACCTTGGACAGTTCGCTGATTCTTAAAGTGACGGCTGCCCACAGTTTGGGTATGGAGCTGTTCTCTGTGTAACTTTTGGCATAGTTAATATTATCTATAACAACTTTTAATTTTTGCTCGACGCTGGCGTTACGATATTTGTCAACAGCTTCAGGTCCCAAAAGTTCACCGATCACTTTGAGCGCGGCGCTCTCAATTGTTTCGTCAATGGCATTATTGCTGCCCGGTTCGCCGCTCAAGGGAATATCAAAAGCCAGAATAAAGTTAAGATAGCCGATGTTATTGATTAGTTCGGATAAGTTTTCGCCTTTAAAGCTGCCGTGCGGCAAGCCGATAGTTTCTTCAATCTTGGCTTGGCCGATATTGGCCAAAAGTTGGCTGGCGTCTCCGGACAGATCAACCCTTTGCAAGCCGAGCAAGCGGCCGAAAGCTTGGGCGCCGGCGTCAGCGGCGGTGCATCTGATATCGTCTTGCGATTGGATATGCATAACGGCGTAACTGGTGCCTGTTGGCAGATCGAGATTCTGGTCGATAACTTTTGTTCCCAGTCGAAAGAGCGTCCGAGAATCGCCGCTCAAAATGGCGAAAACGTCGGCGCTGACAAATTCTCTTTGGTCAGCTTTGAGTCCGAGATTACGCAAGATGGAGACGGTTAAGACCCGCTCTGCCTCGGCTTTGCCGACTGCCAGGCGATAGGATTGCAGCGGGCTGCCAACCTGATTTTGGCCAAAGAGATCATTTAATAATTTGAGGCTAAAAGGCCCGATTAAGCCCTCATTGTCAAAGGAGCTGTCATTAAAACCTAAACCGCTTAAGGAAAGTTGTTCGTCAAGCAGCTTGCTTCGAAGCCAGCTCATCGGCAGGAGGTCGTTTTTGCGGCCGCTGTTTAGAAAATCAAGTAAAGCGGAACGGGCTTTGCCGGAATCGGAGAATTTCTCTTTGTAAGGGCTCGGCATCTCGCCGACCTGGTCCCTGGTATATTTGCCCAAATTAACCAAAAAGTCGCTCATTAAATCAAGATAGGTTTTTTCCTCAAAGGATTGCTGGCGGATGAAAGCCTGGGCCTGTTCTTTGGTTTTGAAGGAGTGTTTGCCGCCTTTTGAATCGATGTAAACATAAGCGTCGCTTTGAATAGAATCGGCCATGACAAAGCCGTTTTTGCCGGTATAAGTAATTTTACAGGCACCGTTTTCATCAACGCGGCTGACGTTAGCGTAGGGATTAAAGGCGTTGTAGTAAAGGCCGCTGGTTTTAGTTTGGCTGAAGCCGTTTTGGTCGATTTCACCGTTTAAAACCTGGAGATAGCGGTTTAAGACCTCCTCTGAAACGGAAACGGAGTAATAGTTAGTGTCGTCGGTCGGATCGGCAAAGTCAACGCCAAAAGCCAGCAGCTCTTTATCGTTCTCGGAGATCATATTCTGGCCGTTTTGGAGAGAAATTTTTTGGCCGGTAAAGAGAGCCTGGGTGTTGGAGGTTTTAGAGCTCGGGCCGGTTGGGACAATATGAAGGTCGCGGTCAATCTGGTTTGCCCGATTACGGTTGCCGGCAAAGGTCGGGAAATCCCAATTGCCGGCCATAGAAGCGGCATCAAGCGAACCGGAAAGGCCAAAGCGGAACATCACATCGGTGGCGCCGGAACGCAGACCATCAGTCAATTGATGGTACTCGGCGTTTTTGGCCATGTCGGCTATTGTGTTGTCGTTGTTTTTATTGCTGGTGTTTTGATCCTGGATATAGGCTTTGGTTGCCGCCCGGCTGATCTGTTTCCAGACTTGCTGCGCTTCATTGTATTTATAGCTGTCGGGCGAGCGGGCCGTCACTGCCAGATTGCAGGCCTCGGCTTCGTTTTCTAAATTGACATAGCCCTTGTCGGGATCATAGTGTTTGATCTTGGCGCCGGACAGCTTATAGTATTTGACCAAATCTTTGTAAAGATCGGCTGATTTTTTGCTGACGTGGAATGTCCACTCTGATCCCAAAGCGCAGCCGAGCTTGTTGAAATCAGGCGCGCCCTGATAAATTGGTCCCTGGAAGTAATAGGCCGGCAGGCCGAGCTGGTCTTCGACTTTTGCCTGGCCGATGGCCTGGTAAAAAGCATCAAGGCCGCCGATACCTCTTGTTTCCATATTTTGAATATAATAGGTCAACGAATTAGCCGGCAGGTCAAGTTCCGTTTCGACTTTCTGGGTGGCAATATTTTGGAAAAATTGGCGCGGGGAAATTTTGCCGGCCAGAAAATAGAGAATAACAGCCGGCGACAGGACGACTGACCCCTTGCTTTTACTGGCGCCGTTTTGATTGCTTTGGGCTAATTTGGCGGTTTTGAGTTGCGCCTCAGTCAGATTATAGGAGGAGGGTAAGGCTTTGCCTTCGACCATTTCGGACAGTGTCCGATAAAGGGTGTTAACGTCTAATATTAAAATATTGATTTTATCAGCCAGATCGGGATACTGAAGGCGTTTGGCCTGAAGGCGGGCTTTGAGCGTGGCGGCTTTGCCGGAAATTTTTTTAGCGTTGCCCTTCATCTGATTGAGATTGAATTGGGTCAGAGAGAAACCCTCAATCAAAGCGGCAAAATCGGCTAAATCACTCTTCAGGTCGTTGTCGGCAGCCAAGGCCTCATCTTTTTCAATCGTTTCGTAATCCTGTTTGACTTTTTTGGCCAATTTGCGCGATTTTTCCAGCCGGCTGGTGTAAAAAAGAACATCAGAATTAGTGATTTTATAATCGGGGTCGTCGCTGAGATTGACTTTGACACCATCGCCGTTGACGGCAGCGTTAACAAAGGCGTAATACAGGATTTTTTCGCCGTAGCGTTCGTAAACGGCTCCGCTGGCCTGGCCATAAAGCTGGCAAAGATCGCCGCTTGCCAAGCCGGCCTTTTCAGCCGTTGCCTCGGAAATGGCCACGTCTTTATACTCCCCGGTCGGCACTAAAACGGTGACTGTTTGGCCGGTGTCGTCATTTTGTTGAACCGGTTTGGTGATGGCGATTTTTCTGGTTATTGTTTCAGTCTCGAGACAGCTGGCGGTTTCGATTGCCCCGTTGTCATCGCTTATGTTTAAAGTATTTTTGATCCATTTGGTAATGGCTTGTTTTTGATCGTTTGCTCCATCCTCGGCGAAGGCGTTGGCAACCATAAAGGTGCCGACCTCCCGGAATTTATCGGTATCTCCCTCAACTGCTCCTTTCCAGGTTTCAAAGGGCAGACCGTAAGCGGTACTGTGCGCCGAGAGATATTGAAATCCTTTAATGGTGTCTTCGTTTCTTTTGGTGCCGACTGTGGCGATGTAGCGGTTTAACTCTGCTTCGTTGTCCGGCGCATCGATCATTTTCTTAGTGCTGCCCAGAGGTATGTGGAGGACTTGGTCGGCATAACCGGGATCCCGGATCAACAGTTCCGCCTGGACCCAGCCGATACTGGCCTTGATCTCGTTAAAATTTTTGCCTGTAAATGAGCCGGGCGGCAGCGAAAGTGCTTTTTCAATCGCTTTTTGGCCGGCCAGAAAGACCAGGCCGTCTGTGCCGCCGGCTGAATAATCGAGCAGATCGTTAGGATTTAAATTCATTTCGATGGCCAACTTGCGCCTGCCAATATTTTGGAGCGTTTTATCAAGGGATTGCAGCGAGCTTTGCTGGTTAGAAAATGCCGGCGCCGGTTCAAGAAAGCCGATCGGCAGATTTAATTTTGTTTCGATCGAGGCTTCACCGACCAGCATTGCCACATCATCCAGATATCCAACCGAACTGATATTACGGTTGACAAAGACCTGCCGCGGCACGCCGAGGTAGTCGGCCAGGTACATCGCGCCCAGCTTGGTCATGGTGTCTTCGACATTAAACCCTTCGATAAAATCGCCCGGAGAGTTGATAATGTCGGCAAAGAGCGATTTGCCGATAATGGTGGCCAGGTCGGAAATATTAGCATTTGATAAGTCGCCGTCATAAGCGGTGATGTCGGCGCCGAAATCGCCGGCCAGGTCGCGCATGCTCTGCGTCGCGCTTTGGCGCATCAGCTCCATCAGATCATTTGCGTTGGCGCCGCCCGATTGGGAGTAGCCCTCGTCAGTCTGATAAGCCAGTTTGGTCGGCTGGGCCGGCTTTTGGGTGATTGTGGCTTTGCCGATTCTCTTGCGGCCGACAACGGTGCAGCGGACATCGTCAACCTCGGAAATATCAACGGCTTGACCAACCGAATGGGCGGAGATATTGCGCTCTGTCGATGAGGAAACGGTCGTGGCGCTGTCATCGGCTGCCATCTGTCCTTCCAGATACACATCGGCCTGGGTTTGGCCGGTTTCGTCCTCGATAGTGGCAAAAGCATTGCTGTTTTGAAGCGCGCCGATGTCGGCTGCCGTTTTGCCCGAGGTGCTGCCGGCGCTGTTTTGACCCTCGATAACGGCATCCGATTCGGTCGAATAAGGCTTGTTTTTATTGCCAAAGATGCGGCTGACTCTGATCCGGTAGTGCCCCGCCCCGCCTTTGTTTTTGGGCGTGACCAAATAAACCAGGGTTTTAATAACCCTGAGGTCGAGCTTTAGAGAGTTGACGGCATCCTCGATGATGCTGTTGAGTTCGCTTTTATCGCTTTTTAGTTTTAGTTCGGCGATCTGGTTGGAAGAATAGCCGGTGATACACTCCAACAGACGATTGTCGGCGCTGTTTTGTAAATTATTGATAACCTTGGCTTGTGTTGCCCAACTGTTTAAGGCCTCCCTGACAATGTCGCGGTAATCCTGGCGTTTGGCCGGATCGGAGTTATCCTTTAATTCCGTCAATTCGGCGGTCGTTTTGCCCGAAACTTTGGCCAGCAGATTAACATCATTATCATAATCCGGATAATCGCTAAACGATTCCGAGATGCAGTAAAGCGATTTAACCGCCAAATAATCCGACTGTTTCAAAACAATCTT
>CAZGWE010000004.1:0-9263 GCA_964529405.1 uncultured Candidatus Saccharibacteria bacterium
GGATTAATTATCCCAAGGTGTAGACTATATTGTCCAGTTTACAGGATACCTGCCCATTTATTCAGAGCAAATTAGTGTCTTAAATATTTCCGATAATAAAGGGGACAATTCGGGGATATTCTAGAACTAGAACCGTTTTCTAGAACTAATTAACTTCGACGGTAGAGCCTGAACCGAGAACGGAATTTTTTACATCAATCACGTTCTGGCAGAACGAAGCATAGCCGTATCGCTCTCGGCCGGTATTTATTAATACTTTTACTTTGCCAATTGCAATGTTTTTTTTAAGCAAATCCAGGTTTCTCTTAGAAACATGATTGGGTCCTATTTGACGGTTAACCAAAGTATCGTCCAAGGTCGATACTTAAAATGATCTGCTTCTTGTCTCTTACTTTTTCTTTAAGCAGGTTGTATTTGTCCATTGTTTATTAATTTAAAAATACTCTGCAAAGCGTTTCTTGATCTTTTGGAAATCAGTTTGATTCAAATCAAGCCTGAATCCCTCTCTGTTATTCATCTCATCAAGCAGTTTATGATACTCCTCTTGATTTGCAATTTTTAATTCCAATCTTTCGAGTTCCTGGCCAATAGTTCTGTGCGCAGTCTCTGATTCGTCTTTGTCAGCCATAATCTCTGCTTCAAAGTAGTGTCCCCAACCGGGAACATGAACAAGCGCAAACTCAATGCCTTTGTATTTATAGCATCGAGTATCGGTAGCTTGAAGTACGACCCGGTTAAACCCAATTAGTCTAATAAAATCAATCATCTCAGAAAAGTCGTTAGTATCAAAAGCGATGTTTATCTCTCGCCTTGAATCCATGCTGCCCCATTTGCCGTGTTTTAAAACAAGTTCTGATTTGCCATTCGTCACTCTGATTCTAAGGTCGATTTTTTCATCGACTACTTCTTTGACGCTCTTGCTGGAGCTGGCAGTAATGACTGAAAAACGCTTTTTCTCACCTAAAAACATCCCCTCTTTGGCGAAGAATATGTTGAGCCGTTTGAAATCATCTTCAGATAAGCGGCCGCGTTGTTCTACTTCGATATTTGGCATATTATTTGACGCTGTTAGTGTTCTTCTTCAACCACTTTTTCTGAGCATTGGCCAGGCTCAGGCAAGTGATAAAACCACCCAGGAAGAAAGTGCGCCAAAACAGGATGGCCAATATAAGATAAAGGAGAGCAAAGGTAAAAGCATCAATTCTGGCCAGGTTGTGCATGCAATTTCTCGAATAACTGATCTGACCGCTGATGCCGTCTGAACTAACAGCACGCCTGAACATGGCCAAATTTCTCAAGTGCCGAATGTGAACAAATGCTTCGGAAAGAATAAAACCGCCCAAAAAAAGCTCGAAGGCGCCTGGACTGTTGGGCCGAGAGAGCAACCATAGTAAATAGGTCATAGTATTCATTGCAATCAGAGTGATGATAAAGCGGCGATGCTTTAAATTCCTGACATTCTCGAAACTTTTTTTGTAGAGCGGATTTAACTCGATGCCGCCCTCGTAGCTAAAATGTTTCTTTGCGCCTTTTTCGTATAACCTTGCCGCGGTAAGGGTGAGATAATAATCGGAAAAATAGACCAGAGAAATAATGATCAATGCTGGCCAGATATTATTGATGAGATAATCTACAAGCATAGTGTTATTGTTTAGTATTGTTGTTAAGAAAATTATTGACCCATATTTCAGCTTCTTTCTGAGTAATCAGACTGGGATTAATGGTAATCCGAAAGTATTTTTCTTGGTCGATGCCGGTGATTGAGAATATCCCATTCGGCCGTGTTTTGTTTCTATTTGTCTCAATCCACATATCCCAAAATTCGTCGGGATGTTCTTGTAGTCGTTCGGGTTTACTAATTAAGACATAATAATAGTCCACAAAATCTTTCGGTGGAAAACCGATATTAATACCTCCATGATAAATTTCTCGGGGCATCTCTTCTTTTTGAATTTGTTTAAACATCATTTTATTTCCCGTTAGCTAATGTCTCTATTTTATTGCAAATGATAAAAATTTAAAAATGATAACGGTGGGGGAAACGACGTTTCCCCCACGATGACTAAATATTTGCCTCCTTTCTAGAAGGCGAAGGCAGGAATGGCCATGCCGGCGATGATGTTGGAAATGACCCAGGCAACGCCACCAGAGAGTCCGGCTGCGAGCAATGCCTTGTAGACGGTGTCGCGGATGCCCGACCATGTGCCTCTGCTTTGGGCGCACCAGCCATTAGTAGAGTTATAGATGCCGACCTGTGGGCCGTTCTCAAGCCATCCGACGAGATGGAAGTTGGCTAGGTCGTAGTTTCCGCAACTGTTGCGGACATGGAAGTTGAGGTGTCGCCAGGTTTTTCTCCTGATGCATGATCCGACATAGCCGTTTTCCCATCGAACCATTATGCGCCAACAGCCGACAGGAATCCCCACTCTTCCTGGTAGGGACGGATTGGGCTCGAGTAGGTCAATGATGCAGCCGGGCCCACTCTTGGGCAGAAGCTGATTGATGCGCGTTGATAGCTCCTCTTGTGTGAGCAGTTGACCCTGAGTGGAGATCACCTCGGGAACGGTGTTGTCTCCCGTTGACCGAAGGTACAGGCTGGGGTTCTGGTCGACGATTGTCGGTTGAGCCGAGCTGTCGTGCGATCCGCCACAGCCGGCGGCGATCATGGCAACAATGCTGGCGCCAAGGCTCAACATCGCTGCGATTCTCAAGAACCTCTCGAAACGTGACATTTCTCTACCCTCTCAGACCTTCCGGTCAAGGACATTGCCGCTATGTGGCGGCTTGATGATCCCGATCTTACTTTCGGGTCCATCTTTGCCGTCACAATTTTCAAGGAACAGCTCAAAATTAAGCTTATTAAGCTCTTTTTACACTAGTTCGCTTACCCTCATCCATACCCAACCAGTACCCAAGAGGTTCTTTTAGGTCATTTTCTTTTTCGAGAGTTTCTCTAAATAGCTAATCCGCCAGGTCACATCATGGATCGCTTCTTTTTTGAGTGCAAGATAAGCATTGCGGGAAGTGTAAGCATAATCAGCCGGAGAAAAGTCCCTAAACATTGGAGGACGTTTGTTTGATTCTTTAGTCATAATTCGAACCGGATAATCCTCAAAGCCCAGCTCTCACAGGATCTGGCCCTCCTCGGCATCTTTGAAAGCAATCATTCGCAAAAGATAATACTTGAGGTTTTGTTTAGTCCGTGGAGATATTGGGGATGCTACATTTTCAGCTATGGGTTTGGCGATAAGACTTTTCCCTATATTTATTTTGCCAAAGAAGATCAGGTTATCGTCAAAGTCGTATTCAAAAGTGTAGCGTCCCTGGGTCTACAATTCTGTTGCCAGAGTTAGTTTAATGGGCTAATAGCATTTATTTAGATTTTCATAATCAGCATATCTCCAGTGCTTTTGTTTGGTTATCGGACGGTTGTCTTTTTTCATTTGTTCCCACTGTTTGGGGGAAAAAGAGCGAGAAGAAGAAATTACGCCTTTCGCCCTTTCTTCTGGAGTAATATCTTCAGGAACGACAATCCAGTCATCGTTACTAAAAAATAGATCTTTCGGCAAACCCCTTTTTTCAAGCTCATTCTGCAACTCTGCGAATTGCTTTTCGTTAATATCGATAATCCAGTCGCTTGTGTCATTATCATATTCAAATATTGGTCGGGGTGATCCATCCGGCCATTTTTTTCCGGCAAACAGTCTTACCATAAGGAGATTCTCGAAAAGCTTCTTTTTTGAATAAGAGTTAATAAATTCATTGAGCGCAGGCTCAAATAAGCATTCCTTCTCTCGGTTAGTGCCTAGTAGTTCGCCTGATTTAATTCTTTCGTTGCCATGATTCTGATGATATGATCCGGGATAGCCAATATCGTAAGTATTCGCCCAACCCGAGACGATACTAGCAGATTCAAAAATTATTTCTCTCAAAGGAATCTTGTCTTGCTTGCTGTAATAGCATTCAAAATAATAAGCCATAATTCCACTCTAGCAAATAAACTACAAGTGGTTAATACCTTTTATTTACTATCAGCAACCAATCAGCAAGGAAAGCCTCCGGCCATACAAATGGCCGGAGGCTGCTGTTCCCCCTTCTTCATCCGGTTAGATAGCCCTGTTGGCTATCGCTTAGTAGCCGTACTTGAGCATCCGCCCAGAGCGGTAGGCGAGGACAGCCATTCCGCCAATCCAGATGCCAGTGTTGCGGCATGCGTCCACCATGGCTTCACCCATGGCGTCGGCCTGTCTGCGGGGGTCGATGCAGTAGCTCTTGCTCCATCTGCGATGGGACTCGTACACCATCAGGCAGTTGCCGTCCTTGACGACGTGGAAGTTGGCGAACTCCTGCGCCCCCTGCTTGAAGGTCGTGGTGTAGGGGTGCCACCAGAAGAACACGTTGATGTGGGTGCGGTCTCCGAACCCCGAGAAACCCTTATGCGGGTAGGTCACGAAGATTCGGTGCCACGGCGTCAGGTTGTGGTTGGTGCCTCCCTGGCCGTAGTCAGCAGAAGCGGGAGCGGCACACGAGAGCGCCACCGACATCAACAGTACGAACGTCATTCCGAGACAGATTTTCCGGCGAAGCATGGGGTCTGTACCTCCTTGCCCGGTTTTTCATTCCGAGCGTGGCCTTCTCTGTCCGTCTTCCTTCTCGATGGACAGAGAGACAACGCCCTTGGTTGCGATTACATTTTCTCTGACAAATTCTTTCCGATAGCATTGGATATTACTGTCGCAGAGTTCCTGAGCCTAGAGGTGAACAGCACCTCACCATAGACCAGGAGAATTACCGAGCTTGCAATCACACCGTACAAGAAACGGGCAGAGGGGTCTTTGAAAGACCAGACCCAAATAATCACGTTCAATAATACTGCTATTATGGTTTTTCCTATCGCCATATTTGATAGAAGAGAATGAGACAATTTCATTGAAGTTCCTGTCATATTATTATTTGTATAGCCACTGGCTGCAACCTAAACATTAAATTATTTTTACCCTACTTCGTACGCCTTCATCCATACCGGAGAGGTACCTTGTGGGTTCTTTTGATTAAAAAAACGGCTCTTTGAGTAAGAGCTGGTCATAAGAGTGCAAAAGGCGGCGGCTTTATTTTCTAGATTAATTTCTTCTTTGAGAGTTTCTCCAAATAGCTAATCCGCCAGGTTACATCATGAATGGCTTCTTTTTTGAGCGCAAGATAAGCATTGCGTGAAGTGTAGGTATAATCAGCCGGAGAAAAGTCCCTAAACATTGGAGGACGTTTGTTTGATTCCTTGGTCATGATTCTGACTGGATAGTCCTCGAAACCTAGTTCCCAAAGAATCTGGCCCTCTTCGGCTTCGTCAAAGGCTAACATTTTGAGTAAGTGATATTTCAGGTTCTGTTTGGTACGACGGTGGGTATCATTATCTGGCTTAAAGTATTCTATGGCCTCCTTGATGATCTCTCTGAGACCATCAATAGGAGCGTGTCCTTTCTCCTTCTTTTTTTTGATGTTTGTTAATCGCAATAAAGAGCAATTTTCCAGGCGACTTGGTGAATTATAGTTTTTGATTGCTTCACCGGTTTCCATATCGTTTGCTATAGAGAAACCTGAGGATGGATTATATAGCAGGTCGTTTGTGAACGTGATTATCCAGTCATAGAGAGAATGCGATGTTATAATTAACAATGTGAGAAGGATAATAAAAACAATGTCCACATAGCTAATATTTGTTTTACCAAGTAAAAAGGCCGATAAGTAGAATAGAATAAACGAAAGCAAGACTATGGTTCGATAAAAAAAGCCTCTATCGAAAATATTTCTTTCGTTATTAACCAACTGATAATGGCTTAAAATGAAATATGCATTCAGCGATATGCCTGTGACTAATGCTATGTTAAATATCATGGGTGTGGAATTTATTTTAATATAGAAGGCAATTCCGGTGAAAATTGCGCCCAAAGCTAATACCAGTAAACCGATGACTGGAGAAAGATACTTATTGTTGTTTTTGGCTTTTCTTGCTTTGTTAAAGTAATAAATTCCCGAAATAAAGCAAATTTCACAAAAAAGAACAAATGGAATCATTAAGATGCCGGGAGCATAACCATCAACGCGTCTAAAATCTTCGAATCGGAGGACGTTTTCTTTGAGTACTAATCCCCCCTGGATATCTGCTATAAACAAGAATGCTGAAAAAAGATATGCGGATATAAGGTGCGGTTTTAATTTTTTTGATAGTTCGTTGACATAAACTGCCATATTCAAACAAAAAGCCGGCATAAAAAAGAGCGGCCAGTCAGTTATTTTTTGCCAGATTATATACGAACGCACATCGGGAGTGTTAGTTAGAATTGGGTCGGTAAATATTACGACGCCGTTGGCAAGAAAGAAAAAGAATATTAACCAAGAGAACGAAGATTTAACGTTTTGCGATAACTGGTGGATCCCGACCCAAAAAGTAAAAACACCAAGGACTATTTCGAAGATTTGAAATGGTGTGATTGTAGTCATCTAAGACCTTATTAATATTTCAAGAATCGGTTTTCGCTGCTTGTGTTCAACTATAAGACATTTTGGTGTTGTTGTGAAGTGAGTGGGGTTGTGATACGGTCTGTCCTCTTTACCTTGATTCGTTATCAGTATATTATAAACTAAGAAAAGTTTTGATTAGTCGTTGAAAAGGTGGTATGAAAAAGCTGATTAAGGAAATTCTGGAAAAGGCCACACCTGAAAAGATTCAGGAGGAAATTGCTAGCATTCAGAAAATTGTGCTTCCGCCGCATCTTCAAGGTTGGGTAGATTCGTATGAAAAGGTTGGAGAGAGAGACCGCTTTACTTGGAAAATATTTTTTCGATTCAGTCAAGAAATTCATTATGTATCTGGGATTCAACCTCACCAGAAATCTCTTCAAGAAATACGCTTTTTGATAACAATGTTCATAATGCTACTTGATGATATTGTTGACCAAAACCAGAGCACTCGACTATTGAATAAGCTTCTGAAAATTCCATTTACCGAGCGTTACAGTCGCACATTACTCAACTCAAAAGAAAAAGAATACTTTAATTTTACTCTAAAAGTGTGGTGTCGATTCAATCGATTGATCGAAGAAGCACCACAATATGAAAGACTCAAAGACATTTTCTTCTTCGATATTCAGCAGATTGTCAACGCTATGGAGTACAGTCATCTTATCAATAATAATGTTTACTTAATTAATAAGACTGAATACTGGCTCTATCCACCTCACACAATGCAACTTGTCGCCGGCGCATTTATTGACATTATGCACCTATCAAAATTACGATATAATGAGTTGGGGATAGCACGGGAAATTATCTGGCAAGCTCTCAAAATGGCCAGAATTGGTAATTGTCTGGGTACTTGGGAAAGAGAGATGAATGATAATGATTTCACAAGTGGAATATATGCTTACGCCATCAATTTGGGCATTCTCAATTCCGATGATTTATCCAAGCCTAACAAAGAAACAATAACTATAAAAATAAAAGAATCTATCATTGAAAACCAATTATTCGATGAGTGGGAGAAGTGCTATCGCGAAATTCTTAAACTTGGCAATCAAATTACAATTATCAATGTTGCTGAATTGTTGAGATGTTTGGAAAAGTTACTGACTTTTGAAATAATTCACAAGAGTCAAGTTGGAGTCGAGGGATGAACCTTTTTTCAACTGACAACCTACACAATGTTCTCGTCATTCTGATAGATATTGTCGGAATATTTTTGGCATTGTGGGTATTTTTAGCGAGTCCGAAGGAAAAAGTCAATCAAGGGTTTCTATTGATGGTGGTAGGGATCTTGTCTTGGATTACTTTTTACCACCTAGCTTCTGTTCCAGGTTTTAGAGGAGAATCCCTGCTATTATTCAGGTTGGCGACCGGTTCGGTATTTGCCTTTTTCATTGGCTATTATTTCTTTGTGGTTGAGTGGTTCCTTGGTAAGATCGGAGTCTACAAATTTTTGGGAAAGCTGGTTTTAGGGTATGGATTATTGTTTGGAACAGTTGCGGTTTTCTCAAATTCGATAATCTATTCATTGAGGTTCGATAATTTTGTCATGTCTCCTGTATTTTCAACGTGGGGATGGCTTGTTTTCTACGGTCATGTGATTGCCCTTACTGTTTTAATTAATGTTGTGCTGATCAGAAGTTATGCCGAATCTACTCCAGAGAAAAAAATAAAAATTCAATATTTCTTAACGGGTCTTATTATTTTTGCTGTATTAAATTTCACATTTAATGTAATTTTGCCTGTCTTTTTGAAAAATTATCAGTTTTATTATCTAGGTAATTATTCCACAGTGTTCCTTATCGGTTTCACTGCTTATGCAGTTATGAAGAGGGGTTTATTTAATATTAAGGTGATAGCAACTGAATCGACTGTTATTATCTTGTCGCTTGCACTTCTTTTTGAAATATTCGTGTCAAATAGTCTAAATGAACGTGCAATCAAAGCAATTATTTGGTTACTTGTGACTTACGGTGGCTATGCGCTAGTCAAGAGCGTTAAGAAAGAAATTGAACAAAAGGAGCACATCCAAAAACTGGCGGATGAGTTGAAGCTGGCGAATGAGAAATTGAAGGAGCTCGATGAGCAGAAGGATAATTTTATTTCTATGGCGTCGCATGAGTTAAATACTCCGATTGCGGCTATTGAGGGGTATCTTTCGATGATTTTGGATGAGAAAATGGGCGGAGAGATTCCTGAGAAAGCAAAAAAATATTTAGATAGTGTTTACATCTCTTCAAAACGGTTGGCTGCATTAGTTAAGGATCTGTTAAATGTTTCGAGAATCGAATCGAATAGAATCCATATAATTTATGAAGAAGCACAGATTGAGAACGTGATTGAGCAGTCGATCATGGAGGTTAATTCCAAGATTCGGGAGGCTCGCCACACTTTGTCTTATGAAAAGCCCAAGACGGCTATGCCCAAGACTTGGTTTGACGTGTCCCGTATTACGGAAGTAATCATTAATCTGCTTGGCAATTCGATAAAATATACTGAGCCGGGCGGTAAAATTAATGTCAAAATTACTCGAGACGAGAAATTTATTACTGTCTCGGTAGCCGATAATGGCAAAGGTATCCCTGCTGGCAAGGCCGACAAGCTATTTGAAAAGTTCAATCAGGTTGATGTTCTAAAAGATGAGATTAAGGGTACAGGTTTGGGCTTGTTTATCTCCAAAAACCTAGTCGAACTCCAGGGCGGCAAAATCTGGTTCGAGTCCGAGGGAGAGGGCAAGGGAACGA
>CAZGWE010000004.1:9273-52828 GCA_964529405.1 uncultured Candidatus Saccharibacteria bacterium
CTACTTTAGCGTTCCAATCCACAAAGAAAAACCAATCGACGAACATGAGGGGGAGGGAGCGGTGCTGAGGTTGAAGTAAAAAATTGATAACATCATATCGTGACCGAAAAAGACTAATCAATGAAGCTATAAAGTTATCGCGAATCTTTGGTTCCATAATTACTAAATGCAAACAATAGTGCTTTTGATTTTTTGCGTTTAGTTTTGGCTTTGGAGTTCGGAGTCTGGGCTTTCTGGGCTTACTGCCCGGCTTCCCAAATCTTGGCGGCATTTTTAGCGGTGATTAAGCGTAGTTTTTCATCGGTACTCTCAATCAGCTGGGGCGTTTTGGCAATTAACTTGTTCTCCATAATTAAGGGCATAGATTTTTTTGCAAAAACGCGAAGCGACCGAGCGCGGAAAAGCGAGTGTGACTTATCCACCTGTTCGGATTTCAGGCCGAAGACCGAGGCAAGGGTAGATAGCAACTTATTGGAACAGGGATCGACGCTGGTCATAGTGATGTCAAGATGGTCCGGCGCAAACTTTTTTAATTCTGGCCGGAAATTTGAAACAACAAGGTCTTTGATTCTGGCCTGAATTAAATAATCCTTGAACTCTAAAGTGATATCGACCGGAGTGATGACATCTAGCTTAACCGAGGTTAAAAAAACAGAGCCGGCGGCAGTTTGGCCAAGGTGAATTTCACTGATCTTTCTAAACCTTAAACTTTCGCAAGCGTTTTTCCAGTTACTGGTACCAATTAAAGTGTTGAGATCGGTTGAGGATTCCAGCGGAATAATACCAAGTGCCTCTTTCCGCCCAAGCAACCGGCCGGCAACGGCGCTGGCTATCTCTTCGCCGCCGATCGCCACAATGGTAGTGTATTTTTTTGATAAACCCAAATCAACCAGTTCCTCGGCGTTCATGGCCGCTGTCGGATAGGTGAATTCGCCGGAGATACCAAGACTGCCCAGATAGGTTTTAATTTCTTCGACCTGGGTTCTTTTTTTGCACTTTTTAATGTCAAAGATATAATAGTACATCTAAATGGGTTACCATTTCCCCTACGAATTTACGCGAAAGTACTAAATTACGAATCGGTTCTGCCCCAAGACAGAGCCTGTTCCGCATTTGATACGGGAGGGGGCTAGAGGGGGTATGGTATTTGCACTTTCGTACTTTTGTTTAGATTTATATTTTCATAAGGGGTAAATCTATTTCTTGCTAAAGAATCCCAGTTTGTCGGCTGGCTCTTCCGCTTTTTCGGTTTCGGCTTTATCATCATCTTCTTTAGCCGGTTCGGCGGCGGTTTCCTTAACTGTCCTCTCGTCTCCCGGCATAACGCTTTTGCCGACAAAGGTGGCACCCTGTTTGATGATAAGGCTTTTGGCATTGATGTCGCCGACAACATAGCCGGTCGGATTGATTTCCAGCTTTTCGCTTGCTTCGATGGTTCCTTTAACCTGGCCGGAAACTTCAATTGTTTTAGCCACAACCGGCCCTTTGATTTTGGCGGTTTCCCCGATGTTGATGTTTTCTTCGCTTCTAACCTCCCCCTCAATAGTGCCGTTAACCTGTACGGAACCCTTATTCCTTAAATTGCCGGTGAGTACAACATTGATGCCGATGATAGTATCAATACTATTCTCCATATCTCTCCTCTGGTAAATTAATAATTCTTCATACTATTTCATATTTTTTATTTGTTATGTTTTGATTATATCACAAGAAGTTGCCCGCTTGAAAGCCCCTTGCTAAGACTTGACAAATATGGTAAAATGGCTTGTGCGAAAAAATATTAAGTTCTAAGTGCGAAAGGGCGAAGATGTGAAAGGAATTGAATTATGATTTATTATAAATCTGCCTCAACCAACTTTCACACTTAGTGCTTTCACACTTTCACACTCTACTTATGGATTCTATTAAAATCTCCGGTGCTCGCGAGCACAATTTAAAAAATATTTCCCTCGAAATTCCCCGCGACAAGTTGGTGGTTATCACCGGGCTTTCGGGCAGCGGCAAATCTTCCCTGGCTTTCGACACTATTTATGCCGAGGGACAGCGCCGCTATGTGGAATCGCTCTCTTCGTATGCCCGGCAGTTTTTGGGTTTGATGGAAAAACCCGACGTTGATTATATAGAAGGCCTCTCTCCGGCTATTTCTATTGACCAAAAAT
This sequence comes from uncultured Candidatus Saccharibacteria bacterium, assembly GCA_964529405.1. GTDB lineage: Bacteria > Patescibacteriota > UBA1384 > XYA2-FULL-43-10 > 1-14-0-10-43-13 > CAZGWE01. Next base: position 11,433 of record CAZGWE010000004.1, read on the forward strand.
CCGCTTCACGTAATCCCCGATCGACCGTCGGTACGGTGACGGAGATATACGATTATTTGAGAGTGCTTTTCGCCCGGGTTGGCGAAGTGCACTGCCCCAATTGCGGCAAAAGAGTGGTCCGCCAGACAGTCGGCCAAATAAGCGATTTGATTATCGCCGGGGCAAAGAAGACCCAAAGATTGGCGTTACTGGCACCGCTTGTTGACGGCAAGAAGGGCGAACATAGGGATATTTTGAACAAGATCGCCAAAATGGGCTATTCTCGAGTTCGCCTTGACGGCGTTATCATGGATCTTGATGAGGCTAGCAATAAAGACCTGGACAAAAATGTTGCCCACTCTATTCAAATAGTCGTTGACCGCTGGATTTTGGAGGCGGGCAATATTGACGAATCCATGAAGAAGAGAATTTACGACTCTATCGAGAAAGCTTTGGCGGCTTCGGAAGGTAAATTGTTGGTTTTTGATTATGAAACAGAAAAAGAAACACCCTATTCGGAACTTTTTGCCTGCCCCGATTGCGGTATCAATATAAGCGAAATTATGCCCCGCTCTTTCTCCTTCAATTCACCGCACGGGGCCTGTCCGGTCTGCCAGGGCCTTGGTACGCGCCAGGAGATCGATCCAAGGTTGGTCCTGCCAAATCCGAAACTGACCTTAAACGAAGGCGCGATACGTCCTTGGTCAAGAAGTTCGGCCAACCTCTCATGGTATTTTGAGGTGCTTCGGGCAACTGCAAAGCGCCACAAAATTGATTTAGACAAAGCTGTGGGTGAATTTTCAAAGGACGAGCTGAAGATAATTCTCTACGGGGACCCGGAACCGCTAAACATACGCGGTTATGAAGCAAAGTATGAAGGCGTAATACCTAATCTGCAAAGGAGATACGGGGAGACCCAATCCGAATACATCAAACGGGAAATCGAAAAGTATCTCGTTATTAAAAAGTGCCCGTCATGTCGGGGCAAGAGATTGAGAAAAGAGGTTTTGGGTATCCTGATCAACGGTAAAAACATTGTTGACGTTTCGGAGATGACCGTTGACCTTTGTTTCCGTTTCTTTACTTCATTGCCGGATAAAATGACTGCTGAACAAAATCAGATCGCCTGCCAAGTTTTAAAAGAGATTAATCAGCGTTTGCAATTTTTGATTAATGTTGGCTTGTCTTATTTGACCATCAACCGCAATGCGGCAACTTTGGCCGGAGGCGAAGCCCAGCGAATCCGCCTGGCTACCCAAATCGGTTCGGGATTGATGGGCGTATTATATATTCTTGACGAACCGTCGATCGGCTTACACCAGCGGGACAATGACAAATTAATTAAGACAATCAAAAACCTGCGGGATCTGGGCAATTCGATCATCGTTGTTGAACACGATGAAGAGATGATGAAGTCTGCCGACTGGATTATTGATATTGGTCCGGGAGCCGGCGAACACGGCGGCGAGGTGGTAGCAGAGGGTACGCCGAATGAGGTGATGGCTAACCAGAAATCCATTACCGGCCAATATCTAGCCGGTACCAGAGTGATTGATGCGCCCAAAATAAAGCATCCGGGCAGCGGCAAATTTTTGCAAATTGTCGGTGCATCGGAAAACAATCTGAAAAACATCACGGCTCAAATTCCGCTTAATACTTTTACCTGTGTGACGGGTGTTTCCGGCAGCGGCAAGTCAACTCTGATCAATGACATTCTGGCCAAAGCATTATCAAAAGAGTTCCACCACGCCCGAACCGAACCGGGTAAACATGAGAGCATTAGCGGCTTGGAAAATTTAAATAAAGTCATTGATATAGACCAGTCGCCCATCGGCAAGTCGCCGCGTTCAAATCCCGCTACCTATACCGGCGTTTTCACTCTGGTTCGGGAACTGTTTGCGACAGCGACCGAAGCCAAGATGCGCGGCTACAAAGCCGGGCGTTTTTCCTTTAATGTCAAGGGCGGACGGTGCGAAAAGTGCCGCGGCGAAGGCGTCCTAAAAATTGAAATGTATTTTTTACCGGACGTTTACATTACTTGCGAGCAGTGCAAGGGCAAAAGATACAACCAGGAAGCCCTGGAAATCCAGTATAAAGGCAAAAATATTGCCGATGTCCTGAACATGACGGTCGAAGAAGCTTGCGCTTTCTTTACCAATATTACCGGCATCAAGGAGAAGCTGCAGGTTCTGGTTGACGTTGGCTTAGGCTACATCAAACTCGGCCAACCGGCCACAACGCTTTCTGGCGGTGAGGCGCAGAGAATAAAATTAGCCACAGAGCTGGCCCATCGCGGCACCGGTAAAACTTTATATATTCTCGACGAACCGACGACCGGTTTGCACTTCGAAGACGTAAAGCGGTTGCTCTCCGTTTTGAATGCCCTGGTTGAGAAGGGCAACACCGTTTTGGTAATTGAACACAACCTTGATGTTATCAAATCTTCCGACTACATTATTGATCTCGGTCCGGATGGTGGCGACAAGGGCGGGGAGGTAGTGGCAACGGGAACGCCGGAAGAGGTGGCCAGGGTCAAAAAATCATATACGGGACAGTATTTGGCTCGAATTTTGAAGTAAACTTTTTTGAAACTTAAGTTCCGATTTGTTAAGTTAGAAATCTAACGGGAGGAGTAATGACTCGCAATGAAGCGCTAAAGCTGCTGGATAAATGGGTGCCCAACAAGAATTTACAGAAGCATATGTTTGCGGTTGAGTCTGCGATGCGGGCTTATGCGAAGAAATTTGGCGAAGACGTTGAAATCTGGGCATCGGCAGGCCTATTGCATGATGCTGATTGGGAAAGGTGGCCGGATAAACATCCGCTCAAGATAGTCAATGAGCTGAAGAGTTTAGGAGTTGACGAGTCGGTTATTGATGCGATTGCCAATCATGGAGGCAAGGGCGCGGAAGATCTCGGAGTAGGTTTGCCGGAGCATATCGGCTTTGTTTTGGCCGCAATGTTGCAGAATCGCGATAGGTTGGGTCTCTAAGCCGGAGCCGTCTGATATCGAAGTTTAATTATCTAATCGCCAGCCAGTCTTGACCTTTTGGTTGATTTTGTCTATAATATTAAATGCTCAAAAGCAAGCTAGATGGCTACTGTCGCGCTTTGCACTTCTACTACGAAAATATCAATCAGGCGAAAATACGAATAAGAGTAACCCTGTATTCGTGCTTTCGTGGCAATTTGTAATTTGGCAGGGGAAGCGCGAAGCGCGGCAGAGGAAAGTCCGGGCACCAGAGAGCAGGACGCTCGTGAATAATGAGCGGGTCGTGAGGTTCGAGAACAGCGCAACAGAAAATATACCGCCAAACCGTGCTTTGCACGGCGGTAAGGGTGAAATCGTAGTGTAAGAGACTACGCGTTCGTGCAGCGATGTGCGTCTGTGGCAAGCCTCGTCCGGTGCAAGTGGGGTGGACCGAATGTGTCATAACTTTTGCTCGAAGGACATAGACGGCCCTCACGCCTAGATAGATTGTCGTCGCCGCGTTTCGCGGTACAGAACCCGGCTTATTGGTTGCTTTTGAGCCAACTTTGTGTTATCCTTAACTTGAAAATCAAGAGGGTTCCGGCTTAACATAATTAGTTGGAATAGACAAGGAGAGTATATTTCTAAGGACAAGTTTTTTCGGGTAAATGAGCGCATCAGGTTTTCCCCGGTCGTCGTTATTGACGAAACGGGAAATAATTTGGGAGAAATGGCGACGTTCAAAGCCATTGAATTGGCTCGGGATAAAGATCTTGATTTAGTCGAGATTAACTCCACCTCCCGTCCTCCGGTCTGCCGAATCATGGATTTTGGTAAGTTTAAATATGACCAGGCCAAGCAAGAAAAACAACGGCGGTCCAAACAAAAAGAGACAGAGATCAAAGAGATTCGTTTGACGCCAAAAATCGGCGAGCATGATGTCGAGTACAAGGCAAAACAAGCCAGGGAATTTTTTATGCACGGCAGCAAAGTTAAGGTCTCCATGAGGCTGCGCGGACGGGAAAACGTTTTTGTTGATAATGCTTATAGAGTCTTTGAAAGGTTTTCGCTCCAATCCGGTTTAGAGTTCGAGCGACAGCCGCTTAAGTCCGGCAATCAGATTGTTGGCATGTTGGTAAAAATTAAGGAAGAAGCTGGCAAATAAATTTGCCCCCTACAAAAATACCAATCAAACGAAAATACAAATATTACAAAATAACAAATAGCTAAATATTCGATTTATTTGTAGTATTCGTAATTTTGAGAGATTTGTAAATTTGTAGGAGATTGGAAGATGTTATGAAACTCAAAAGCCACAAGGCAACACTTAAGAGAGTAAAAATGACAAAAACCGGCAAGGTTTTGAGAGTAAAGGCTGCCAAGAGCCATCTTTTGACGCACAAAGCCAATCCGACCAAAGCCATGCTGGCCGTGTCCCCTTGTGATATTAAAAAAGTTAAAAAATTAGCCCCATATCTTTAAACAGACCAGAAAAGAATAACAACTCAACTAATTAACGAAGAAACAAATGGTTTGACTTTGCTCACCATAAATAATTCGTTTCTTAGCTCATTTGTTCATTAGCCATCCTTTTTCGGTTAACGGGATCGAGCAGCTAAGTTCAGCTCCAGGCTGGCGCTTTAGATTCTAAGGAGAAAAATGAGAGTAAAACGCGGTGTCGTGAGACACGCCAAACACAAGAAGATTTTAAAACTAGCTAAAGGCTTTGTCGGGCGCAGAAAGTCTGTTTTCAAGTTGGCCAAACAGGCAACAACTAAGGCCGGACAATACGCTTATAGAGACAGGCGAAACAAGAAGAGAGATTTCAGAGCCCTCTGGATCCAGAAAATCAATGCCGGCGCGCGGGTGTACGGCCTAAGCTACTCGGTTTTTATCAAGAAGCTGGCGGATGCTCAAATTAACCTAAACCGCAAAGTCCTAGCCGATATGGCCGAAAACCAACCGGAATCGTTCAAAGCTGTTGTTGATAAAGTGAAATAGTTTTAGCAATCAGGCGTTATGAGAAACCGCCCGTTTAAACGGGCGGTTTCTCATTTGTTTGTGTTAAGCCGGACGCAGAGTTAGCGCTTTGTGGTAGAGATAAAAAATCATTCCGCCGATAATAAAAACGTCGGCTAGATTGAAGGTTGGTATAAACCAAAGATTCCAGTAGTCGAGTGTGCCGCCATATAAAAAGCGGTTCAAGAGATTGGAAACGGCACCGGCTAGAACGATAATCAACGATAAGCCAAAATGTTTTTGTTTCCGGATCAACATAATAACGGTTATAAGGACGATGATCGAGATGATGATTGCGGTAACATTATTTCCCGCCAACCCGAAGAACGAACTATTATTGATAGCGGCCGAGTGCCTATAGGCGCTGTTTATAATTTGACAGACGATTAAGCCGAAACAAAAAAGCCGAAAATTAACAGGACATTTTTGTAAAAATTTAAAGGAAGGGTTCATGGTTGTGCATCATGAAACTTGAAACGTCGGATGCTTTGAATAAATGCTTCGTGCTTCACGTTCCATGATTTACGATCATTATTTCTTTTTCGGAGCGCAGGAGACACAGATATCGGCATAAGGCACAATATCCAAACGGCCCTCCTCGATGGCATTTTGGCACTTTGAGCACTGGCCGTAAGTGCCGGTTTCGATTGCTTTAAGCGCCTTATTGATTTTTTTCAATATTTCTTCGAACTTGACTTCAAAGGGCTGATTGTTTTCATAATCGGTCAGTTCCCGGATATTGTCTTCCTCATCCCAGCCATACTCCGGAAATTCTTTAAACTTTTTAATGTTTGCTTCAGCTTTAGATTTTTCTTCAAGAAGAGCATTTTTTTGCTTCTCTAGAAATCCTTTTGACAGTGTCATAGCTTTCCTTTCTTTCTTGATACGACTGTAACTTGCAAGATAAAAAATAATAGTGACAAAATAAATAGTATGAGGCTGGTTATTTGGCCAGCCGAGAGGTTCCAAACTAAATTGCTGTCGTCACGCCAAAAATCGATTATAAATCTCCCGCCGGAATAAAGTCCAACGGAGAGAGACAGGTATATGCCGTTATTGGCTTTCATACTGGATTTTTTGTAAAAGAAAAAAAGGCTGCCGAACAAAATTAGGTCCCAAATTCCTTCATAGAGGGTCACTGGAATGCGACCGGCAAAAGCAAGGCTTGCCGGGTTAACGACGCCAAAATATTCTCCGGCGAAAATATCGCCCATGCGCCCAAAGAAGATGCCAAGGGGCAGAGCGACGGCAAAGAGGTCAAGCCAGGTCAGAACGGGCGCTTTTTGCAGCCTTAAGATTGCAAGAAGGGCCAGGGCACCCGCTATAAAGCCGCCATAGGAAACCAATCCGCCCTGCCAGACGAAAAAAACATCTCTCCACTTGGCGAATTGGTCGCGATAAAGAAAAAAATAAGTTAAACGGGCACCGATAATACCAAAAAGAACGCTATAAATGATGTTGTCAAAAAGATATTCCCGGCTAAGCTTCCTGGCTCCGGCTAGGGAGAAAATAACGGTTGAGGCCGCGATAATGCCGAACACCGCCAGGACGCCATGGGTATAGAATTGAAATTGGCCGATTTTGAATAAAACGGGATGCACGGAAAGATCCTAATTATTAATGCCTAATTGTTCCATTGTTATTCTTATAATATCCCTTTCTTGACCGGTGGTGTCAAGAATTGCTACAATAATAAAGTAACCAGAAAGGCATTAGTTAAATATCAAACAGAGAAAAGGATCAACTGAAAATGGATGAATATAAAGACCCAGAGACGAATTCGGAGAAGCTTAACAATTTGAAAGTGGAAAATAATCCGGCCAAGGATTTTTTGTATTTTGTTCTGGATTTATTAAAGACCGGCGTTATCGTTTTTATTTTAGCTTTTTCGTTGCGTTATTTCGCCATCCAGCCTTTTATTGTTGATGGCGAGTCTATGATGCCGAATTATGTTAATGATGAATATTTATTGGCGGAGAAGATCACCTATTTAGTGGGCCAACCAAAGCGCGGAGACGTGATTGTTTTTCGCTATCCGGGCAATCCGAACGTAAATTACATTAAAAGAATCATCGGTCTGCCCGGCGAGACAGTCAGTGTTGCAGACAACAAGATTACGATTAAAAACAGCGGACAACCCGACGGTGTCGTCTTGAAAGAAGACTATTTGCCGGCCACTGCCAAAACCCTCTTGCTCGATCGAAACGAACTAGACGTAACCTTAAGTAATGGCGAATATTTTGTTTTAGGGGACAATAGAACCCATTCATCCGACTCCAGGGAATGGGGGCCATTGCCGGAGAGCAACATCATCGGCAGGTCGTGGCTGACCATTCTACCGTTTAGCCGGCTTTCCGTCCACCAGAGGATTTCCTATCCGGTGTTGGGCTGGATCCGTTGGCTGGGACAAGAGGCGCATGCCACGGCAGAACAGTGATATTGAACAGGTTAAGGCCTGATAAATTTTAAATCTAGCTAGATATTAAATTATTCTGCATCAATAAAGAGCGGTGTTCCCTCAAGCGGGAAGACATCCCGGATTTTATTCTCCAGGTATCTGATTTGAGTGCGATGCGGCTTTTCTTTGCCCCTATAAGTAATTTCAAAAATTGGCGGCTTAGTCTTTTTTTGTTTGAGGCTGGTCAGGTTTGCGAGTTGCATATTTGCTTTTTTGGCGAACTCAAGAATCGCGTCCAGATCTTTTTGGACGATAGTCGTGTTCCTGTTGTTTTCGGCCGCAAGAACTTGATTCAAAAGCGATTTGACGTGAGTGCCGTCTTGGGCGGAGATAAAGACGACCGGAAGCCATGGCGCAAAATTAAGCGTTTTCTGGAGGGAGGCGATCATTTGGGCCATTTTTGTCTCCGTTTTGTCTCCCCAGAGATCAATTTTGTTGGCGGCCAGGACCACGCCCTTGCCGCTCTCGAAGGCCTCACCTAGAAGATGGCTGTCGAGAGCGACTAAACCTTCTTTTGCGTCTATAACCAAAATAACAATGTCGGATTCGCGCATAGCTCGGTGGGCCCGCAAAACGCTGAAGCTCTCGATGGTGTCTTTGGTGATTTTGCCGCGTCTTCGGATGCCAGCCGTGTCATAAATGCGGATCAATTTGCCTTTGTGCCAGAAATCAACATTGAAAGCGTCGCGGGTAGTACCGGGCACGGAGGAAACTATGGCTCTTTTTTCGCCGATAATTGAATTCAAAAGCGTTGATTTGCCGACATTCGGCCGGCCAATAATTGCCAAACCTAGCATGTCGGCTGGTAGGCTAGTAGGCAGGTCAGCATCATTCTTAGCTGCCTTGCTCAAATTCAACTTACTGGAGATTTTATCGAGCAAGTCCCCCGTGTTCTGGCCCGAGATAGCCGAGACCGGAACGATTTCAAAACTGCCGAAACGCTTGAACTCCTCGATCTCGGTTTGCCGCTCCCGATTGTCGGCTTTATTGACGACCAGCAAAACCTCTTTGTCGGTTTTGCGAAGATTCCGGGCGATTGTCTTATCAATCTCATTGTCTTTATCGTTCCAGTCAACAACAAAAAGAACGAGGTCGGCACTCTCGATAGCCAATCCAACGCCCTCTTGGGCGATTTTTTTGATCTCGTCCTTGGTGCCGGTTTCGATACCGGCGACATCTACGAGTTCGAATTTCCGGCCGCGCCAAGAAACTTGGGCATACAAACGATCTCGTGTTGTACCCGGGATAGGCGTCTCAATTGCTTCGCGCCGGCCGGCCAGACGGTTAAAAAGGGTGGATTTGCCGACATTGGGCCGGCCGATAACCGCGATAGTTTTTAGTGGTCCATTATTCATAATCTATCTTAATAATATAACAAAATAACGTCTTAGTCAAATAAAAAAGCGGGTTCCCAAGCTCGTAGGCGAGGGACCCGCTTTGCAGAGCACGCGGCAGGGGGACTGCCGCGATAGTTCGATCAGCGTGCCTCTGATGAAAAAAGGAAATAGTTATGCGGCACGCACGGCTTTATATGCTTTATATATACCATTATCCAAAAATTTGTCAAGAGTGCATTTAAATTTTGAATCCAGTACAATAAACGTGCCATGATAGCAGAAGTGATTCCAGGAAAACGGACAGGGACCGATATTGAGACGTTCTCTTATCTTGTTCCGGACAAATTTGAGAGCCAAATAAAAGTTGGTTCCATTGTTGATGTGCCATGGGGAGCCAAAACCATCAGAGGGATGGTTTTGGAAAACCAAAAGCCCGGACATCAAAGCCAAAACGAAAGTTTTAAAATTAAAAACATCATAAACATTGATAGTGAATTTACGATCCCCGTATCTTATATCGACGTAATCAGTTGGATCTCGAAGTATTATCTGTGCTCGTTGGGTGAGGCGCTGTCACTCTTTATGCCGCCGACAGAAGTTAAAAGCAGAAAGGGGAAAGTTAAAAGCGGAGATGAGAAAAAAAGGATAATCGAATTGTCGTCCGAGCAGCAAGAAATTTTTGATGTTGTTAAGCCGCAATTGGCATCTAGCGAGAAGAGCCCCGTTTTAATTCATGGCGTGACCGGCAGTGGTAAGACAGAGATCTATCTAAGGCTGGCCCAAGAGGTAATCGATGCCGGTAAGCAGGTGGTGGTATTGGTGCCCGAAATTATGTTAACTCCGCAGACATTCGGGCGATTTGAAGCCGTTTTTGGCGACAAAATTGCATTAATGCACTCAGGATTAGCTAAATCGCAAAGATTTTTAAGTTACTTGCAGTTTTATCGAGGCGAAAAGCCTATCATTTTGGGGCCAAGGTCGGCTCTGCTTGTGCCAAGCTTAAATATCGGTTTGATAATCATTGACGAAGAGCATGATACCTCGTACAAACAGGAAAAGAACCCAAAGTATAATGCCGTCAGATTGGCAGAGAAGATTGCCGGAGCCAACAGCGCACTGTTAGTCCTTGGCAGCGCCACACCGTCGGTTGAAAGTTACTTCAAGGCAAAATCGGGACAGTATCAATTGTTTGAAATTAAAAACAGATATAATAAATTGATTTTGCCGCCAGCCGCACTGGTTGACTTGAGAAACGAGATTAAATCGGGCAATTTCTCGCCGATCTCAAAAAAATTGCAAGAAAGTATCGCCCATAGTTTGAAGCGAAAACGACAGATATTTCTGTTTTTGAATCGGCGCGGTAGCGCCACCTTTATTTCCTGCCGCGAGTGCGGCGAGATCATAGATTGTCCCAATTGCTCGATTCCGCTGGCCTATCATATTAATCAATATCGTTCGAGCCTCTCGGGCGAGAACCCCCACCAGACTTCTTATTATCGCTCGAAGAATAACAATGAATATCTGAACTGCCATCACTGTGATTTTAAAAGCGTTGTACCACAAACGTGCCCAAAGTGCGGCAGCTTAAAAATTAAATATTTTGGGGCCGGCGTTGAACGGGTTGAAAGCGAGATCAGAGGTTTTTTCCCAAAAGCCAGGATTAAAAAAATTGAGTCGAGCGATTTGAGCTCCGAACGGGCCTATCGGGAATTTTACGATGAGCTCAAGTCCGGCAAAATTGATATTTTAATTGGCACTCAGGTTATCGCCAAGGGTTTGGATATTCCAAGCGTTGATTTGGTCGGCATTGTTTCGGCAGATGTCGGGTTACACTTGCCGCACTTTAAGGCCAGCGAGAAAACTTTTCAGCTTCTGACCCAAGTTTCCGGCCGAAGCGGGCGCAAAGATAACGTCGGTTCGACAATTGTCCAGACATATTGGCCGGAGTCAGAGGCGATCCGGGCGGCGCTTATGCATGACTATGTTCAATTTTACGCCAAAGAAATCAAGGATCGGCAAGGGCAAAATTATCCTCCCTTCACCCGTCTGATCCGGGTGGTTGCCGAGGAGCGGCGGCAGGAGAAGGCTAAAGAGATGATTGCGGCAGTGGCGAAAAATCTTGAGGAAAATAAAGTCACCTTTATTGGTCCGGCCCGGTGTTTTTTTCAAAAATTACGCAACATGTACCGTTATCATTTGATTATAAAAGTTAATGGACTGCCGGACGAAAAGATATCCCTAGTATTTGAAAAACATCCCTATCTGTTCTGGGACGTTGATCCCGAGAGCTTGCTCTAAAAGAGGGGGTCCATGAGGATTTATTATATACTTTTTATATTGCAAGATTTATTAAACCAATTTAACACTGTATCGTGTTGCGATTAGCCCGCTTGGGCGGGTTAATGGATTTCTGGTACAATAAAAAAAATGTAAGGAGAGAAATGGCCAGGGCTAAGAGCATATTGGTTACCGGCGGGGCGGGATATGTCGGGTCGTTTACCGTCAAGGAATTTTTGAACCAAGGTTACACTGTTGTTGTGGTTGACAGTCTGGAGAACGGACACAAAGAGGCTGTGGATAAGCGTGCCAAACTGGAGGTTGTTAATATCGGCGACAAGGAAGCTTTAGGTCAAGTCTTCAAAAAATATTCTTCAGTAGAGGCCGGGGGACAATCTTCACCGGACAGTCCCCAGGGTATCGGCGCCGTCATTGATTTTGCGGCTTATCTTGCCGTTGGCGAATCAATGGAGGAGCCTGTTAAATACCTGAAGAATAATGTTGCCAATTTTGCGGCGCTATTGGACACAATGGCGGCCAATGGCTGCAAATATATTATAAAATCCTCAACCGCTTCAACATACGGTAACCCGAAGGATAAATATTTTCCACTCAAAGAAGATTATCAAAGTATTTATAAACCCGCGGAATCGGCTTTGTTGAGCGGAAAGTGGACAAGGGAGAGCGAAGAAGCGGAAGAAGTTGAGGGAGAAGAATTTTTCCAAAAAATAATCAAAGAGTACGGACGAATATTCGCTGATCGGCCAGAGCTGCAATTAACCGACGATGAAATTACTGCTTTGCGAATTCCCGCTTCTGTTTATGGTCTGACCAAACTGATGGACGAAATTATTATGAAAAAGTATGAAGATAAGAATATTAGCTCTATTGCGCTCAGATATTTCAATGTTTCGGGTGCGGCGGCAGATGGCTTGATGGGCGAAGATAAACCAAAACCGACAACACTAATGACGCTTTGTTTCTGGAATATTTTAGGTAAAATCCCGGAGCTCAAAGTTTTTGGCACTGATTATCCGACAAAAGATGGCACCGGCATTCGGGATTATATTCATCCGCTCGATTTAGCCGCCGGCCATATAGCGGCGCTGGAGTATTTGATGAAAAATAATTCAACTGGTCGTTTTAATGTTTTTAATCTTGGTACGGGTCAAGGTTACTCTGTTTTTGAGGTCATAAAAGCTGTCGAGGCTGCTAGCGGCAAAAAGGTTAAATATACAATCGTTGACCGTCGCAGCGGCGATCCGGCGGTCTCGTATGCCAATCCATCAAAAGCTGGAAATATACTTGCCTGGAAAGCCAAATATAATCTAAAAGATATGGCCGAATCTGCCTGGAAGTGGCACTCGACTCATCCGGAAGGGTACGAGAATTGAGATTTGACTGAAAGAGTGCTAAAATAAATCATTAAAATTAATTATTTATTGACTATGATTTTAGCGATTCGAAAAGAGGGCGACCCGATTTTGCGCCAACCAGCCGAAAAGGTGGAGACTTTTGACATGGAGTTTCAGGGCTTGGTTGACAGCATAATCGAGACGATGCGGGCCAACAACGGTATGGGACTGGCCGCGCCCCAAGTCGGCGTAAGCAAACGATTATTCGTCTGCGAACTCAACATTGATCCCGCATCCGAATCGGAACTTCAGGGTTTTCCCTTAACCGTTGTGGTCAACCCGGAAATTGTTAAAACTTCGCAAACCAAGGTCAAAATGGTCGAGGGTTGCCTATCAATTCCGAACAGGGAACTTTTGATTGAACGGCCAAAATCGGTTACTCTGCGCGGCCAAGACCGCTACGGTAAGAAGATTAAGATTAAGACCGACGGCCTGTATGCCCGCACCATTCAGCACGAAACGGATCACTTAAATTCAACCCTGATGGTTGACCATATGAAGGAAAGCAAGGTTCTCTTTATCGGTACCGGTCCCTTCGGGCTCGACGCGCTTAAAATGCTGATTGCCGACCCTCAGTATCAAATAGTTGCGGTTATAACAGGCGAGGCAAAATCAAAAGTTCGAGGCAGGGAAATTGACCGCAATAGAATTTTGAAAATTGCCAAAGAGGCCAAAACACCTATCATGCAGCCTGAAAACATCAATGATCACAAGGTTATCGAAGAACTCGAAAAACTTAAACCCGATATCGGCGTGATGGTTGATTTTGGCCAGATTATCAAACAGGCAGTGATTGATATTCCTAAATACGGCATTATCAATATTCATCCGTCGCTCTTGCCGAGACACAGAGGCGCAACACCGATCCAGCAGACAATTTTGGCGGGCGATAAAACAGCGGGCGTGACGCTGATTAAAGTAAACACCGGTCTGGATACCGGCGATATTATTGCCCAGATGGCGGTGGAGCTGCCAGGTTCCGAAACAACCACAATTCTGCATGATTATTTGAGGGAAATCGGCGCGACCCTACTCTTGGATTCACTGCCCTATTATTTTGCCGGCGACCTCAAGCCGGTGCCGCAGGGTGAAGATGGGACGACATATACCGGAACAATAAATAAGGAAGACGGATTGGTTGACACAAACACAGAAGCAGTTGCGGTGGAAAGAAGAATCCGCGCCTACGACAGCTGGCCAAAGGTTTACGTTATGGTTAAGGGCAAGCGGATTCATATTGTTGCGGTCCACTTTGAAGAAGACGGCAGTTTTATCATTGACCGCGTCAAACCGGAGGGCAAGGCCGAAATGACATATGAAGATTTCAAACGAGGTTATCATCAGGAATTGACATTTAAACAGACATCTGGTAGATTTTGAGTAATTGAAGGTTTAGATTTCAGAATTGCAAGGAGATAGATGTTAGCTATAAGACTTACTCGGATCGGCAAGAAAAACAGTCCAGCGTATCGCGTGGTTGTTGCTGACAAAAAAAGAGCAGTTCAGCGCAAATTTATCGAAGTTTTAGGGCATTACAACCCGGCTTTGAAACCAAAACAGCTCGGAATCAATAAAGAACGGGCCGTTTTCTGGATCAATCGCGGTGCGCAACCTTCCGCAACCGTCCACAATTTAATGGTCGATCTTGGCATATTGGATAAAAAGGTTAACAAAACTTATGCTAAAAAGAAGGCAGAGGAAGTTGTTTCGGGAAAACCGGTCGCGGCAGAAAAAACCGAAGAGACGGAGGTGAAAACCGCTGAAACAGAAGAAAGCGCCGTAAGCCCCGAAGAGGCTGTTATAAAAACCGCCGGAGTTGAAGAGGAACCTGAAATCGGGCAAGATTAGTTAATTTTATCTATGAGGCAAGGGTTATTTAACTTGGCAAGAGTTTAGCCAGAAAGGAAAAATAGCGATGGAAAAAGATCAGAAGTTTGTCGAGGATGTCGTTAAAGCTATCGTTGATAATCCGGACAAGGTTACAACAGAGCGGACGGTTGACGAGATGGGCGTCCTCATTAAGCTGACAGTTGATCCGGCTGATATGGGAAAGATCATCGGTAAAGAAGGCAAGACTGCCAAGGCTATCAGAACTCTTCTTCGAGTTCTCGGGGCTAAAAACAACGCCAGAGTTAACTTGAAGATCATTGAACCGGAGGGCAGCACTCACGTCAGAGCTGACCGCGAAGACCGTGACGAGGATGAGGAAAATACGGAAGATGCGCTGACCGACGTTCCAAACGACGTCCTGGCCTAGGATGTGGAGCATGAAACGTAAAACAGAGTTAGTGTGCATCAAAAAAAATTGGAAACAAAACCCGCACTAAGGCGATTGATCGACTGGTACGGGCAAGGAGTCGCCACAGCTCTAAACAAGCTCTCGGCGATTTCTTTTGTTAAGATTTTAAGTTACCCGGGTAACTTAAGCCACTTAGACAGGATGTTATGAAACCAACTTTTCACATTTTAACTCTTTTTCCCGAAATGTTCTCCGGGCCGTTTGGAGAGAGCATTCTCAAGCGTGCGCAAGAAAAAGGCTTGGTGAAAATCAATTTGCACAACCTGCGCGATTATGCCGAAGATAAGCATAAAACGGTTGACGACACGCCATACGGCGGCGGACCGGGAATGGTGCTAAAAATTGATGTTATGGATAAAGCTATAACATCAATTAAATCAAAAATCCAAATGCCAACCCTCGATTATCACTCGGGTTGCCCTGAGCCTGCCGAATGGGCAAATGACAAATTAAGTAAAACCATTCTGATGACGCCGCAGGGTAAAACCTTTAATCAAGCCAAAGCAAGAGAACTGTCTGGCCTATCGGACATAATTCTCATCTGCGGGCACTATGAGGGGTTTGACGAAAGAGTTAGGGAGCATCTGGTTGATGAAGAGATTTCGCTGGGTGATTTTGTGCTGTCCGGCGGAGAAATCCCTGCCATGGCCGTTGTTGATGCAGTTTCGAGGCTAATTCCCGGCGTTTTAGGCCACGACGAGTCGAGCGAGGAGGAGAGTTTCGGTTTAAAAGATGAGAAGGGCAATTTACTTCTCGAATATCCAATTTATACTCGGCCGGCCGAACATAAAGGTTGGCGCGTGCCTGAAATTTTACAGTCGGGTAATCATGCCGCAATCAAGAAGTGGCGCCTAGATCAAGCTAAGAAACGGACTAAGGCCAAGCATTCTTATTAATATAAAAAAGGGTGGCGCCGGTGTGCGCGCACCCTGCCAGGTTCCCCTAGAAATCTTTCAGGCTCGGGTGTAAGCCGCTGTCCGCGGGCTCGTACTGCCCTGATGCGTGACATGCCGGTGGTGGCGAATCGAGACCCTATGGCTGACTCGCCGGTTGTCGGTACGCCGATCGATCGACTCGGTCTTTTCCGGCACCGCCTGCTCCTCGGCCCTGAGAAGGACAGCGATCAGATCCCTTTGCCTTGCCATACCCGTTCTCCTCTCTACGCGAACATGCGCCGGATCATATCATCGGTGATCTTGACGCGGTTACCGACCACTTGATCGGTCGCGGCATTGACAGTAATGAGATACTTGATGAGCCCAACTTCCGGCCCCTTTGTTTCTTGGCGTCCTGTCTTCCTCGGCTTTTGTTGCTTGTCCTTGCGATCGTTGATACGCCGTTCTGCAGCACTGTTTTCGCCGGACAAGATTTCGTAGCGGAACCGCGTTGCTCCAGTTCCAGCCATTGCAGCGTCCTCCTAGAGTTAGAAAATCGTATGTTTTATTTATACCACTGCTCTTGTCTTTGACGCAAATAAGTTATCCACAGTATAATATGATTTTAATTCGTTAATGAACAGATTCGATTTACAATCAAAATTTAAACCCTGCGGGGACCAGCCGGAGGCAATCAAAAAGCTTGTTGCCAGACTTAATGCTGGCAAAAAACACCAGACGCTGTGGGGCGTGACGGGCAGCGGCAAAACCTTTACTGTCGCCAATGTGGTGCAGGCGGTCCAGAAACCGACTTTGGTAATTGCCCACAACAAAACTTTGGCCGCCCAACTGGCCGATGAATTCAGGGAAGTTTTTCCGGACAATGCCGTGCACTATTTTGTCTCATATTACGATTACTATCAGCCGGAAGCTTATATTCCTTCGACCGACACATACATTGAAAAAGATTCGGCCATTAATGATGAGATTGAGAAATTGCGCCATGCCGCCACCCACTCGCTGCTTACTCGAAAAGACGTTTTGATTGTGGCCTCGGTCTCCTGCATTTACGGTCTGGGTTCGCCGGAGTTTTACCAATCCGAGAACTTTACTTTGAGGGTGGGCGAGCCGTTTGGGCGCGACGAGCTGTTAAGAAGATTGATCGCCCAGCAATTCGATCGCAATGACATCGAACTCAAACGTGGCACTTTTCGCCTGAAAGGCGATACGCTGGAAATTATGCCGGCCTATTCTGATAATCCGGTTAAAATTGAGTTCTTTGGCGATGTTGTGGAGAAGATTTCGGAACATAATTGGCTCAAGGGCGAGATTATTAACAGATTTTCGGAATTTGAAGTTTATCCGGCCAAACACTTTATCACGCCGGCCGATGTCCAGCGGGAGGCCCTCAAAGAAATAAAGACGGATTTGGGTCGGCAACTTAAATATTTTCGTCTCCAGGGAAAGCTTCTTGAAGCCGAACGTTTGGAACAGCGGACCAATTATGATATTGAAATGATTGAACAAACCGGCACTTGCTCTGGGATTGAGAACTACTGCCGTTATTTTGACCGGCGCAAACCGGGCGAACCGCCAACAACGCTTTTAGATTATTTCCCGCCGGATTTTCTGATGGTCATTGACGAATCGCATATGACTGTGCCCCAGATCGGCGGTATGTATGCCGGCGACCGCTCCCGCAAGGAAAAGCTGGTTGAGTTTGGTTTCCGCTTGCCTTCGGCTATGGATAACCGGCCGCTGCGCTTTGATGAGTTTTACAAGAGAATTAACCAGGTTATTTTTGTTTCAGCCACACCGGGGGAGTGGGAACTTGAGAAATCGTCGAACGGTCATAGTTACGATGCTCATCCTTCGACTCTGAGGGACGCTCAGGACCCGAAGAGTGTCGTAAGGGGGTTACGTCAAACGTTACCGATAGACGAAACGGGCGTCGTAACCGATAAACGATTTACGATTCTCGAAGGGGTGGTCCGCCAATTTATCCGTCCGACCGGTTTACTGGACCCTAAAATTGAAGTGCGTCAATCCGCAGGCCAAATAAACGACCTGATCGGAGAGATTGAGAAAAATGTTGTCAGGGGCCAGCGAGTCTTGGTGACGACCTTAACTAAAAGAATGGCTGAGGAGCTAACGGAGTATTTGACTGAAAAATTGGTTAAAGTTGCCTATCTCCACTCCGACATCCCGACCCTGGAGAGGTCGGAGATTTTACACTCCCTGCGAATCGGCGAGTATGATGTTCTGGTCGGCATTAACTTGCTTCGGGAGGGTTTGGATTTGCCCGAAGTGTCTCTTGTGGCTATTTTGGATGCGGACAAGGAGGGATTTTTACGCAGCCGTACCTCTCTGGTTCAAATAATCGGACGGGCCGCCCGCCATGTCGAGGGCCGGGTAATTATGTATGCCGATACCATAACGGAGTCCATGCGGATTGCAATCGAGGAGACGGAGATGCGGCGCCGATTGCAGCAGGAGTCAAATATCAAGAATGGCGTTTCGCCCAGGAGTATTGAAAAGACGATCAAACCAAGAGAAGAAAAAATCGAGAGAGAATTAATCGAGATTAACAGGGCATTTAAAGGTTTATCGAAGCGGGAAAAACAAAAGATAGTTGAAGAGTTAAGCAATTTGATGCGTGAAGCCGCCGATAAGTTAGAATTCGAACGAGCCGCGGAGCTTCGGGACCAGGTAATCAAACTTGAGTCGTTGTTTTAGGCATTATTGAGTAAGATAATTTGTATTTAGGACTAAATAATTTTGTTAGCTGATCTTAAAATATTGCCTCTTGCTTTGACAAGGCCGGCGTTTTTCGTGTAACCTTTAATCTGAAAGTAAAAAACATATTGGAGGCTCCTATGAAAAGCGAATGGAAAACATTTGTCATCATCGTGGCCGTTGTGGTCGTGATTGCCGCCGGGGCTGTTGCGCTCGGTAAACGTAACGGTGACAAGACAAAAGATAGCAAAACATCAGAGGCTAACCAGGATAATGGCGAGGTGGCAGGAACCTCAATCGAGAATCCGGACGCTGGATATCAAGAAAGATTAGCCAAGGCATTAACGGAAAAAGGTGCAGTTATGTACGGGGCGTATTGGTGCTCTCATTGTAATGAGCAAAAAAAGCTGTTTGGCGAAGCGGTTAAATACTTGAACTACGTTGAATGCGATACTGCCGGTGAAAATGCCAATCCCGACGAATGTCTGGCAAAAGATGTTAAATCTTATCCGACTTGGATTTATGACGGCAAGAAATATCCGGGTACCAGATCGCTGGCCGAATTAGCCGCCCTGATTAACTTTAGCGGCAGTGCATCGTCGCAGGATGGAATCAATAGTTCTGTTGAACAGAGTAACGGAAATAGCGACAGCGCGCCACCGGCTGAAGACGGCGGCCAGGCAAAAGCGGTGGAATAACCGGGTTGGGGATAACTGAATAAAATTCCTAATTCCTAATTTCTAATGTCAAATTAAATATAGAATAATCGTGTCCTACAGCTGATAATGTCTATTCAGAATCACAGGCAGCGGAATTAGCCGGGTTTAGGCTCATTTGCGCTTGACAGGCGTAGAGCTTCGGAAATACAATTAGGAGTGTAATTGGCCTCTGGCTGATCGCTTACGGGGCGAGGATTTGTTTTAGGATTTAGATATTAGAGATTGTGATTTATATTGTAGGGAGGAGGTGAAAAAGATGGAAGCATATTGCGTTAAGTGCCGAGCCAAAGTTGAGATGCAGAACGCTGAGCAAATTACCATGAAGAATGGTAAACCGGCAACCCGCGGCGTTTGCCCAAAGTGTGGTACCAAGGTTTTTAGAATCGGTAAGGCTGCCTAAGAACCATTTTTTGTTTTTGATACGCAAAAATGTCCCGATTTACAAAAGTCGAGGGCATTTTTGTTATGATTGATTTTTGCTTTTTAGGAGTTTATACTTAAAATCAAATGAAGCGTTCAGAGCTGTTCTTTGCTTTTATCTTATTGCCGCTGGATGTCGCGATGATTATCGCCGCTTTTGTCTTGGCCCACTATCTGCGCGTTGATCTGGAGGTGTTGCTCGTTGTTTATGATATCGGCTTAAAAGAGTATTTAAGGTACTCGTTTTACCTTATGCCGGTCTGGGTGTTTTTGCTTGCCCTTAATGGCCTTTACGGTATTGGCAGAAACCGCAATTTTTTAAGCGAGTTTTACCGGATACTTAATGCTTCATCGGTGGCGATCCTCTTCCTGATTGTCGGAATTTTTTTCTCCCGTTCGTTGTTCTTCTCGAGATTAATTGTTATTTTAACCTGGGTTTTGAGCATTATGACATTAGCGCTCGGCAGATTCGCCATTAAATCAATCCAGGGATATCTGTTCAAATTTGGTATTGGCGAAAGAAAATTGATACTGATCGGCGATAACGGTATTTCCGAGAGCCTCTTCGTCCAAGCTGCGAAAAATAGCCAGTTGGGATATAAAGTGGTCGGAATTCTTTGTAATGAGCAAAAAATAAGCAAGCATGGCCTTAAAATTATCGGTAGCGTTGAAGAAGCTGAGCGCAGTATTAAAAAATATGATGTTGACGAAATTATTTTGACCGATATGGGTTTAGCCAGGAACAAGGTTTTTGAAATCATCCAAATTTGCTCTGATAATAATGTCGTCTTTAAGTATATACCGGATATATTTGCGATCATGTCCCGGAATATCATCTATCAATTATTCGGGTCAATGCCGGTTATGGAGCTGCAGCCCATTCCTATGGAGGGTTGGGGCCGGATTTCAAAGCGGATTATTGACATTGTTATGGCTTTGGTTGCCATAATCTTATCATCACCACTCATACTTATAGCGACGATCGGAGTTAAATTAACCTCCAGAGGTTCAATTATTTACAAGCAAAAGAGGGTGGGGCGGGATGGCAGAACCTTTGACTTCTATAAATTCCGTTCGATGTACCAGGAAAAGTGCGATTATACGGAGAACGGCAGTAAATGGACGACAAAAGCAGATGAAAAAACGCGTATCACGCCCTTCGGTTTATTTTTGCGCAAAACCAATATTGACGAGTTGCCGCAATTTTTTAATGTTTTGAAGGGCAATATGAGTTTTGTCGGACCCCGTCCGGAGCTACCCAAATTTGTTGAGCAATTCCAGAGGGACATTCCCGAATATTTTCGCCGCCACAAAGTTAAATCGGGTATTACCGGTTGGGCGCAGGTAAACGGGCTCAAAGGCGACACTTCAATTAAAGAACGGGTGCGGTATGATATTTATTATATCGAGAATTGGTCAATTTGGCTGGACTTAGTCATTCTGGCCAGAACAATCGGATTGGTTCTCTCGGAAGCATTTGGCGGTAAAAGGGAGTACCGGACTAAATAGTTAGAAATTTTATAAGGTTTATAAAGTTTCACTAATATATCTTTATGAACCTTAAGAACTTTATTAACCTTATTAACCTATGCGCATTGCGCTTATACATGAATGGTTAACCAGTGTCGCCGGCTCGGAGCGGGTTCTTTTGGCGATAAATGAAATTTATCCGTCAACACCGATTTACACCTCTATTTTTGATCCGGGCAAAGCCGGGGTCTTTAAAAATTATGATGTCAGAACTTCTTTCTTGCAAAGGGTGCCATTGGCAAAAAGAAAACGTGAAATTTTGGTGCCGCTGACGCCGCTGGCCTTCGAACAGTTTGATTTGTCAGAGTATGACGTTGTCATATCCAACTGCCACATGGCAGCAAAAGGTGTTATTACAAAGCCGGGCACAGTCCATATTTCCTACTGCCACACTCCGCCCAGGTATTTGTGGGAGCCGGACGTTGATCCGCGGGCGAAAGGCGGCAAGTTGGCTTGGCTCAAGAACAAAACGGCCCACAATTTGAGAATCTGGGACAAGGTGGCCGCCGATAGAGTTGACTATTTTTTGGCTAATTCGAATTATATCGCAAAACGTATTAAAAAGTATTACGGTCGCGATTCGATTGTCGTCCATCCGCCGGTTGATACCGGCCGGTTTAAAATAGCAGAAAAAGAGGAAATAGGAGACTACTATCTGTTTGTTAGCCGGCTGGTTGGCTATAAAAAGTGTGATCTTGTCATACAAACATTTAATGAGCTGGGTTTGCCGCTCAAGGTGATCGGACAGGGGCCGGAAAAAGCAAACTTAATGAAAAAAGCAAAGAGCAATATCGAATTTCTTGGTTTTTTGACTGACGAAGAGGTCGGCCGTTATTTCAGCCGGGCAAGAGCCTTTATTTTTCCCGCCGAAGAAGACTTTGGCATTGTTGCTGTTGAAGCGCAAGCGGCCGGCCGGCCGGTTATTGCGTATCGGATTGGCGGCTCGGCCGAGACCGTTGTTGATAGAATAACTGGTAGCTTGTTTTCTGAACAATCAAAAGAGTGCTTAGCTCTAGCCATTACTAATTTTAAACCGGAAGATTATGACCCAATAAAGATTCGGCAGCATGCAGAGAAGTTCTCCTCCGCACGATTTAAAAAAGAATTTGCAGCAACCGTGAAAGAACTGGTTGGCAAATATCCGGATTGAGGACATTAAAGTACGGAACTACTAACAGAACCGGTTCAGTCAGTCCTGTTTAATAAAAAATTTCTTAAATCATCATAGGTAATTATGCCGATTATCTCTTGAGTTTCATCTTGGACCGGGACCATGCCGGTTTTGTTTTCAGCCAGAATTTGCATGGCTTTGATGGCCGGTTGGTTGATTGCAACCGAGCCAAAGCGGTCGAGGGGAGTTGAGACATCACTGACGGGTAGCCGCCACTTTGATTGAGGGATTTGCTGAAGCGAGGAGCCGTCGAAAATTCCGACCATGTCTGAACCGGAGCGGACGAGGTAATAATCATGCCGGCTTAAGGATTTTTGACTGAAACTGCTTAATGGAGTATCGGCGTTGGCTTCGGTAATTGAATGTTTGGGAATATCGCCAACTTTTGCTTTTCTTAAAACAAGAATGGCCAAAGTTTGGAGATAGCTGTTACCAGCCGTTTGGTAGAGAAAGAACCCCACTAGTATCAACCAGAATCCGCCGAAAGAGCCGGAGACGATAATTTGCCAGAACCCGTAGAGTATTAAGGCAACCGCCAGCACTTTGCCAAAATTTGAAGAGATTCTGGTCGAAAGCAACAAATCATCTGTTCGCCACCAGATTAAACTTCTAAGTACTCTGCCGCCGTCAAGAGGAAACCCGGGCAAAAGATTAAAGATAGCCAAGCCGTAGTTGATTGAACCAAGAGCAAAAACCAGCGGCAATATTGAAACATTGGGCTTGAATAAATTTATTATTGCCGCAATTGCAATGAAGATGCTGCCGATGATTATGCTGAACAGTGGGCCGGCGACGGCCATTTTGAACTCTGCGGCTGCATTTGGCGGTTCGTCTGTCAAGTTAGACGCTCCGCCAAATAAGAATAAAGTAATTTTCTTTATCTCCAGATTATTCCTTTTGGCAACAAGAGTGTGGCCTAATTCATGGATGATGATCGAAAGGAAGAATAGGAGCGAACCGGTAAGGCCGTAAACCAAATAAAACAGAGCCGACTGGTCGGTAATAAGCCTTGGCAACAGGCTATAAGCAAAACTAAAAGTGACAAGCAGAAAAACCCAAAACCAGGAATAGTCAAGCGCTATTTCAATGCCATAGACTTTGCCAAGGCTTATTTCTCTATTGAATATCTTCTCTAGCACCTTCGCTTGTTAAAAGATTGGCGATATCCTCCGGCAGGGAGTTTAAAAGTTTTTGAACCTCGCCCGGGTCTATTATGCCAAAGACATGGCCCGCAACCAGGCTGATCAATTCTTCGATCCCAATATCAGTATCAAAGATAAAGTCGCGCCTGATCCGGTTAATAAATTCTTCCCGGCTTAATTTGACCGGAACCCCTTCCGAACTCCAACCGTCGTAATAAATTCCCTTTATTAACATGGGTAACTGGGCAGCAAAATTAACACTTTCATGAATTGGCAATCGGTCCCGGATGGCGTGCAGGATGGCCCGGAGAGCCTGATATGATTGGTGGCGCCGGCCCCGCCAGTCTAATTCATCCTCTATGGCAGCTAATAATTCATTGGTTTTTTCAATCGTTGTATCAAATACATCCAATCCTGTGCTTGGTATTTTTTGGTCTCCTTTCTTAATTACTATTTTAGTATAGCGGCTATTTTTTGCTTTGGAGAAAACCACAGAAAACAGATACCGAAAATTGGGCCATCCTAAAACCGTACTTAAACCAACTAATACCTTGAAATATTGATACTTGATACTCCAGTGCTCAAATCAACATAGACCTTATTGATGGCTGTCTCAAAATTATCGGTCCGATAGGTATTGTCGCCGGTTTTCGTAAAGCCGTCAAAACTGCGGCTGGAGAGGCCGGTACTGGCCCGGACTTCTGTGCCCGAGGTTTCGGGAACGCTGATGTTAAGCGAAGAAGCGCCGGCTTTGACCACAACATCGGTTTTGGTATTTTTCTTACCGATCTTTAGATCAATTGAAGAAGCGCCGGCTTCGATGATTGCTTTCTCCAGGCTATATTGGCTCAAATCCAGGTCGGCGGAAGCGGCGCCAAGACGAAAATTCAGCGTCCAGAGCGGGTTGGGGTTGAGCTTGATATCAACCGTATTCTTATTTCGGCCGAAAGCTGTCGAGATGTTTTTACCCTTCGGCTCAAGCGTCAAATTTGCGGTTGCGCCGTCCCTGGTCTCCTTGAGGTCATACCGGCCGATACTGGAAATAACATTGGCAGAGATTAATTTATCGGTGGTCTCTTTTAAAATAAAGGTACCGGCACCGGAATTTAGTGTCAGGTCGGCTTTGTCAATATTGTCAAGGGAACTTTCGAATGTTTGCGATTCGGATCGGCTGTCAAATATGATTTGGTCGGTAACCGTCCAGCTGGTCTTGGCCCCGGCCACAAGAACCAGGCCGAGGATAACGAGGGCGGCAGCTGAAAAGAGCCGCGATAGGGCGGATCTGCTGAAAAATAAAGAGATGCCCCAGAAGATGAGAATGGCCGGCCAGATTTTCAGGATCGTTTGCCAGTCAACATTAAGATAGCCAAGATTGGAAACCAGCAGGACCAAACCGATTAAGATAGTGATTATCCCCAAAATAAACCTTGTCGGTTTCATTATTTTGCCCCCCTTTTTCCAACCAGGGCAATACCGATGATAATAAGGACGAGCGGCCAAAATTTAGTTAAATTGAAGCCGGGAAAGAGGTTCTGGACCAGCAGAACCAGGCCGATGACAACCAGAACCAGGCCGGCGGTCAGATTGCGTCTGCCTGTCGTGTCTTTGGCCTTCTTTTCGGTTTCCTTGATTTCTATTTTCTCTCCTTCTTTTTCTATTTCTTCAGCCGTCCCTTTTTCTTCAGGCATAATAATCCAAAGCAGGATATAGGCTAAGATTCCAGCCCCGCCAGCCAGGGTAGTAATGACAAAAACTGCTCGCACCAGAATGGGGTCAACGTCGAAATATTGTCCCAACCCCGAGCAGACGCCGGCAACCAAGCGGTCTTTTTTGATACGGAATAGATTTGTGCTCATAAATCCTCTTTTTCCTAATGATTATCTATGGTAAAATTATAAGAGAGAATGCCGGATGACGCAAGTTTAAGGTTCTAAAATGGAGAGCCGGTGGAAGAGAGGGATGAACTGGAGACAAAAAATAGGGGAATTGGAACGGCGTCCGAAAGCATCGGGATTGTTTATGAAATTGATGAAGGTTTACGGATTCCCTCCGATGAAGACCTGGCCCCCCGGCAGAAAAAGTCAAATCTGATTAAACCCGTTCCGGTTATTGTCCGCCTATCTGTCGCCAAAAAAACAAAACACCCGTCTCTGTTGAAAAAAATTAAAAGTTCGAGTTGCCGGTTCAAGTCCGGGCTAAAATGCCGTTATCGCAGCTTGGCTAACCGGCTCTTTGCCTCGGCAAATTTGTGTTTAAAAGCGGTTGACCATGCTAAACTAAGCATTGCGCCGGTATTAATGGTTGTCCTGGTCGTCTTTACTTTCATCAGGGCGGCGGAAGCAAAAAATAATCTTGAAGCGTTGGCTGCCGGTGTTCAGTCGCACTTGAACGGCGCTTTCAATCAAATCGAGAATGGGAACCTGGAAAAGGCGCTTAACGAGGCCAATGAGGCCAAAGACGACATTGCCAAGTTAAAGCTGCTGGTGCAATCATGGGGACAGGACTTGGAATATTTAAGATATGTTCCCAATAACCGTTCTTCTTTAGTGGCGTCGGAGAGAATGCTTGACAGCGTTTATACTGTTCTGGGCACAATGGAGACTTTGAGTAACGGCTTGGTGCAGGCCAGAAACGACCAGTCCCTCACTTTGGCTGCCGGTCCCGAAGGCATTAACTCGCTTGACCTGATTAGGTTAAAAGGCGTGCTTGAGAAGCTTTTAGATCGGAGCCGGACAAATCTTTTGGAAAGCAGGAGCAACTTGATGCTAGCTCAAGACAACCTGCCAAAAAATTTACAACCTGACAACAAAAAAGCCATTGCTGTTATTGATAAAACGCTTGTGGCCATCCAAAATAGCAGCGAATTGATTTTGAATCTGTTCGGATGGTTAACCGACGAGTCCGATGACGGCAAAAACATTCTGGTCCTCTTTCAAAATAATACGGAACTGCGCGGTAGCGGCGGGTTTATTGGTTCGTTTGCGGTGGCCCGCTTTGAGGCCGGCAGCCTGAAGGGGCTTGATTTTGAAACTAATATTTACAAACTTGACAAAGAGTTTATGGCCCAGACCCGGGTTTCTCCGCCCGACGACCTGTCGCCACTCTCCGGCCAAGCCTGGGCGATGAGAGATTCCAATTGGGCGGTTGACGGGCCGGAAGCTTTTGCCAAGGTGGCCGAGTTTTACAAATTGGAAACGGGCAAAGAAGCGGACGGTGTTGTGGCTCTGGACACAACCTTGTTTACAGACCTGTTGAAAATTACCGGCCCCATAGATGTGCCGGAATTTGGAAAAGCTATCGGAGCTGATAATTTTCTGTCCGATGTCCAGTACGAAGTGGAAAAGGGCTATTTTGAGCGTGCCGGCAATAAAGAAGAAAACGAACCCAAAAAGATTCTCTCGACTATGATGCCAAGGTTTATCAACCGGATCTCCGAGTCATTTTCCGATAAAGAAAAACTACCGCAAATATTGGGCACTCTCGGCCGGATGCTGTCGCAAAAGCACCTTTTGTTCTATGCCAAAGACCAGGACCTGCAAGGGAAAATCGAAGCTAACAATTTGGCGGGCAGTGTCGGCCATAAAATAACTGATTATCTTTTTGTCCACAATTCCAATGTAGGCGGGATGAAGAGCAGCCTTAATGTCAAGGAGTCCCTGAAGCAAACGGTTAATATCAAATCTGACGGGACGGTGCAAAGCCAGCTCGAAATCAGCCGTGAGCACCAGGGCAGCGGCGAGTGGCCGGATGGCATTAACAAAAATCTGGTTCGCGTCTTAGTGCCGCAGAACTCTTCGATGAATAAATTTTCCCCTCTTGAGGGTAATTTTTGGCCGCTATATGACAGCAAGCTAGCCGGAAAGGACATCTTTCGTTTGGTTGAAGAGGCCGGAAAGGCCGAAGCGGTTTTTTGGCAAAACACTGAACCGGGCAAAAAATCAAAGTCAACGATTGACTATCGTTCCAACTACAGCGTTGATGCGACCGGCCATGAGTTTAATTACCGGCTCTATGTCCAAAAACAGCCCGGCACCTTGGGCGACGATTTTGAATTGGAAGTTAACTATCCCAAAGGCTACAAACCAGCTAATGTCAAAAATTACGACTACATAAACCGCAAAATTGTCATCAAACAGTTTCTAACCAGCGACAAGGAGTTCTCAATCAGGTTTGAAAGATCTAAATAATCTATCTGTTTTTGGTCAAATATGTAGATGAATCGAGATAAAATAGTTCTATACGTTTTTGCCCTTGACCCAGGGTTTGTCTTATGTTACGATACCTATCGCAAATGCTGCCAGAAACGGAAAGGAGGTGTACGATGAAGAGCAGCATGGGTAGGCTGCTTGAGCAAAACCACGAGCTCTTGGAGCTTGTGGATCGTCTCAAGCGAGAGATCCGAGCATTGAAGAGCGGGTCCACCAAGACGGATCGCTCTGTCAAGAAGGTGTTGTTCCCCAGCTATCTCCGGGCTCCCGGCGGTAGCGCGTGAGGTCTCATGACTAAATCTCAGGCCATGCCGCATAAGCGGAATGGCCAAGCCCCACCGGGCGCTATGGTCCACCCAAGACCAGGCGCCCATTTTTTATTGAAAATTTCGCATCTTCCCAAAAGGCGAAAGATCGTATTGCGGGAGATACGGACCAGGCGAAAGATGGCGTCAAAAAAAAGTTCGCCTGGCCGTTACGGTACTTCAGGTACGTCTGCTACGTCGGTATCCGCCGCGTTTCGGCGGGTAGAAGGTTGCCTCCCCATAGGTGGGTACGCTCTTCTTCGGGATTGCATCCGGATCGATCTTGACCAGTTTGCGCATCCGCTCATGGCGGATCTCGGCGAACCACACGAGAGAAGTGGCGGCGATCGGGTAGACGGAATCCCGACCGACATCCCAGACGCGAGGGAGATCACGGGCGAAGTTGAAGTCGCCCGACGCCGTTCTGGGCAGCAAGAACGCTGTCCAGATGATCGGTCCGGGACAATACGTGTCGCCGACCGGATCCAGCAATTGGACCTTCACGCAGGTGAAGGGAAGGACTTCGACGGCAAGCCGCTTCTCTGCGGTGAACTCGAGGAGGGTGTAAACGTTACACTCCTTGAGTTCGCAGTTGAAGTCGCCATCACTCCCGGTACTCATGGCAGCCTGGCGGAGCAGAAATGCCCCCGGTGTTGCCGAGCCAATAGCGATTCGATGCCCAACTGCGTAAACAAGAAACCCTTCGCCAGTGATGTCGGCGAGAAGAGTTCCGTCTACCGTTTCGATTCGCGGACATTTGGGGTCCTGTCCCATTCAACTTCCTCCTATTGTGATTTGCCGTTACCGGCTGTTTAAATACAAATATTGTACACAAACAGCCGCCGGCAAAACCGTAATAGAGTTTTGATTTGGAGTGCGCTTGCACATCGGGCTTGTTCATTATTATACTTCTGATTTTCGTGTTGTCAAGCAGAAAATTTAATTTTCTAACGGTTGCATTGATCAAGCTTGCGTGATAAAATGTTAAGTGGATAAGAGGAATAAACATCCTTTTTTCTTTATTGATATTGAGAAATAGTTTAAGGCAAATTTGATGTCAGAAAATGAGAATCTCACCAAAGTAACCGACACTTACGATGCGTCGAAAATTACCGTTCTCGAGGGTCTTGCGCCGGTTAGGAAGCGTCCGGGCATGTATATCGGTGGAACCGGCTTGGATGGCCTTCATCATCTGGTTTGGGAAATTGTTGATAATGCCATTGACGAAGCCATGGCCGGTTTTTGCACCGGGGTTGTTATTACTATTAATAATGACGGTTCAGTTTCAGTCGATGATAACGGTCGCGGCATTCCGGTTGATAAGCACAAAGCAACCGGCAAATCGGCACTTGAGACAATTTTGACTACCCTGCACGCCGGAGGTAAATTTGGCGATGGCGGCTACAAAGTTTCCGGCGGTTTGCATGGCGTGGGCGCTTCGGTTGTCAATGCTTTAAGTGTTTGGGTCAAGGCCGAGGTCAAGCGCGATGACAAACTTTATTTCCAGGAATTTGAGAAGGGGGTGGCCAAAACCGACGTTAAGGCGGTTGGAAAAGCAGACGGCACCGGCACAAAGATTACCTTCCTGCCCGACCCGGAAATATTTTCTAACACCGAGTTCTCGTTTAGTACTATCTTGACCCACTGTCGCCAGCAAGCCTATCTGACTAAGGGAGTGATGATAATAGTGAGGGATGAGAGAGATTCTAAAACCAAAAGCCAAGACTTCAAAAAGCAAAATTCAGATTCTAAAACCGAGACAGAGAATAGCGGCGGCGAAGCCGGGGAAGAAGCAGGGAAGATTCTCGAAGAGAATGACGACGAAGTCCGGACCGGGCGGGGCAATTTAGCCGGAGAGGGCGAAGGGAATCAAGAGAGGGTTGGCAAACAGGAATACTCTTTCTATTTTGAAGGAGGTATCGCTTCTTATGTGCGCCACATCAATAAAAACCGCGAACCGCTCAACAATCCCCCGATGTATATAGAAAAGGAACAAAGCAATGTTAATGTTGAAATCGCCCTGGCTTACACCGACGATTTCAAGGAGCACGTTTACTCCTTTGCTAACAACATTTTTACGCCGGAGGGCGGAACCCATCTGACGGGTTTCAGGACTGCCTTGACGCGTGTTGTCAATATTTATGCCCTTAAGAATAATTTAATAAAAGGAACAGCCCTGACTGGCGAGGATGTCCGGGAAGGTTTAACGGCCGTCATCTCCGTTAAACTGCGCGACCCTCAATTTGAGGGTCAAACCAAGGCCAAACTTGGCAATACGGAGGTGAGGACAATTGTTGATTCGGTCACCGGCGAGGCCTTGACGATTTATCTAGAAGAAAATCCCAATGAAGCCAGAAAAATTATCGACAAATGTTCGCTCTCGGCCCGAGCCAGGCTTGCGGCCAAAGCGGCCAGGGACACAATCATTCGTAAAGGCGCGCTTGACGGCATGACTCTGCCGGGCAAATTAGCCGATTGCTCAACCAAAGACCCGAAGCGAACGGAAATGTATATCGTCGAGGGCGACTCGGCCGGCGGTTCCGCCAAACAGGGCAGGGACCGGTCGTTCCAGGCAATTTTGCCTTTGCGCGGTAAAATTTTAAATGTTGAAAGGGCCAGGCTTGACCGGATGCTCTCATCCGATGAGATTAAAGCCCTAATTGTTGCTTTGGGTATTGGCATCGGGGAAGAAATTAATTATGCCAAATTGCGTTACGATCGGATTATTATTATGACTGATGCCGATGTTGACGGCGCCCACATTCGAACACTTCTCTTAACCTTTTTCTTCAGGAACTTTCCCGATCTTCTTGGCGACGGCCACATTTATATTGCCCAACCGCCGCTTTTTTCCATCTCTAAAGGCAAAGATAAATATTGGGTCTATTCCGATGCAGAGCGCGATGAAATTGTCCGCCGGATTAAAAAAGGTAAAACCGATAGCGCCGGCATCTCGATACAACGCTACAAAGGTCTGGGCGAAATGAATCCGACGCAGCTTTGGGACACGACCATGAACCCGGAGAATCGGATCTTGTGGCGCGTGACAATAGATGATGCCGAGAAAGCCGATGAAGTTTTTACTATGCTAATGGGCGACCAGGTACCGCCAAGAAAAAAGTTTATCCAAACCAGGGCCAAAACAGTGCAGAATTTAGACGCCTAACCATTTTAAATCACTTAGGGTTTTAAAAAATGTCAGACGAAAACGAGAAAATTGAGGAAATAGCCGAGCCGGAGGCCGCGGAAACTTATGACCCAAATATCGGCAGGCTAAAACCGCGCGATTTGACTGTGGAGATGGAGACCTCCTACCTTGATTATGCCATGAGCGTTATTGTTTCGCGGGCACTTCCGGATGTCCGGGACGGTTTGAAGCCCGTCCACCGGCGCGTAATTTATGCTATGCATGATACCGGCTTGCGTCACAACGTTAAACATCGAAAATCGGCCAAGGTGGTTGGCGAGGTAATCGGCAACTACCACCCGCACGGCGATATTGCGGTTTATGATACCCTGGTCCGCATGGCCCAAGATTTTTCAATGCGCTACCCGTTGGTTGACGGCCAGGGCAACTTCGGCTCAATGGACGGCGATTCAGCTGCTGCTATGCGATACACGGAGTGCCGCATGACCGCGCTTGCCGAAGAGATGGTTCTTGATATTGACAAAGATACTGTCAATTGGCAGGACAACTATGACGGTTCAACTCGGGAACCCCAAGTTTTGCCGGCTCGCGTACCGCAACTTTTGCTCAATGGCGCCATGGGCATTGCCGTCGGTATGGCAACAAATATCCCGCCCCACAATTTGAGAGAACTGTGTGAAGGTGTCATACACGTCGTTGATAATCCTAACGCAACGATTGACGAAGTGATGAAATTTATCAAAGGCCCCGATTTTCCGACCGGCGGCAACATCTACAATATTGATGACATTAAAACGGCTTATGCGACAGGCAAGGGCAAAATTTTGATGCGGGCTAAGGCCGATATCGAAGAAACCAAGAGAGGTTTTCGCATTATTATCACGGAAATTCCTTTTCAGGTTAATAAAGCCAGCATGATCGAAAAGATGGCTGAATTGGTTAAGAATAAGCGGCTTGACGGGATTTCCGATCTGCGCGATGAATCGGACCGTCACGGCGTCCGGGTCGTCATCGAGCTGAAACCCAATTCTTATCCCAAGAAAGTCTTGAATAAGCTCTTTGAGCTGACACAGATGCAGACTGCTTTTCATGTCAATCTTTTGGCGTTGACTCCCGACCTTGAACCGAGAGTAATGACACTGATTGACGTTTGCCGTTTCTATATAGAGCATCGCAAGGAAGTTATTAAGAGACGCTCCGAGTATGAGTTGAAAAAAGCTAAAGAGAGGGCTCATATCCTGGAAGGCTTAAAGATTGCCTTGGATAACATTGATGAAGTTATCAATACCATCAGGGCCTCCGAAAATCGCGAAGCAGCGCAGAAGAACTTAATGCAGAAATTTAATCTCTCCGATCTTCAAGCCGGCGCCATTCTTGATATGCGCCTTTCCGCCCTAGCCGCCCTTGAGAGAAAACGGGTTGAAGAAGAGTATGAAGAAGTATTACGAACTATTGCCTATCTTGAAGATCTTCTGGTCCATCCGGAAAAAATTCTTGGCGTGATCAAGAAAGATTTACAAGAAGTGGCCGATAAGTACGGCGATAAACGCCGGACAACAATCGTTCCCGGGGTTCTGGGCGAATTTAAAGCCGAGGATTTGATTCCCGATGAACAGGTTATTGTCTCGTTATCACGAAGCAATTATGTCAAGCGCCAAGAGGTTGATACCTATAAAAAGCAGATTCGGGGCGGTGTTGGCGTGGTTGGTATGGCAACCAAAGAGGACGATATAATAGACTATCTGTCTTGTGCCAACACCCACGACGATATCTATTTCTTCACGGATCGCGGCCGGGTTTTTAAGAGCAAGGTTTACGAATTGCCCGCAACTTCAAGGTTGTCGAAAGGTACTCCGATTGTCAATATCATACAAATTATGCCAAAAGAAAAAGTAACGGCGATTTTGACGGTGCCAAAGGGTAAAAACAACAACCATTTCTTCATTATGGGAACCCGGGACGGCCAGATCAAAAAAACAGAAATAGAAAAGTATGACAACATAAGAAAAACCGGCATTATTGCCATCGGTTTAAAAGGTAATGATGAGCTCAAATGGGTGAAAACTTCAACGGGTAATGATGTCATAGTTGAAGTTTCGGAAAAAGGCCAAGCCATCTGTTACCATGAAGTCGAAGTCAGGTCGATGGGCCGGAGCGCGTCCGGAGTGACCGGCATGAGGCTTAAGAAAGACGACAAGGTTATGGCACTGGATATTGTTAGCCCGCAGCAGTATGTTTTTGATGAGAATGAAAAAAATATCCAAAAAGGCCCCGATATGCTGGTTGTTCTTGAAAACGGTTTTGGCAAGAGGACCAAGCTGGGCTATTTTCATCTCCAAAAACGCGGCGGCTACGGCATAAGGGCGGCCAATTGTACCGAAAAAACGGGCAACCTGATTGGTATGAATATATCATACAGTGATGCCGGCGATGTTGTTCTTGCTTCGCAAAAAGGTCAATTTATTCGGATGGAGATGAAAAACATAAAACGGCTTGGCCGGGATACGCAAGGCGTGACACTGATGAAATTGCGGTCGGGTGATGGGGTTGCTTCGGTGGCCCTGATTGTGGATGGCAAGGAGGACAATTTGGGTTCTGGTTCTGAAAATACAAGCGGAGGGCAGGACAGCACAAAAACCGGCCTTAAAGTAGAGCAAGCCGCTGCGGAAGGCGGAAAATCTGCCAAAATAACTCCGGAATCAGAAGGTGACAGGAGTCAAAACGAAGATGCGGGTTCCGACGCCGTCACCAGCGGGTTAAAAATCCATAGTTATGAAAAAGCCAAGATAGCCATAAATCTTGCTGACATATCGGGACGCCGCCACTCTTTATTAAATAAACCGGGCTCAAATCGAATTGAGCCGGAACAGCCGGCAGAAAAAGGCGAAGAGAGGGAAGCCCCCGATGCCAACCGGGCAAGTTCGCTCCACGTCCAGTCGTACAGCAATAACGTGATTGTTAATGGTGAAGAGGGTAGGGAGCAGCAAAAACCCCAGAACCCGCCCGTGACTAAAGACCCCGTCAATTATTGGGGCGGCAAAAAGTAACGCTTTAAACCAAAAATTACCTTTTAATCACCTTAATACTTCTTTAATCCGCAGATTCTCTGCCTTGCTTTTTCGTAAAAAAAATTGTATGATAAAAAGATCTGATAATTTTTAGATATCCGGTTTGGGTGTTCCGATAAGCGAGTGATTTAGATTATGGCGCAATTCAATCGAAGAAAAAATTATAGCAACAAAACTCACCGGACCAAGAACAGGCCGGCTTCTTTTGTTGTCCCAACCGTGGCTTCATATAACCAGGCAAACGAAATACCTGCTGAAAAAAGAAAAATCTCCATTCCTGAAGTTGTGACGGTTAAAAATTTTGCCGATACCGCCGGTTTGCCCGTGACCAGAGTAATTTCGGAGTTAATGAAAAACGGGGTTCTGGCGACAATCAACCAGTCAATTGACTTTGATACCGCTTCCATTATCGGAGACGATTTGGGCGTCGAAATAGAACTCGAGAGCGTTAAGAAAAACTCGGTCAAGAGCCAAGCCAAAATAGAAGCGGATGAAAGTAAATTCATCCCCCGCCCCCCGGTTGTGACTATTATGGGACACGTTGACCACGGCAAGACAACCCTCTTGGATAGTATCCGGCAAAGCCATGTGGTGGAGGGCGAATCGGGGGGAATTACCCAGCACATCTCAGCTTACCAGGTAGTACTTGAAAACCCCAAGAATCCGGAAATAAAAAATAGAAAAATCACTTTCATTGATACCCCCGGCCATGCCGCTTTCTCGGCTATGCGCGAGCACGGGGCGACCATTACGGATATGGTGGTGCTGATTGTGGCCGCGAATGACGGAGTTATGCCTCAAACGATAGAGGTTATTGAAAGCGCTACAAGACAGAATGTGCCAATCATTGTGGCTATAAATAAAGTTGACTTGCCCGACGCCGACATTATGAAGGTAAAACAGCAATTGACCGAGTTTGGTCTGGTTGCTGAAGACTGGGGCGGCAAAACTATTATGGTGCCGGTTTCAGCCAAGACTGGCCAGGGTATTGATGATTTATTGGAGATGATCCTTTTGCAAGCCGATCTGATGGAGCTGAAAGCCAACCCCTTGAACCGAGCGACCGGTGTTGTTATTGAATCGCATATGGAAAAAGGAGCTGGCCCGTCGGCCCTTGTTCTGATCGAAAACGGCACAATCTGCCAGGGCGATTTGATTGCTATTGGTTCAGCTTGGGGCAGGGTTAGAATTCTGGAAGATTTTGCCGGTAGAAAAATCAAAGAAGCCGGTCCTAGTTTTCCGGTCAGAATAGCCGGTCTCAAATCTATGCCGACATTCGGCGATCGCCTGCTTGTTTTCGATAATGAGAAAGAAAGCAAAGATGCGGCCTCTAAATCGGAAAGGTTTACTTCCACTCTTCGGATTGCGACTGCAAAGAAGATCGGCGGAGAGAAAAACGAGGGGCAGGAAAAGATTCAAAAAATTGAATTGCGGTTGATTATCAAGTGCGACGCGGCAGGTTCCCTGGAAGCGATCAAAAAGTCTTTTAAAGAAATTGAAAACGAGGAAGTTTCAGTCAAAATTATCTCCGAGGGAGTCGGCCCTATCTCCGAGTCGGATGTTACTCTTGCCCAGGCGACCAACGCCCAAGTGTACGGCTTCAGGGTCAAAGAGTTGATGGCGGCCAAAAAAATTGCCGAGACTGAAAGCATTGCTATCAAAACTTTTGATGTCATTTACAAACTTATTGATGATGTCAAGACGACCCTTTCTGTTTTATTGCCGCCGGAAATAATTGAGGAAGAAACGGGCAAATTGGCCGTACTTGGTATTTTTCGCGATGACCGCAAAGGCTTTGTTTTGGGCGGACGCGCCTTGTCCGGCAAATTTGGCCTTGGCGACGAGGTTAAAGTCCTGCAGAATAATAACGAAAAATACCGCGGTAAGATTCTCTCCGTTCGCCATGAAAAAAATGAAATAAAGGAGTGCAATACGGGTATGGAGTGCGGCTTGGGATTGCCGCCATTTGCAAACGTGGCAGTGGGCGATACAGTTGTCGCTTTCAAAACAACCCGAAAAGAACGGGTCATCGAATAATGTGCTACCGGATAAATAAATTAGATCTAAAAAATAAATATTCTTTGCCTGAAACAATAGTTCGCCTGGCGGAAACAGTCAAAAAGGCCGGGGGAAGAGCGGTTCTGGTTGGCGGTTATGTTCGCGATCTTATTTTGTGCGAACTGGGTTTCCCGGTTGAACCTAAAGACCCTGATATTGAAGTTTATCGTCTTGATCCGGATAAATTGCGCCAAATTCTTGGCCGGTTTGGGACGATCAACGAGGTCGGGGCGGCCTTTAGCGTTTTTAAAATTAACGGGCTTGATGTTTCGATTCCGCGAAGTGATTCAAAGGTGAAAGAAGGACACCGCGGCTTTATAATTGACGGCAATCCTAATATGACTTTTGCCGAAGCTGCCGGACGGCGCGATTTTACGGTTAATGCAATCGGGCTGGATCCGTTAAGCGGTGAAATTTTGGATGAGCACAACGGTATTCGAGATCTGAAACAAAAGGTTTTGCGCGCGGTTGACGAGAAATTTTTTGGCGACGACCCTTTGCGGGTGCTGCGGGCGATGCAGTTTACTGCTCGTTTTGAATTTAAAATCGAGGCGAAGACAGCTGAAATTTGTCGAAATTTAAACCTTGAAGAGTTATCAAAAGAGCGGGTTGGCGAAGAGTGGAAAAAATTGCTTCTTCTTTCCAAACACCCAAGTATTGGCTTGAATGTGGCCAGGGACCTATTAATTATTGAAAAACTGCATCCGGAATTAAAAGCATTGATAGGAACTCCTCAAAATCCAAGATGGCACCCTGAGGGTGATGTTTGGATACACACACTTGGTGTCTTAGACCAAGCGACGCACATTAAAGAAAAACAAAAACTTAACTACGAAAAATCTTTAGTTCTAATGCTGGCTGCGCTTACCCATGATCTTGGTAAGCCGACGACAACAAGGGGGGTTAACGGCAAGATCGTTTCTTATGGCCATGCTAAGGCGGGCGTTGCTCCGGCAGAGAGCCTGATGCGTTCTTTTTGCATTTCAGAATCGATCGTAGCGCGTGTCATTCCTGTCATCCGTGAACATATGTTTCAGGTTTTTAATAGAGAAATATCTGATTCCAGCGTTAGGAAATTGGCCAATCGGTTATCGCCGGCTACGATCGAGGAGCTTGTTTGGCTAATCGAAGCTGATTGGTATGGGCGTGGCTTGCCGGATAGCGAATTTCCGAGCGTTGATGTTCTTCTGGATAAAGCCAGGAAACTTCATATCGATGAATCAGCACCTAAACCATTGGTTTATGGCAGGCATTTAATCGAATTAGGCATGAAACCAGGTCCGGAATTCGGTCCAATTTTAAAACAACTCTTCGATGCTCAACTTGAGGGTAAGTTCGGAACGGTTGAGGAGGGCATTAAGTATTATCAGAAACACATTAAGTAAGCACGCGTTGTGGAACTAATTCATCTTGCAGAGACCATGACCGTGTTTTTATCCGGTTTTTACTCCGTGATAATTTGTAGTATAATATTAAGTGAACAGTTAATTGGAGAGGAATATAGGAGTGGAAACGTTTGCTGGAAAGATATTGGGTGTGTCAGAGAGGGCCGGCTACTTTATCGAAAACCTAAGGTTTAACCTTAGCCCGCTTTTTGTGCTTGATATTCTTATCGTCAGTATTCTCTTTTATTGGATTTATCTCTTTCTCAAAGAAACCAGGGCAATGAGAATACTTTATGGTTTACTTTTCATCGTTTTGCTTTTTGCTATTGGTAATTTATTAAATCTCATATTGCTTAATTGGATATTGAAAAGCTTGATGACCATGCTGGTGGTCGCTATACCGATCGTTTTTCAGCCGGAGCTTAGAACGGTCTTGGAAAAGGTTGGGAGGTCAAAATTTCTAGGGGAGATGATTTTCTCTCATGGCGACTCAAGCCAGATGGTCGGTGAAGTTGTGGCGGCGGCTATCCGTTTGGCTGAAAACAAAATCGGCGCCCTGATTGTTATTCAACGCCAGACGGGACTTCGGGAATATGTTGATAACGGAGTCAAGATAAACGCTTCGGTTTCCGCGCCGCTGCTGACCTCGATATTTTTTCCCCGTTCGCCGCTCCATGACGGGGCCGTCATAATTATTCATAACAAAATTATCTCCGCCCGATCAACACTACCCGTGTCCGATGCCAGGTTGAGCGCCGATCTTGGTATGCGGCATAAGGCCGGAGTCGGCATTACCGAGAATTCGGACGCGCTTGCCCTGATTGTTTCCGAGGAGAGCGGTTATATTTCACTGGCAGTCGGCGGTAAACTGGAGAGAAGGATGGCCGAAGATCGGCTTAGGAACAGATTGTCGGCCTTGATGAGATAAAATAAGTTAGAAGCGCGGAAGCATTAAGCGTTAAAGTATTGAGGAGAAAAACCCATAATAGATTTTCATTCAATACTCTTTCATGCTTAGTGCTTTCACTCTAATCCAAATGTTGCGTTGGTTAACTCAAAATTTAAGTATCAAGGTATTCTGCCTGTTGGCAGCCGTTTTTCTTTGGATTTACGTTGCAGCCGGCCAAAGTACGGTCGGCAAGTTCCCAAGCAGTTTAAAGATAAAAGCAATCAACGTTTCTTCAGGACTGGTGCCGATATACGACACTAAGACGGTTAATATTAAAATCATGGCCGAGCCGAGCATTTGGAAAAAGCTATCGGCAGATTCTTTTTCGGCCTATGTTGATCTTTCCGCTTACTCGGCCGGAACCTATGAGGTGCCGGTCATTGTTGTTTCTTCGACGCCCGGTGTGCAGATCGTTGAAAAAGACCCAAGCAAAATCATGATTAGCCTGGAGCCTATTTCGGAAAAAGAGGTGGACATTAACCGCAAGGTCGAGGGCAATGCCGCGCAAGGATTAGTGGCCGGAAATATCAGCTTGACACCCAATAAAGTCCAAATCCGGGGCGCAAAAAGCGTTATAGACAGCATTACTGAAGCCACAATCACCATTGCTTTGAACGGTGAAACAGAGAATTTCAAAAAAGTAGTGCCAGTTGCCGCCTATGACGACAGGGGCGAGATTATCAACGGCGTTGAATTCACCCCGGCCGATGTTAATGCGGATGTTTCCGTTGTCAAAGCCTCGAATAACAGGACTGTCGGCATTAAAGTGAAAACGGCCGGCGTCCCTAAAACCGGTTACTTTGTTTCAAATATTGCCGTATCGCCAAGCGTTGTTGACATTACCGGTCCATTAACGGTCCTTTCTGAAATCAATTACATCGAAACCTTGGTTGTTGATCTTGGCAACTTAGCCTCCGACATCGAGAAGGATGTCAACCTAAGCATTCCAAGCGGATTGGCTTTGCAAACCGGCAGCCCGGGCAGGGTTAGCGTCAAGGTTGGCGTTTCGCCCCTTGATGCTTCAAAAGAGTTTTTAGTGCCGGTCTCTTACAAAAATCTTGATCTTGAGTTTAAGGTAACCGTCTCCAACCCGGATCAAATTAAAGCAGTGCTTGCCGGAACAAGCGAGATAATCAGCAACCTGAAACTAAGCGATATTAGTCTTAATTTAGATTTGAAGAATAAAGGGGCGGGTGTTTACAGCTACGATATTTCAACCGACAACTTCAATTTGCCAGCGGGAGTCTCATTGGTTACAGCTTTACCATCAGCTCTTTCTCTAACTATTGAAAAGCGATAAGTGTTAAACCGAGCCAAAAAAGCGGCCGCTGAGGTCTCTTGCTCGTGTCTTAAGGTATTGACAACCTAATAGTCTCTGATAAACTGGACAAATGTATTGGCAAAACCCGTCTTTTTGCTATCAAAGAGCCGGCCGACAAATCAATACATCTAAATATGGCAATACTTGCTACTATAGAACCTCCGTCTAATAGGGAAACGGGGAAAACAAAAGAGAACGCTTTTGGTTCTAAAATCAAAAACCGCTTAAATAAGATTATAATTCCACTCTTGGCTTTTACCCGACGCTTTGGCGGACGGCTGGTCAAAGTGTTTTTGTTAAAGTCCATCCTGTCGGTTTTACAAAAAGAGGATGCGGGCAAGACAAAAGAAACCGGAAATCTTGCTCCGGAAGATGATAGCCTCCTACGGGAAGCACGGGGCGTCCGTCTGCCACACTTTGCGTCAGGCAGTGGCGGGCAGGCAAAAAAGGGTATTATACCTTCTATTATGTACTATCAATTCCTGCCGCACGCCGCTTTGTCGTTGCTGTCTTTGGTTGTCATCTCTTCGAATATCGTTGATAAGCAGATAAACAAACAGATAACAAGCAGTTTTATTTATGCCGACCCGATCAGCGAAATATCCATTGCCGAAAGTGTTGATTATTTCACGCCTTTGATTAAGGATGACTCGGTCCAACTGCAGAAAGGTATGGAGTTTTTGGGAACATCGGACGGCTTTGCCAGTGCGATCAACCCTGTCGCCACGATTATAACTTCCAGGGAACAACCCAAACCGGCTTTGCCTGATAATTCCGGCGAGGCGGTTGACTATGTTGTCCAAAACGGCGACACGTTGACGGGTCTCGGCTGGCAGTTTGAGGTTAAACTGGCAACGCTCAAATACGTTAACAACATTGACAATATCAACGCTCTTAAACCCGATACCAAATTGAAAATTCCCCAGAAAGGCTATGAAGTTTCGGCGGCAATGATCGCCAAAAGAGATCGGGAAAATGAAGCTAAGAAATCAAAGTTGGCAGCTTCTAAGCGAACAACCATCACTCGTAGCACTTCGGTTGCCCGGGCCGCCAACGATGACTATGATAGCGACAGTCTTAATTTAATTCTGCCGATTAACCATAACGGCGTATCGCGCGGTTTGGGCAATGGTCACACCGGTATTGATTACCGGGCTAATATAAACACGCCGGTCAAAGCAGCGGCTTCCGGTGTTATTTCTATTGTCAGCACCGGCTGGTCTGGCGGTTATGGCAACCAGATAGTCATCAATCATGGCAACGGTGTTTTTACCCGCTATGCCCATCTTAATTCCGTTGATGTTTCTCCGGGCGATAGGGTTGAACAGGGCCATGCCATTGGTAAATCAGGCAATTCGGGGCGC
This sequence comes from uncultured Candidatus Saccharibacteria bacterium, assembly GCA_964529405.1. Taxonomy (GTDB): domain Bacteria; phylum Patescibacteriota; class UBA1384; order XYA2-FULL-43-10; family 1-14-0-10-43-13; genus CAZGWE01. The sequence continues at coordinate 52,587 of CAZGWE010000004.1, forward strand.
TCAACCGGCCCCCATCTTCACTTTGAAAAGATTGTTAATGGAAGGCCGGTGAACCCGTTTTAGGGCAAAACCCGTATAATGTTCATTGACGAAGCTGAAATTTATTTAAAAGCAGGCAAAGGCGGCGATGGTGCCGTCTCTTTTCGGCGCGAGAAGTTTATTCCCAAGGGCGGTCCCGACGGCGGAGACGGCGGAGACGGCGGGGACATTATTATTGAAGCCGACACGAACCTTCACGGCTT
>CAZGWE010000004.1:52838-85843 GCA_964529405.1 uncultured Candidatus Saccharibacteria bacterium
TGTCCCAATTCAACCGCCAAAAACGATTTTTGGCGCAAAACGGCCGGAACGGTATGGGCAGCAATAAAAGCGGCAAAAGCGGCCAGGATTTGGTGCTCAAGTTGCCGCCCGGGACCCAGGTCTATAATCGAGACAATTTGATCGTCGATCTGGCGCCGCAGGAAAAAATCGTGCTTTTGCATGGCGGCAACGGCGGCTGGGGCAACCAGCATTTTGCTACTTCGATTAAGCAGGCTCCTGCTTGGTCCAAAAAGGGTATGCGCGGCGAGTCGATGAAAGTCCGGTTTGAGCTTAAAACAATTGCCGATGTCGGCCTGGTCGGATTGCCAAATGCCGGCAAGTCGACTTTGCTTTCAGTTGTGTCTGATGCCAGGCCAAAGATTGCCGATTATCCATTTACTACTCTCGAACCGAATTTAGGCGTAATTAAGGGCGCCGATCATAATATTATAGTTGCCGACATTCCGGGTTTGATTGAGGGCGCTTCGGCGGGCAAGGGGCTCGGCGATAAATTTTTACGCCACATTGAGCGGACGGGCGTTATTGTCCACCTGATTGACGCCAACTCGGATGATGTCTTGCGCGACTATGAAACTATACGGAACGAACTAAAATCATATTCGCCGGAACTAGCCAAGAAGCAGGAAATTGTGGTCTTGAATAAAATTGATTCTGTTCCTGAAAATGATATTAAAACAAAAGTATCCGCCCTCAAAAAAATTAAAGTAAAACCCTTATTGATCTCCGCCGCCAGTCATCAGGGTGTTGATAAGTTGATTAAAGCAGTTCAAGTCTCGCTCTCTTAAATAAAAAATCCTCCTCGAGCTCGAAGCGGCGAGGAGGCGGTAACAGACTAAGCGTTCCTAGTCCAGGAAAACCGAGATACCATCATTTGGTTCCCGGACATCGAAGAGGTGTCCCTTCTCGGGGATGGCCTGGACATGTTTAATGACCGCGTCGCTGAACCGGCATTCTGTGGCCGGCCGAACCGGCCGGCCGGGCTTGCGGGCGTTTGTCAGAGCGATCGGAGCGTTGATGGCGAAGCTCTGCGCGATTCGACGAAGCGCGCTCGGGTTGAGCAGAGCCGCGAGCGGATCAGACAGGAACCTGGCCTTCATCCCGCACCAGCTATAGAACTCCTTGTAGCACATATCCAACGCCGTCTCGCCAGTCTCGGGAGTCCAGCCGGGATGTTTGATGACGACGTGGTTAGCGTCATAGTCATCCCAGTTGGAGTTGATAAACCAGCCGGCTCGGAAATAGGTCAGGAAGCCGTCAGCCCCCGGCTCGGGGGTGTTGAAAGCGAACTGGGCATAGTCAAGTTTCGCCTTGATTGCGAACTCCAGGATGCGCTTGGCATGGTCTGTCGTCTCGTTTTGACCGACTCCCAGAACGAAGGCGCCGAGGACCATGATGCCGAGATCCTGGCACTTCTTGATCAGTTCCAGTGTCTCAGCTTGATCCTTGACCTTGCTAAGTCCCGCCTTGTCCTCGCCAACCGTCTCGAGGCCAAAGAAGAGTCCCCCGCATCTTTTTTCGGCCCAGTCGGCTAAAATGTCGTATGAAGAACCTTCGCGTTTTAGCCTGGCTTGTGCCTCAATGAGTGTCCGAGGCGTGACCTCAGCTACCCACTTGTGCCCTGATCTGCGCAGTAGATCGGCTACCATCCGACAGTGATCAACATATCGTTGAGCCGATCCCCACAAGAAATTGTCGTCGATAATCGCTACCACTCCCCGAGGCAGAGAAGCGATATCTGCCGCCAAGCAGGTCAACTCCCTGGCGCGCATGTTACGTCCGCTTACGGCCGTCACTGAGCAGAAGTGACAGCCAAAGGGACAACCGACCGAGCTCTGGATTGTCCACGGTATGATGTAGTCTTTTGGGTTCGTCCAGCTCCGGTCGACGACAGGATGTTCGATAGTGCCCGGAATATTCCGCATTCTGGTGATGACTTTTTCGCCGGGCTTACTTTCCCAGATGTGTCGCAAGAACACATCCAGAAAAGGCGCATTGGTTTCGCCTTGCAGCACTCCATCGGCATACTCAATTGCTTCGAGTGGTAGGCTTGTGGCATGGATGCCGCCATGGGCAATCTTGATCGGAGCACTATTTCGACTATTGCAATCACGGGCTTGTTGTGAAATCCTATGAGCCCTATTTGCTCCTGTGGTCAAGTAGCTCAGGCATAGAATATCTGGTTGCCACTTACTTACGTCGTACACTCCCATAGTCCTCTCATCGTGGACTCTGGCTGTGACCCAATCGGGCATCATGGCCTTGAGTAGTGACAGACCATAAGACGGGATAACCGGCTTGATCCTGACACCTGTCTGGCGATCAGGCATGACGATATCGACCAGAATATTTCCTTGCACTCTCCGCCTCCATTCTGGTTGCCCCAGGGCAATCTCGCGCATTTCAGACAACAACACACTAGCACTACTTGGAGGTATTGACAACCCCGCGATTGTGTGATATACTCGAAACACTTAAGAATTAGCACTCGATTTTTAAGATAGACTCGTTGCCTAGCAACATTTGCACGTACTACTAAACTCACCACATTTTTTGGCATTACTATAGCCAAAGGGAGAGAACTTACCAGACGTAAAGCGCGAAGTCGATTTACAGTTCCCGGTTGGCTAATCGCCGATCGGGGACTGTTAAGAGCGCTAAAAATTGTTCTATAGATTTCCGAAGATATTTTAATTTGAATTGCCCGTGAACGGGCTTTGGACAGGTCTATACAGCAATTATTGCCGTGATACGGTATTCGAATTAATAATTATCTTTAGCACTTTTTTGGTGCCCAAAAACACGGTACCTGGTGCTTGGAAAGAGAAAGATGCAATATACGAGAAGCGCCAACAGGTTTGGCGCCAATAAATTCAGAAGTGGAAATTCCTTCCATTTTCGTTCTCAAAATAGAAACCGGAACGGCTTAAAAAAAACTCGCGGAGAAGCGATTGATCCCTCCCGATTTGTCAAAAAGTTTGCCGGAATAATTAAGGAAAAGGTGATTGAAATTAAAAATTCTTTTACCGATTTTGCTTTAGCTCCAGAAATCAAAGAAAATCTCAAGAAGAAAGATTATCTGACACCGACACCCATTCAGGATCAAGCTATCAATCCCATCCTTCAGGGCAGGGATTTAGTCGGTTTGGCCGATACCGGCACCGGCAAAACGGCCGCATTTTTGCTCCCGTTGGTTAATAAAGTTTTTCATAACAAGTATGAAAGAATTTTAATTATTGCTCCTACTCGCGAGCTCGCTCAGCAAATCGAAGCAGAATTTAGACAGTTTTCCTGGGGTATGAGAATATTTTCAGCTGTTTGTGTCGGCGGGCTGCCGATTTACAAACAGATGAGCATGCTAAGAGGCAATCCCGGTTTCGTTATCGGAACGCCCGGCCGGCTCAAAGACTTGAGCGAGCGCAAAGCGATTAATTTTCAAACATTTAAAACAGTCGTTCTCGACGAGGTTGACCGCATGCTTGACATGGGCTTTATTGACGATATTCGCAACATTCTAGACCAACTACCCGAGAAGCGCCAATCGTTATTTTTTTCTGCCACCATGCCCGGAAAAATCAAAGACTTGGTCAAGTTGTTTACGATTGACCCGGTAACAGTTGAGGTTAAGTCGGGCGACACGGCCGCCAATGTTGACCAGGACGTTGTCCGCTTTGCTGGCGAAGATGCCAAGTTTGGCCATCTGCAGGAGTTGCTGGCCAAGCCCGAGCTTAAAAAAGTTCTGATATTTTCTGAAACGAAGCGAGATGTTGAAAAACTGACCGAGAACCTGATTAAAAAAGGTTTTAGGGCGGAATCAATTCACGGTAACAAAAAACAACACCAGCGCCAGCGCGCCTTGAGCCAGTTCAAGGATGCCGTTGTCGATATTTTGGTTGCCACCGATGTAGCAGCTCGAGGACTCGATATCAAAGATGTAACCCACGTCATCAATTACACTCTACCCCAAACCTACAACGACTACATCCACCGTATCGGCCGCACCGGCCGCGGCGACAAGAAAGGCTTTGCCCTCACTTTTGTCGAAGGACGGTAAAAAACATTATCGTATCGAAGTAAATCCGATAAGAGGAAGGAGCGACTTCCCGATTGAAATTAGCATGCCGGTTTTGGGACTGGCTGCTTGTGTTTCCTGGTTATATTATTGCTTGTTTCTTATGAACTATCCACAGTTCGGACTTGACATAAGGGTATTGTCCGAATAAAATAGATTCAGGTAATGTTCTTTTTTGAATATGCTGTTTATGTTGACAAGCAATTCTTTTTGTGCTAAATTAACCTTGGTTAAAGTTAAGCGATTAAACATTTGCTATAGCTAATGGGATCTCTAGTCCACAGATAAAATGACACTGAATCCCCCATTTCTGTTTTTGGGGAATTTTTGTTGTCAATAAACGTGTAACTTGCAACGTGTAGCTTGTAGCGTGTATTGCCAAACACTTTTGGACGCACGTTACGCGATGCGCGACTCATGTTTCACGATAAATAAGAGGAGCGAAATGTCGAAAAAAACTTCTGCGCTTGGTCGAATTTTGCCCAGAGACGAGGCAAAATGGGAGTCTTTGCCAAATCTGATCGAAATTCAAACCAAATCCTACGATTGGTTTTTCAAGGAAGGGCTCAGAGAACTTCTTGATGAGATTTCACCGATTGAGGATTTTACCGGTGAGATGTACAGTCTTGAATTTAGTAACTATTATCTCGAAAAGCCAAAAGTTGATGAGAAGACTGCCCGCGAAAAAAACCTGACTTTTAAAGCTCCTTTGCGTGCCAAAGCATCGCTTCTTATCAAAAAAACCGGCGAAATTCGCGAGGGAGAAATCTTTCTGGGCGACTTTCCGCTGATGTCAAACCGCGGCACCTTTATTATAAACGGTGTTGAGCGTGTAGTTGTGTCGCAAATTGTCAGATCGTTCGGCGTCCTCTTTACAGCCGAAAAAATTGCCGGCAAAAACTATTTCGGTGCTAAAATTATCCCTTCGCGCGGTGCTTGGCTTGAAATTGAAACGAATTCCAAAGGTGTGATTTCGGTCAAAGTGGACCGAAAGAGGAGAATTCCGATTACCACTTTTCTTCGGGCTTTGGGAATTGCCGGCGACGAAGAGATAAAATCGCTCTTTTCCGGCGTTGACGACGATGAAAATGTAAAATATATCGAATCCACTATCGATAAAGATCCGGCCAAGAATTACGAAGAGGGCTTAATCGAAACATACAAAAGAATTCGGCCGGGCGACCTGGCCACGGCAGAATCAGCTAAAGCTTTTATTGACGCTATGTTTTTCAATCCGAAACGCTATGATTTGGGCCGGGTTGGGCGTTATAAAATCAACCAGCGTTTGGACATGGACGTTGAAAATACGGTTGAAAACAGAATTATCCGTAAAGACGATTTGGTCGCCATTATTCGAGAAATTATCCGTCTCAATAACACTCCCGGCGCAGAGCCGGATGATACCGACCATCTTAAAAACCGCCGTATCCGGGCGGTCGGCGAATCCATCCAAAGCCGCGTCCGCGTCGGCCTGCTTCGCGTAGAGCGGATTATCAAGGACCGTATGAGCGTTTCCAATCCGGCAGAGGTAACACCTTCTTCGCTGGTTAACTCCCGTCCGATTGCTGCCGCCCTGCAAGAGTTTTTTGCCAGCTCGCAGCTATCGCAGTTTATGAACCAGACCAACCCACTGGCCGAACTTGAGCACAAGCGGACGCTCTCGGCTACGGGTCCCGGCGGCCTCTCCCGCGAACGAGCCGGTTTTGAAGTCCGCGACGTCCACAAGAGCCATTATGGCCGGATTTGTCCTATCGAATCCCCTGAAGGCCCGAATATCGGTTTGGTCAGTTATTTGGCCAGTTTTTCCAGGATTAACGAATATGGTTTTCTGGAGACCCCTTATCGGCAGGTTGTGATCGAAAACGGCCGGGCTAAAGTTACCGACCAGGTTGCTTATCTTGATGCCGGTACGGAGGAAAAAGCGATTATTGCTCCGGCTTCGGTTGAAGTTGACGAGTCGGATTATATTAAAGACAAAAGAGTCATCGTCCGTATGTTCGGCGAGTCAAGCATTATTGACGCGACAAAGGTACAGTATATGGATGTTTCTCCCCGCCAAATCGTTTCAATTGCCACTTCGCTTATCCCGTTTGTCGAACACGATGATGGTGCCCGCGCTATGATGGGGTCCAATATGCAGCGCCAAGCCGTACCGCTGATTTGTCCTGATTCGCCTATTGTTGGCACGGGTATGGAAAAAGCGGCAGCCCATGACTCCGGCCAAATTTTAATTGCCGCAGAAAACGGTGAAGTCACAAAAGTTTCCGGAAACATGATTAAAATCAGGAATAAAGACGCTGTTGACCGCGAGTACTCTTTGGAAAAATTTGCCCGTTCAAACCAGGGTACCTCTTTAAACCAACGTCCGATCGTTAAACTCGGCGACAAAATCAAGAAGGGACAGGTCATTGCCGACTCTTCCGCCACCGACAAAGGCGAGCTGGCCCTCGGCCAAAACCTTTTGGTCGCTTTTATGTCTTGGGGCGGATCAAACTTTGAAGACGCTATTATTATCTCCAACCGATTAGTTAAGGACCACGCCCTAACTTCCGTCCATATTGAACAGTATTCTGTCGAGGTTCGGGAAACCAAGCTTGGTCCGGAGTTATTGACTCGGGATATTCCGAACGTTTCAGAGGAAGCCCTGGCCAACCTAGACGAAAGCGGCATAATCCGCGTCGGCGCGGAAGTTAAGTCCGGCGACATTCTGGTCGGCAAAATTTTGCCGAAAGGCGAAACCGAACTGACATCGGAAGAAAAGCTACTCCGGGCCATTTTCGGCGAGAAAGCAAAGGATGTGCGTGATTCCTCCCTTCGTTTGCCGCACGGCGAACAGGGCAAGGTAGTTGACGTCAGATTCTTCTCCAAAGAAAACGGCGACGAATTGGCGACCGGCGTTTACCAGATGGTCGAAGTTTCTGTTGCCCAGCTTAGAAAAATCTCTATCGGCGATAAACTTGCCGGCCGGCATGGCAACAAGGGTGTTATCTCCACCATTCTCAATGCTGAGGATATGCCTTTTCTGCCCGACGGCCGCAGCGTTGACGTGATTTTGAATCCGCTGGGCGTGATCTCGCGTATGAACGTCGGCCAAATTTTGGAAACCCATCTGGGTTTAGCGGCGTCCGCCGGCGGTTATAAAATCGCCACTCCCGTATTTGAAGGCATCCATATTGATGAAATTAAGGAAAGATTAAAAGCGGAGAAACTGCCGGAAGACGGCAAAATACAGCTTTTCGATGGCAAAACCGGCGAGCCTTTCGCTCGAAAATCAACCGTCGGCGTGATGTATATCTTAAAACTGCACCACCTCGTTGACGACAAGATGCACGCCAGAAGCGTCGGTCCTTATTCAATGATTACACAGCAGCCGCTTGGCGGTAAGGCGCAATTCGGCGGCCAGCGTTTCGGCGAAATGGAAGTTTGGGCTCTGGAAGCTTACGGTGCAGCCCACACCTTACAGGAGATGCTAACGATCAAATCCGATGATGTTGTCGGCCGGAGCAAGACTTACGAGTCAATTATCAAGGGCGAAGAGATTCAAAAACCGCTGATTCCGGAAGCCTTCAATGTCATGGTTAAAGAGCTGCAAAGCTTATGTTTGCGGGTTGACTTGATCGCTTCAAAGCCGGTTGTTGCCGCCAAGGAAGACGAAGAGCCGGTCGAAAAGATAGCGGAACCGGCCGACCTCCAAGAGTTTTTGGCGGAACAAATGCCGCAGGAGCTTGAGGACATTGACGAGAAACTGACGGAAATTGCCGCAGAACAAACTAAAGAGGAAGAAGATATTATTTCAGCGCCGGTTGATGAAGAATAAAAATCGTAACTTGCAGCGTGAAACTCGGAACATTCATTTAGCACATTATCCGGCTTTTCATGCTGCACAATCAACGTTAAACGATAAAAAGGAGTATTAGAATGCCCAACTTAGAAATCAAGGACCAGGTTAACGTGGTTGATTTTGAAGCCATTAAGCTCTCCGTTGCTTCACCCGACGATATCCAAGCTTGGTCCCACGGCGAAGTGCTAAAACCCGAGACGATTAACTATCGCACCCAGAAACCGGAACGCGACGGCCTTTTTGACGAGCGCATTTTTGGTCCGACCAAAGATTGGGAATGCTACTGCGGCAAATACCGTAAAATCCGCTACAAAGGCGTTATCTGCGACAAGTGCGGCGTTGAGGTAACCCGCTCCCAGGTCCGCCGTGTCCGGATGGGCCACATCGACCTCTCTGTGCCGGTTGCCCATATCTGGTATATCAGAGGCGCCTCGAGCATCGTTTCAACCGCCCTCAATATGTCATTTACTGAAATCGAAAAAATTGTCTATTTTGCCAGTTTTGTAACTTTGACAGTTAATGAAGATTTGCGGCAATCAAGCCTGGATAGTCTTGAAAAAGAGTATAAGGAATACCTTGACGAATTAAAAGAATCCGGCGCCGAACTGTCGGCCGAGTCCCGTGAAGCCATGAGGCTCGAAGTCGAGCAGGCATACAAAAATGCCAAAACCGAACTTGGCAACCTGGCCGTAGGCAGGATTATCTCTGAACAGGAGTACCACGAGCTCAATATGAAATACGGCCAGATTATTCGCGTCGGCATTGGCGCCGAGGGCGTACTTGAACTTCTAAAAAATATTAATTTAGACGAAGAGATCGCAAAATCCGAAGAGTTGTCAAAAAAACAGACCGGCTTGGTGCGGGCGAAAACACTCAAAAGATTCCGCGTCTTGCAAAGCCTGAAAGGGGCCGGAATCGAACCGACATGGCTTGTGCTTACCCGCCTGCCCGTTATTCCTCCCGACCTTAGGCCGATGGTTCAGCTTGACGGCGGCCGCTTTGCTGCCTCCGATCTCAACGACCTTTACCGGCGTGTCATAAACCGCAACAACCGTTTAAAGCGGCTGATTTCCCAAGGCGCGCCGGAAGTGATTGCCCGAAATGAAAAGCGAATGCTTCAGGAAGCGGTTGATGCCCTGATTGACAATTCGGCGCGCAAGGGCAAAGCAGCTTCGTCTGCCGGCGGCAAGAGGAAATTGCGTTCTTTATCCGATATGCTTCGGGGCAAGCAGGGCCGTTTCCGCCAAAACCTGCTTGGCAAACGCGTTGATTACTCCGGACGCTCGGTAATTGTTGTTGGTCCGAAATTAAAACTTCACCAGTGCGGCCTGCCAAAAGTTATGGCCCTGGAACTCTTTAAACCCTTTATCGTTGGGCGCCTGATTGCTGACGGCTATGTTCACAACGTCAAAAACGCCACCCGCTTAATCGAACGGGGCGAATCATTTGTTTGGGACATTCTGGAAGAAGTTATCGAAAACCGCCACGTGCTTCTAAACCGCGCCCCTACCCTTCACCGTCTCGGCATACAAGCCTTTCAGCCGGTTTTGATAGAGGGCAAGGCTATTCAGGTTCATCCTCTCGTTTGTGCCGCTTTTAATGCCGATTTCGACGGCGACCAGATGGCAGTCCACTTGCCGCTTTCTGATAAGGCCCAAGAGGAAGCCAGAACCATAATGCTCTCGGCCCACAATCTCTTAAAGCCGGCTTCCGGCGACCCTATTGTCTCACCCTCATACGATATTATTTTAGGCAGTTTTTATATCACTTCGATTGAAGAGGGCGCCCGGGGTTGGGGCATGGTCTTTGCTTCCGAGGATGAAGCTGTTTCGGCCTACCATCTCGGCCAGTTGGGACTGACGGCAAAAATTCATGTCCGGTTGGACAGCGGCGAAGTTGCCGAAACAACCGTCGGCCGCATCATTTTCAACGAAATCGTACCGGAGGAGCTTCGGTTTATTAATGACACTCTTAATAAAAAAGCCATTGCCAAACTGGTTGACAGAATTTATCGCCAGTATGGTACCGATAGGACAGCCAAATTTGTTGACGATCTTAAGGATCTTGGTTTTGAATATTCCCAAAGGGCCGGTTTTACCTTTGCCGTTGAGGACATTCTTGTTCCTTCAACCAAAGACGCCATCCTAAAAAAATCGGAAGAGGAAGTGGCGATGGTTGACCAGCAGTATCGGCGCGGTCTGATTTCAGATGAAGAGCGGTACGCTAAAACCGTCGAAATTTGGATGAATGCCCAATCGCAAATCGAAAAAGACATGATGGGGCAGTATGCCAAGGATAACGACCTGTTCATTGTTATGACTTCGGGTGCCCGCGGTAATGTTGCCCAGATGGTCCAGGTGGCGGGAATGAAAGGCTTGGTGGCCGACCCGACCGGCGAGATCATCGAGATCCCGATCAGGTCCAACTTCAAGGAAGGGTTGTCGGTTTTTGAATACTTTGTTTCAACCCATGGCTCAAGAAAGGGCCGGGCCGACACTGCTTTGAGAACGTCCGAAGCCGGGTACTTGACGCGGCGTCTGGTTGATGTCGCCCAAGATACGGTTATCACCTCCGCCGATTGCGGGACGGAAAAAACCAGAACAATTTCAAAACAGTACTACGCCGATTTGGGCGAAGACTGGAAAAAATATCTAGTCGGTCGCGTTTTGGGCAAAGAAGTTGCCGGTATTCCCGCCGGTACGCTTTTAACAGAGTCGGAAATGAATAAAATTAATAATACGGGAGCAACTGAAGTTGAGATATTTTCGCTCTTAACTTGCGCCGAAAAACGGGGAGTTTGCCAGAAATGTTACGGCTTGGATTTGGCGACAGGTAAATTGGTGGAAGCGGGTTCAACCGTGGGAATTGTGGCCGCCCAGGCAATCGGCGAACCGGGGACGCAGTTAACTATGCGAACTTTCCATACCGGTGGAGCGGCCGGCGCCGACATTACTTCTGGCTTGCCGCGAGTTGAAGAGCTGTTTGAAGCCAGGACTCCCAAGAATGCCGCAATCCTGTCGGAAATTGCCGGCAAGGTTTCTGTCCGCGAAACTAATGACAACTATCTGGCCACGATTGCCGGCACGGGCGAAAGAACAGTCCAGATCGACTTGCCGGAAGGTTACAGATGGGTTGCCGAGAGCGGGTCTCAAGTTAAAGCAAAAGAAATTATTGCTGAATCGGATAAGGCAAAACCGGTTAGAAGCCAAATGGCCGGTAGAATTATCATCAACAACAGCAAAGCTGCCGTTACCGGTTCCGGCTCGCTCTCAAAAGAGTACGTTATGGCCAAAAATATCCAGCTTAGAGTTAAAAACGGCGACAATATCACTGTCGGCCAAGCCTTAACCGAAGGCCATTATGACCTGAATGCGAGCTTGAAATTGCTTGGCCGGGCCAAAACCGAGAACTATATCATGAAACAAGTCCAGGTTATTTATGAATCCCAAGGCCAAGATATTAACGATAAGCACCTTGAGGTCATCGTCCGTATGATGATGAGCAAGGTTCGAATAATCAACACGGGAAATTCCGACTTTCTGGCTGGCCAGGTTGTTAATTTGATTAATGTTCGCACCGCCAACGACAACCTCAAACGCGAAGGCAAAAAGATGATTGATTTCGAAGATATCATTATGGGTATTACCCGCGTTTCGTTGCGGACAGACAGCTGGCTTTCGGCCGCTTCCTTTCAGGAAACAACTTCGATTTTGATTGACGCGGCTATCTCCGGCAAAGTGGATAATCTGCGCGGCTTGAAAGAAAATGTTATTATCGGCAAGCTGATCCCGGCCGGGACGGGATTAAGGGACAACGACTAAGCGTCAATTTTAATAAAAACCCCGATAACCAATTACATAAACACAAAAGTTCGAAGGCCGGGATTCGGGGTTTAATTAGACATTGGGAATTTGGATTTTGGAATTTCTAATACCGGCTTTGACATGAGACGAATTTTGTGATAGTCTATCACTTGTTAGCATCTACAATTTAGTATTGAAGTTATTATGCCGACAATAAACCAGCTGGTTCGAAAGGGCCGGATTAAGACAGTCAAAAGAACCAAAACGACCGCCTTAAAAACCACTTTCAACTATCTTGACAACAGACCGATAAAACTTGCCAAAGGCTCGCCGGAAAAAAGGGGAGTCTGCGTTAAAGTCGGCACCATGACACCAAAAAAGCCCAACTCGGCCCTGCGTAAATTTGCCCGCGTCAGATTAACTAACGGCATGGAAGTAAACGCTTATATCGGCGGAGAAGGGCATTCCCTGCAGGAGCACTCGGTCGTGGTCATTCGCGGCGGCCGTGTTAAAGACTTACCCGGTATGAGATACCATATTATCCGCGGCAAACTTGATCTGGCCGGAGTCGGCAAGCGAAAACAGGGCCGAAGCAAATACGGAGCCAAGAAGGGGACGGAGTAATTGTTAAAATTGCCGAATTATTTGAATTGCCCTTGGAAATGTTTAACCCAATTTGCGTCGTTTTTACGGTAATTTAACAATTGATGGGCGCTAACGACTATTTAAACGTTGGCACAAATATAAGAAAAACTTAAGAAATTAGAAGTTATGCCTCGAGGACACATTAAAATCAGAAGGGTCGCGCTTGAACCGGATGTAAAATACGGCAGTTTTGCCATCTCAAAGTTTATCAACTACATTATGCGCAACGGTAAAAAAACCGTTGCCGAACGTATTGTTTATCAAGCTATCGGCGACGCGGCAGAAAAACTTAAAGTCGAACCGATGGATGTTTTTAACCAGGCCATGAAAAATGTCGGGCCGATACTTGAAGTTAAGAGCAAACGAATTGGCGGCGCCAACTATCAGGTTCCGATGGAGGTCAATAAAGACCGCCGGAACACTTTGGCAATGCGTTGGCTTATTAATGCCACCAGAAGCGCTAAAGGACGGCCGGCAGCAGAAAAGCTAGCCAGCGAATTAATCAACGCCTATCATGGCGAGGGCGCGGCGATCAAAAAACGCGAGGAAACGCACCGCATGGCCGAAGCAAACAAGCCCTTTGCCCACTTTGCAAGGTTCTAAACAAAAAAATGGCCCTAGGGCCATTTTTTTGTTTAGAAGAGAGCAGAAAATGGAAAGGTAAGAATCAAAAAATCGGGCTGTTTACTTTCCACTTTATCCCCGAGCCTTGACAAACCAGGCATAGGGATGTAATAGTAATACCATAAAGCGGCTTGGCCGATTCCGAATAATGGATGTTTTCCCGCCTGCGGGGGAGGGTTCCATTATTTCGAATTGACGCCTTCCGACCGGGGCGATTCTGCGCCGGCCGTTTTTCATGTTCGATAGTCCTCTCCGGCGGGGTTCCGCCGAGCCCCAATCCCCAAACAGCCTCGTGGTGTAGGAATTGCGGTGGTGGAGAGAGACACCACGAAAGGAAGGGAGAATGCTGCAAGCAGAAGTAGCAGATGGAAACATGAGTATCGTTACTCAGCGGATAAAGATTTCCCTGCTGCATGAGGGTCGCGTCTGGTTGCCAGACTGCGTCAGACTGCGCGGCGAGAGCTGCATGGCGACGGCTATCTTGGATGATGGCAGCGACTTTCTCGCCATCGGCGACAATTTCGGCGACGTTCACACGTCCCGCGACGTATTAAGTGGAGAATGGGATCACTTATACGTTGGTACGCCTATCAAGTCAGTTTCGCTTTCAACAAGCGGCTGCTTATTGGCGGAAACCGAACACAGAACGAGTGTTTGGGATGTAAACAGGGAAGCGGAATTCATCAAAGAGTTGTCGGAAACGGGGGCAGCGTTATCGCCTTGCGGCCGGTTAATTGCCTACGACCGAGTAAGAATGGGCAAGATTGAGATCAAGGAGATCGATTCCGGTCGGTCGGTTGAGTGTATTGAAGGGCTCCATCCCTACCATTCGGCCAAACCTATCGTCTGGTCGCCCAACGGCCAATTGATTGCTGTCGGGTGGCTCGGCTGCCTGGTGGGAATCTGGCGGCTTGGCTCTAGCGAGCCGATCTGGTTTGGCAAGCGGGAAGCTCAAGTTGGCCCCATGGTCAACCTGGAAATCCAGCGGTTCGAATTTTCGCCTGACGGGCAACTTCTTGCTTGTCTCATCGGGGGATGGGATCAGCCGAAGATGTTCGTCATGACATCGGGCGGGGAGGTTCTTCGCTGCTATGAAGCGCCGCCGTTCTCCGATGACGTCCTGTTCTGGCGCGATGGCTCGACCGTGACCGTTCTTGGGGAGCGGCGCGGCGCGACTTTCAGCGTCACAAGCACATAGGAATCACGCCGGCACCGGTTTCGCGGTGCCGGCTTTTTAAAACCGTTGACAGATATAAGCCTATTGTGTTAAAATCATGAAGCGAAAGAGAGGGATATTTTTGTTTTCAAATTAATTATTAAACAAATTCTTTAATTAAAGGGTTGAGCATGGCACGCGATTATCCGCTGGAAAAAGTCAGAAATTTCGGTACTATTGCCCATATTGATGCAGGCAAAACAACCGTTACCGAAGGTATTTTATACACAACCGGACGAGTTCATAAGATCGGCGAGGTCCACGAGGGCGAAGCGACTATGGACTGGATGGAGCAGGAACGTGAGCGCGGTATTACTATCACTTCGGCCGCCACCACCTGTTTCTGGAAAGATCACCGTATTAATATCATTGATACCCCGGGTCATGTTGACTTCACGGTTGAAGTGGAGCGGTCTTTGCGCGTCCTTGACGGCGCAGTTGTTATTTTTGACGGCAAAATGGGTGTCGAGCCGCAATCCGAAACAGTCTGGCGACAGGCCGACAACTACCAGGTGCCGAGAATCTGTTTCATTAATAAAATCAACCAAACGGGCGGAGACTTTTTCCGCAGTCTGGCATCAATCCGGGCCAGGTTATCCAAGAACGCCTATCCGATCCAAATCCCAATCGGCTTTGAACAATCCATTAATGGCGTTGTTGACCTTGTCGAGATGAAGGCCCTGACTTATAACGACTACAAAGACAAAGACCTGGTTGCCGGTGAAATTCCCGCCGATCTCAAAGATGAAGCAGCCAAATGGCGCGAACAACTGGTTGAGAAAGTTGTTGAATATGACGATTCATTAATGGAAAAATATTTAGCCGGCGGAGAGATCTCAAGCGCGGAACTTAAAGATTTGATCCGCAAAGCAACGCTCACCGGCCGGTTTTTCCCGATTAGCGGCGGAGACGGCCGCGGCATTATTGTTTCGTCCGTCCTGGACGCTATTATTGATTATTTGCCCTCCCCTCTTGATATTCCTCCGGCCAGAGGCCACGATGCCAAAAGCGGCGAAGAGGTTCAAGTTGAAGCAAGGGACGACGCTCCGTTTGCCGCCCTGGCTTTTAAGGTTGCGGCCGATCCTTTTGTTGGCAAACTTATCTTCTTTCGAGTTTATCGCGGCACCTTAAAAAAGGGTTCTTATGTTCTAAATTCAACCAATGGCGAAAAAGAGCGGATCGGCCGCATTCTCCGGCTTCATGCCAACCACCGCGAAGATGTGGATGAGGTTTTTGCGGGCGAGATTGCTGCTGCTGTCGGCTTAGCCAAAACAACGACCGGGGACACGCTTTCTGATCCGATGAAACCGGTCATCCTGGAAAAAATAGTTTTTCCCGAGCCGGTTATTGATGTTGCTATTGAGCCAAAGACCAAGGCCGACCAGGAAAAAATGGGCCTGGCGCTGCAGCGGCTGGCGGAAGAAGACCCGACTTTTCGCGTCAGAAGCAATGAAGAGACAGGCCAAACAATTATTGCCGGTATGGGCGAGCTTCATCTTGAAATCATTGTTGATCGTATGAAGCGCGAATTCAAAGTCGAGGCCAATGTTGGCGCGCCGCAGGTGGCTTACCGTGAAACTTGTCGCAAAGAAGTTGAACAGGAAGGCAAGTATATCCGTCAAACCGGCGGCCGCGGCCAGTACGGCCATGTCTATATCAAGATCACACCTCAAGAACCGGGCGAAGGTTTTGAATTTATCAACAAGATTGTCGGCGGCGCTATTCCCAAAGAGTATATTCCGGCAATCGAGTCGGGCATCAAAGAAGCGATGGATCGTGGCGTCCTGGCCGGATTTCCGATTGTTGATTTAGCTGTTGAACTCTACGACGGTACGTTCCACGAGGTTGATTCGTCGGAAATCGCCTTCAAAATTGCCGGTTCGATGGCTTTTCAGGAAGGTTTTAAAAAGGCAAATCCCGTTATTCTCGAACCGGTGATGAAAATTGTTGTCACCGTGCCGGAGGAGTTTATGGGCGACATTATTGGCGATTTGAATGCCAAGCGCGGTCAGATCCATGAAATGGGAGATAGGGGCAATGGAATTCGCGAAGTTAATGCCGAAGTGCCGCTGGCTTCAATGTTCGGCTACTCCACCTCCCTTCGTTCAATGTCGCAGGGACGGGCTTCGTCGGTTATGGAATTCAGCCATTATGCCGAAGTGCCGAATAACGTTGCTCAACAAATTATTGAAAAAAGAAGCAAATAATTCAAAAATCAAACATCAAAACGCAAGACGATGAAAAACAAACTTAAGAATTTTTGCATTTTTTGACTTAGCCGCTTGCACTTTGTGTTAAAATATGCTAACATAACAGTTAGTCGTAAAATGATCTTCAGGATTATTTTCCTCTACGAAATTACGGATTGAACGAAAATATGAAAGTACGAACAGTATTAGAAAAATTCGCAATTTAGTAATTTCGTAATTTCGCCAGATTCGTATTTTAGTTAGAGGGAGAGGAACGATCCTGAACTAATGAAAGGAGCCCTATGGCTGCAGAAAAGTTTGAAAGAACCAAGCCGCATGTTAATATTGGTACCATTGGCCATGTTGACCATGGCAAAACTACATTGACCTCTGCAATCACCACCGTTTTGGCCAAGAAGGGTTTGGCCCAGGCTAAGAAGTTTGAGGACATTGACAACGCTCCGGAAGAGCGCGAGCGCGGTATCACTATCGCTACCTCCCACCAGGAGTATGAGACCGAAAAAAGGCACTATGCCCACGTTGACTGTCCGGGCCATGCCGACTATGTCAAGAATATGATCACTGGTGCAGCCCAGATGGACGGCGCTATTTTGGTCGTTTCGGCCGCTGACGGTCCGATGCCCCAGACTCGCGAGCATATTCTCCTGGCCAACCAGATTGGCGTGCCGGCCATTGTCGTTTTCTTAAACAAATGCGATATGGTTGACGACCCCGAGCTTTTAGACCTTGTTGAAATGGAAGTCCGCGAACTTTTAACCAAATACAAATACGACGGCGACAACGCTAAGATTATCAGAGGTTCTGCCCTGAAAGCCCTTGATGGCGATGCCGAGGGCGAAAAAGCTATTATGGAGCTGATGGACGCTGTGGATGAAGCTATCCCGGAGCCGAAACGCAAGATTGACAAGCCGTTTTTGATGCCGATCGAGGATGTTTTCTCAATCAAAGGCCGGGGTACAGTTGCTACCGGTAGAATCGAGCAAGGCATTGTTAAGATTAACGATGAAGTCGAGATTGTCGGTGTTCACCCGAAAATTGCCAAAACGGTTGTAACGGGTGTTGAAATGTTCAAGAAACAACTCGACCAGGGCCAGGCTGGCGATAATGTCGGTTTGCTCCTGCGCGGCATTGAACGCGAAGACATTGAACGCGGCCAGGTTTTGGCTAAACCGGGTTCAATTACCCCCCACACCGAATTCGAGGCGGAAATTTACGCTTTGACTAAGGAAGAGGGCGGCCGGCACAGCCCGTTCCTCTCGGGTTACAAGCCTCAATTTTATATCAGAACAACCGACGTAACCGGTGAAGTTACCTTTGAGGGCAAGGAGATGATTATGCCCGGCGACACCTCGAACGTTAAAGTCGTCCTGATCCAACCGATTGCTATGGACGAAGGTCTGAAATTCGCTATCCGCGAAGGCGGCAAAACTGTCGGCGCCGGCGTAGTGACCAAGATTTTGAAATAATCTCTGCAAGTTGCCTCGCTCTTCTCCAGGGCGAGGTTCTTGTGTAGAATTATTGGATTATTAAATTGCTTAAGCAGTTTAGGCTGCTTAGGATCTGTAATATTATGGCAGAAAAAGCTGCGGTAAAGCAAAAGATTCGCATTAAGCTCAAAGCTTATGATTATCGAATCATTGACAAATCGGCTGAACAGATTGTTGAAACAGCAATCCGTTCAGGCGCAACTGTTGCCGGTCCTATCCCTCTTCCAACCGAGAGGAGTGTTACTACGGTGATTAAGTCGCCCCATGTTCACAAAGATAGCCGTGAACAATTTGAGATGAGAACCCACAAACGCTTAATTGACATTCAGAACCCGAGCAGCAAGACGATTGACAATTTGATGAACCTGGACTTGCCCCACGGTGTTAACGTCGAGATCAAAATGTAGGCTTACGCCTTCAAGAGCGGGCGATGAAAACCGATTTGACGACAGACAGCGGAACCTGCCGGCAGGCGGAGGAAAGACCCGGCTCTTATTGTCCGCCATCAATTATATTTGCTGTTGGTTTAGGAATATTCAGTCCGTTTGCGGCAGTTGACTTTTAAGATCAAATTTGCTATTCTTGTTTCCAGTGTTAGAAAATTGCTAAGGAAATAAGGGGTCGTGGATAATTTCTCTCCAATAGAGAAGTTTCTATGACTTGTTGTTTTTGTTCAGAAATGGATGACGCAAGTTACATTATGAAATTTATTTTAGGCAGAAAATTGGGCATGACCCGAGTCTTTAACGATGAAGGTCGACATGTGGCAGTTACCAGAATTGCTGTTTTGCCTAGCGTTGTTTCGCAAATTAAAACCAAAGAGAGCGATGGTTATAAAGCCGTCCAAATCAAGGCTCATAAGACCAACAAGACCGAAAGAGTTACGCGTACCGCTGAATTTAGAGAAGACGCGCCCGGTCGATATAAAGCCGGTGAAGCCGTTACTCTTAAGCAATTCAAAAAAGATGAATTGGTAACTGTCGAAGGCAAGAGTAAGGGTAAGGGCTTTGCCGGTACGATTAAAAGGCATGGTTTCCAGCGCGGACCAAAAACACACGGCAGCAACAATGTCCGCCAGCCCGGTTCAATCGGCGGCGGTTACCCGCAGCGCGTCGTTTTGGGCCGCAGGATGGCCGGACATATGGGAACCAACAATGTCACAGTCAAGAATTTGGAAATTATTGACGTTGACGATGTTGAGGGCATTCTGCTTATAGCTGGCGCCGTGCCCGGTCCGGTTAAATCAATCGTAAAAATTTACGGCAAGGGCGAAAAAGCCGAAGAGGAAGTTGACTTTGTCGCGCTTGAAGAACAGCGGGCCAAAAAGGAGATGCTGGCTCAAGAGGAAAAAGCGGAACCCAACGAACAAAAAACTCACAATGAAAGTAATGAGCCAACAGAGTAAAAAATGAAAATCGCAGTTTTAGATAAATCGGGTCAGAAAACCAAAGAGGTTGAAATACCGGCCGTCTTTGACATTCAAATTTCAGATAAAGCCCTAGCTTTGTACATAAATTACTTGCATTCAGCACTAAGAGCCCCGGTTGCTAATACAAAAGATCGCGGCCAGGTCTCCGGTGGCGGACGGAAGCCATGGAAACAAAAAGGCACAGGCAATGCCCGTGCCGGCTCAATCCGTTCCCCGCTGTGGGTAGGCGGCGGCGTGACGTTCGGTCCGACCGACGAGAGGAATTATCGGCTCCGCTTGAGCCAAACCGGCCGAAAAAATGCCGTTCTCGGTATCTTTAACCGCCTCTTTGAAGCACAGCGGGTTAGTATCATTGATGAATTAGCTTTCGATAAACCGAAAACCAGTGTTGCCGTGGAGATCATGAAGTCATTGAAGGTCGAGGGTAAAGTTGCGGTAATTCTTAGCGGCAAAAGCCGGAACGCGCCTGAATCGTTTCGGAATATCGCCGGAGTGAACGTTATGGCGCCGGGCCGGCTAAATATGGTCGGGCTATTGACATCAGACAATATTATTATGGCCGAATCTGCCATAGAGGAGCTGAAGAATATCTATGACAAGAATAACCGGCCGGCCGGCGGACCAAGCAAACCGCAAACAACAGGCAACGGATTGCCGGAGGCAGCAAATGAATAATATTATCAAACGAGCCTTAATTACCGAAAAGAGCTTCAAAGATGCCGGAGCCGGTAAATACGCCTTTTCGGTTAACCCCAAATCAAGCAAGGAAGATATAGCCGAAGCCATTGCCGCGGCCTTCAATGTTTCCGTCATATCTGTCCAGACAGCCAACTTTAAGGGCAAAGTTAAAATGTCAAAAAAAGGCAAGGGAATCCGAAACAGCTGGAAAAAGGCAATTGTGACCCTAGTGTCCAGCCAAAAAATTGACCTTTTCGAAATCGAAGATGAGAAAGAGCAAAAATCAAACATCAAAAATAAAAATGATAAATCAAAAAAGGCTAAGGAATAAATATTTTTGAATTATTATCTATCATTTTTGATTAATCACCATGCCAATAAGAGCCATAAAACCGACAACCAATGCCCGCAGAAAAATGAGCGTTTTGGACACGCAGGCTCTTGATAAGGTCAAGCGCGACAAGAACCTGACTGCCGGCAAAAAAAGATTGTCCGGCCGGGACGGCGCCGGCTGCCTTGTTGTTGCCCATAGGGGCGGCGGCGCAAAACGCCTTTATCGCTTTATTGACAACGGCCAAACCTCCCGTTTGGGCGAGAAAGCCGTTGTTGAGTCAATTGAGTATGACCCGAACCGTTCGGCTTTTATTGCTAAAGTTGTTTATGAAAACGGCGATAAATCCTATATTCTTGCTCCGGAGGGTTTGAAAAAAGAAACAAGTATTATTTGCGATGAAAAAACGCCGGTCCGTACCGGAAACCGGATGAGGCTCATAAATATGCCTTTAGCGACGCAGATTTATAATATTGAGTTGACGTCGGGAAAAGGCGGCCAATTAGCCAAAAGCGCCGGTTCATTCGCCACCCTTCTTGGTTTCGACGACAAGTACGCCCTGCTGCGGATGCCCTCCGGTGAAACGCGCAAGGTTTTAGCCTCGAATTATGCCTCGATCGGTATTGTTTCAAATATCGATCACAATAAAGTTATAATCGGTAAGGCTGGCCGTGTCCGCTGGATGAGGAGAAGGCCGGTTGTTCTGGGTAAATCAAAAAACCCGGTTGACCATCCGCATGGCGGCGGCGAAGGGCACACTTCGATCGGTTTGAAATATCCCAAGACACCTTGGGGCGCCCCGGCGCTCGGACGGCGGACCAGAAACAAGAAGAAACTGTCAAGCGAGTTAATTATCAACAGAAGAAAGCGGTAAATTAAGTTAATAAGGCGTAAAGTTATGTCCCGATCACTTAAAAAAGGTCCATATATTGACGAGAGGCTTTTACAGAAAGTAAAAGAAGCTCTGGCTGCCGGCGGAAAGAAGTCTATTCGCACCTGGTCACGGGCTGCCGTTGTCACGCCGGAAATGGTTGGCGTGACTATTGCCGTCCACAACGGCAAAGAGCACATTCCGGTTTTTGTCGTTGAAGATATGGTCGGCCATAAATTAGGCGAGTTTTCCCCGACGCGCAAATTCAGGCGTCACGGCGGCAAAATGGCTAAAGAACAAGCCAAAACAGGGAAATAATCACAGGGTGTAAAAACGCTAACCCGTTTCTAGACTTAGAACTTTCACACTGGAAATATTATGGAAATTACAGTCAAAAGCAAATATTTAAAAGTTTCGCCCAGAAAGATGCGCCCGGTTCTTTTTTCTGTCAGAGGCCAAAAAGTCGAGAAACTTCTCGAGGTTTTGCCCTTTGTGCGCAAAGAAGCAGCCCGGTTGATTTACGATATTGTTAAGTCCGGTTCGGCCGCCGCTAGGGAGAATGATATTGGAGCCGGAGAGTTATACGTCAAAAGTATCACTTGTAATGAAGGCCCGAAATTGCGCCGGAGAAGATTCCAATCCCGGGGCCGGGTGTCAAGAATCACAAAGAGAATGAGCCATCTGGTGTTGACGGTGACAAATGATTTACAAGCTGAAGCCGGCAAGAAAGAAATAAAAAACCAAGTAGTAAAGGAAAAATTCGAAGCACGAAATCCGAAATCCGAAACAGGCAATAAATAATCGACAATGTTTCGACATTCGACATTCGACATTCGAATTTGTACAATTATGGGTCAAAAAGTTAATCCAAAATCTATACGTTTAAAAATCAATGAAAGCTGGAGTTCGAATTGGTTTGACATCCAGCATTATTCAACCAACCTAATTTCCGACCTCAAAATCAGAAAATTATTGATGGCCAGGTTGAAAAATGCTGCGGTTTCCGACTTGATTATCAGTCGCGATGCCAACAAAATCGTGATTGATATTTTTTCGGGCCGCCCCGGCGTGATTATCGGCCGCGGCGGCGCGAGCAGCGAAGAATTGAAAAAGCTTCTCGCTCCGATGGTTGGCGGCAAAATCCAGATTAATATCATCGAGGTCAAAAGGCCCGATGCCAACGCCAAAATCATCGCCTCAAATATCGCGGCCCAAATGGAAAAGAGAATGCCATTCAGGCGCGCCGTCAAGCAAACGCTGGAAAAAGCGAGAGAAACCGGTGCTAGCGGTATTAAGATCCGGGTTGCCGGACGTTTGAACGGCGCAGAAATTGCCCGGACCGAAAAGTTTGCTGTCGGTACCGTGCCGCTTTCGACCTTCAAAAGTCGTGTGGATTATGCCTATGCGACGGCGCTGACCGCATTCGGTATTATCGGGATTAAGGTTTGGGTTTACAATAGGGATAACTCAAATGTCAGAACGCAAAACTCAAAACTAAGAAACGGGGACACCAATAAATAATTTAACCCGTTTACGATTTGAGACAATAATATGTTGATGCCGAAGAAGACAAAATTTAGAAAACAACAGCGCGGCAAGATGGGCGGAAACGCCACTCGTGGCAACGATTTTGCTTTTGGCAAGTTTGGTATTAAGGCAATGACTTGCGGTTTAGTTTCTGCCCGGCAGATTGAAGCCGCCCGTCGTGCCATGACCAGATATATTAAACGCGGCGGTCAGATTTGGATTAGGGTCTTTCCCGATAAGCCGGTGACATTGACTTCGCCTGAAACTCCGATGGGTTCGGGCAAAGGAGCGGTTGACCATTATGCCGCGGTCATCAAACCGGGAAGAGTCTTGTTTGAGATGGACGGCGTTGACCTGGTGACGGCAAAGGAAGCTATGAGACTGGCGCAACATAAATTGGGGGTAGAGACAAAATTTATTACAAAGGAATGATAAATTAATTAACGCATTAACACATTCAGAGACGGAATAATCGAATTATAATGAAATCGACTGAAGAATTAAAAAAATATAGATCAATGAGCCGGGAAGAGGTCGTGCAGGAGCTTGCCGCTTTGACGAAGAAATATACGGCCGAATCGCTCAGAGTTAAAGCCGGAAAACAAGAAAATCATTCTTCTGTTGATAAATTAAGAAAGTCTGTAGCAAGAGCGCAAACAATCTTGAAAGAAAACGGAGTCAACAATGTCTAACCAAGTTAAAAAAGGAACAGTGGTAGTAAAAAAACTGGATAAAACGGTAACCGTTATGGTCGAGCAGGTCAAAACCCATCCTTTATATAAGAAAAAATTTACGGTGACAAAAAAATACAAGGCGCATGATGAGGCCAATGAAAGCCGGCCGGGCGACTCTGTCGAGATTGTTGCCACCAGGCCGATTAGTAAGGACAAGCATTTTAAAATCTTTAGGAAGATTTAACAACGATTTGTTACCCATTTATGGAGTGTCGGAGACACGATGATACAGCCAGGAACACAATTAAAAGTTGCAGATAACACCGGTGCCAAACTAATTGAGTGCATCACTGTTTTGGGCCACAAGCGGGCGGCAAGAGTCGGCGATATTATTTCCGCCTCGGTTAAAGATGCGGTTCCCAGGGGTACGGTTAAGAAAAAAGAAGTTGTGACAGCTGTTATCGTCAGGCAGAGCAAGCCGGTTGTGCGCGAAGACGGCTCCTATATTAGTTTTTCAGAAAACGCCGCCGTCATCGTTGATAAAGACGGTAATCCGCGAGGCACGCGTATTTTTGGGCCGGTACCCCGCGAGTTGCGCCGGGGCTTCATGAAGATTATTTCGCTAGCACCGGAAGTGCTATAGCCCCTTCAGAAAATTGCGAATCGGCACAAAAAGGAGAATTTATGAAAATTCGTAAAGGCGACAACATAATGGTTTTGACAGGCAAAGACCGTGGCAAGGCGGGTATTGTTGAACGTGTTTTTCCGCCGGCCAATAAGATTGTCGTCAAGGGCATCAATCTGGCCAAAAAACACGTTAAGCCGAGCCGTAAAAATCCTCAAGGTGGAATTATAGACATCAACTTAAAGCTTGATGCTTCTAATGCCGCTTTGATTTGTCCCAATTGTGGCAAAACAACCCGCATCGGTTATAAAACGGCGGAGGGCGGGAAAACCAGAATTTGCAAAAAGTGCGGCCAAAGCGTCGAAATTATAAGCGGACAACAAGCATCCTGACAGGAATATCGGTTGGTTGTTAGGAAATTAGCCGCCTATTCATGGAGTTGGTTATGAAAAAGTTGATCGAAAGAGTAAAAAAGAATATTTTGCCGGAATTGAAGAAGAGTTTGGCTAAAACCAATGATTTTGAAGTTCCGCGCGTTGAAAAAGTAGTCGTTTCGACCGGTGTCGGCGATTATAAAGAGGACCAGAATACGGTCAATAAGATTGCCGGCGAGTTGGCAAAAATTACCGGCCAACAGCCCAAGATTAATCTTTCGAGAAAAGCAGTTTCCGCTTTTAAGCTTCGGATTGGCCAGCCGGTTGGTTTAACGGCTACTTTACGGGGCAAAAGAATGTATGATTTTCTGGAGAAGCTGGTCAATATCTCTCTGCCCCGTGTCCGTGATTTCCGCGGTCTTTCTCTCAAGGCTTTTGACGAAAAGGGAAATTATACTATCGGCATTCGAGAATACTCGATTTTTCCTGAAGCAAGATATGAGAATATTAGCGTCAATTTCGGTTTGGAAGTAAACATCAAGACAACGGCTCGAAACAAAGGAGAAGCCAAAGCTTTATTGACAGCTCTGGGTTTTCCCTTCGAGAAAAAATAGTCACAGATGAATAACAGACAACTTATGGAGTTAGTTTATGGCCAAGAAATCGTTGATTGTAAAAGCAAATAGGAAGCCAAAGTTTTCGACCCGGATAATCCGTCGCTGCCAGATGTGCGGGCGTCCCAGGGGTTATATTCGTAAATTCGGTCTTTGCCGGATTTGTTTTCGCGAGTTTGCCTCGAGAGGGGAAATTCCCGGAGTAACGAAAGCCAGCTGGTAACATAAAAGTTTATGAACTTAGAGGTTAACAATGACTGACCACATTGCAGATTTATTGATAAGAGTAAAAAATTCGGTAGCCGTGCAAAAGTACGAGCTTATTCTGCCTTTTTCAAAGATGAAAGAGGTGATCGCCGGCATTCTTAAGCGCGAGGGCTACTTTAGCGATGTCAATATGGTGGTCAAGGGCAATAAAAAGTATCTAAAAATCAATGTTTCGGAAGCCAAGTTACCCGTGCACTTAAAACAAATCAGCAGGCCCGGCCAGCGGATTTATGCCAAATGCAACGAGATCCCAAAACCGCTTCGAGGATTGGGCTTGGTTATAATTTCCACCCCGCAAGGCGTGATCAGCGGCCGCGAAGCAATTAAAAAAGGCATCGGCGGAGAATTGATTTGCGAAGTCTGGTAATTAACAAGTACTTTCATACTTGAGGAATAAATATGAGCCGCATCGGCAACCGTCCAATAAAAATTGAAGAAGGGGTAAAGGTTGAGCCGGACAAGAACAAAGTTATTGTCTCTGCTGGCGAAAATAAAATGGAGCTGCCGATTCCCTTCGGTATTAGCGTGGCTGTCAGCGACGGTTTCGTTCAAGTCAGCCGTCAAAATTCCGAGAGGGATCTTCGAGCCAAGCACGGTTTGATCGCGCGGCTTTTAAAAAATATGATTACAGGCGTAACCAGTGGTTTTAGTAAAAATCTTGAATTTACGGGAACTGGCTATAGGGCGCAGGTCAGCGGCAATGAGTTAATTCTTAACATGGGTTATTCGCATGAGGTCAAATTAACTATTCCCGAAAATCTCAAGGTCGCGGTTGTTAAGAACACGATCAATATTTCCGGGGCAGAAAAGGACCGGGTCGGTCAATTCGCCGCTTTGGCCAGACAGGTGCGTCCGCCCGAAGTTTACAAGGGCAAAGGCATTAAATATAAAGGCGAATTTATTAAAAGAAAAGCCGGTAAAACGGCCGCCAGCAAGTAACCGGAATTTACGATGTCAAATAAAACGAAACAAAATATTAGAAAAGTTACCGGTACGGCGGCCCGTCCGCGCGTAGCTGTTTTTAAGTCTAACCGGCAAATATCAGCGCAACTGGTTGACGACAGCAAGGGATTAACGCTGGCTGTTTTGAGTTCGGCCAAAATTGGTGACAAGAAAAAACCGACCGAAAGGGCTTTTGCTTTGGGCGCGGAGCTGGCAAAAATTGCCAAGGGGAAGAAAATGAGCCAATTGGTTTATGACCGCCGCCGCTATCGTTACCATGGCCAAGTCAAAGCCTTGGCCGAAGGTTTAAGAGAGGGCGGAATTAAAATATAAATCCGAAGCACGAACTTCGATATTTTAAGGAATCACATGGTAGAAAAAAATATTATGAAACCCAGGGCAATGAGAGATATGAGACCTCGCGAGGTGAAGGAATTCGACGAGCGTGTTATTGAAGTCCAGCGCGTTTCCCGTGTGGTCAAAGGCGGTCGCCGTGTCCGGTTCCGCGCTTTAGTTGTGGCTGGCGATCATAACGGCAGAATCGGAATGGGTATAGCCAAGGCCGCCGAAGTGGCGGAAGCAGTCAGAAAAGCCACGGTTCAAGCCAAAAAACACATAGTTTCAGTTCCTGTTATTAACGGCACTATTCCTCACGAAATCCGGGTTAAGTATGGCAGCGCAAGACTTCTTTTAATGCCGGCCGCACCCGGTACAACTATCGTTGCCGGCGGCAGTGTCCGCACGGTTGCCGAATTGGCCGGCATTACCGATATGCTGGGGAAAATTATGGGCAGTTCGAACAAAATCAATAATGTTTCGGCAACCATCAGGGCCCTTTCATCATTCCTGCCATCCGTGGTTGACAAGATCAGAGGATATTCGGCACACCCCGAAATTCAAAAAGTTGCTAAAGCTGCGGCAGACGGGCCAAAAACGGATGTCCGGAAAAATATTGAAGAAAAAGAGAAGCCAAAACCGGCTGCCAAAGAGGTCAAAAAAGAAACGGCCGTTAAGAAAGAGCAAGATTTCAAATTAGGAGAAAACAGTGAAACTAGTATCAATCAAATCTAAAAGCAGGAAACGGATCGGCCGCGGCATTTCAGCCGGACAGGGTAAAACTGCCGGCCGCGGGACAAAGGGCCAAAAAGCCCGTGCCGGTTATAATTTGCCCAGAAGACATGAAGGCGGCCAAACTCCGCTTTCGATGAGGTTGCCCAAATTACCCGGATTCCGTTCCGTCCATCAAAAAGCCGTTGTCATTACGCTTGACGCCATATCGGCCAATTTTAAAGACGGCGAGGAAATCAGTTCGGCAAAATTAATTGAAAGAGGTCTGGTCAAGAGGGGGCAAAAAGTGAAAATACTAAATAACGGTTTGCTCAAAATTAAGGCAAGCTTGGCGCCGGACGTTGCCGCTTCGAAGCCGGTCCGGGAAATGTTTGTTTAGCCGCAAGTTTCATTAAATTATGATAAGGGAGAAAAGAGAAAAGATAAAAGAAAACAATAAAAACGGCCAGGCGGACAATATTGACTCCGGTTTGGCCAACACCGGGACTGACGACGCGCACAAAATAGACGAAGGGACAGGATTTGGCGGCGGTGTCGGCGAGACAGACGAGCTGGGCGGCCTAGGCATGGACACCGGAGCCGAACCGGCCGACAATCTTTTCAACAGAAAAATCGTCGAGAAAGACAAAGAGGAGAAGGAGTGAGGCAGAATTTGCTCTGAAAACACGGCCAGGGGCACTCTGATTTTGCTTTAGGCAAAATAACTCTAGCCGTTTTGATTTATTAAGCTTATTATAATCTAAGCAATGAATATAGATGGAGGTCAGGTATAAATCAAAGAGGCAATAGCCGTCCGGCTGTGTGGTTAAAACGGAAAAATAACGATAAAAAAGAAGACATTATGCATCTCGGCCGCGGCCGCCGTCCCTACAGGGTAGAGCGGGGCGAGAACGGGGAAATTAAAAAAATCAAAGGGCCTGTTAGTGTAAATTGACTTAAAAAAACATCCCCCGGATCGGGGGATGTTTTTTTATATTTCTTTCCTTCTGGCGCCAATATAAGCGGAAAAATTATGGTTCTACTACTGCGGCGTAATTGATGGTTGGCACATCTTAGGATGGGAGTTTTTCAACGGGCTCTTTTTTATTTTTATTACAAGATGCGATAATGCCCGTAGGGCGACAAGGCGTAAAAAAAGGTATGGAGTGGGTTAATACCACGGAGCTTGCTCCGCTATAAAGTGACCCCAGAGCTTGCTCTGGGGTCAATACCTTTTATTTTTTTATTTTTTGCGGTATAATACAACAAGAAAATCCTAAGTGTATGGAGGGGAGTTTTGTCTTTACGTAGGCAAATCAAGTTTTCGACTTCCAGCACTCTTAAAGTACGGCGAAAAATCACATCGCCTGTTTTGGGGTTGTCTGAAGTTCTTTTATTGTCCCTTACAAAAATCTTCGAGTCTGGTTCTATTTTCTTCCCTTAAGTCCCCTTAAGATAAAATGCCCAAAAGAAAGATAAAATTTAGTTTTCCACATCTTCCGCACCTGCCGCATCTGCCTAGTTTAGGTCGGAAGGTCGGCCGGTTCTTTTTGGCGTCAACTTATACCGGTCGGCGGAAAGCTGACAAGGAAATTGACAAAACAATCGAGGAGCTCGAGAGCGAAAGCCTCAAGATCAAGGAGCTGGACCGCAAAATCATCCAGCTTCAGCAGTCCGGCCGGACATCGTTTCGAGCCATGAACAAGATCCATGTTTACTTGTCGATGCGTTCTAAGCTTTACCACTCTCTTCACACTCTCCAGTACTCCAATCGTATCCACCTTGGCGCCTTAGCGGTCTTTTTGATTTCGACTACGGTCACAGCTCTTCTCCTTTATAGTCCGATGCCCAGATCGCTGAGGTTGGCCACTAGTCCAAAGTACATCGGGGCCTCCTCCCCCGAAGACCCGTCTATCTATACCGGAGACAACGGCAATCTGTCCGTCGGCTTCTCTAACAAAGAAACAAAGACGGTCGGAGCCACTATTGTCTCCAAATCAGACAGGATACCGAATGCTTCACAATACCAACTCTCTATCAACCTGCTCTCTGACGGATTAGACATCCCAGCTAATCAGCAAGTCAGCTGGTCAGCTAGACAGCAGGTCAGCCAGGGGAGTCATACCACCCCTAACCCCTCCTACCTTAGGAGGGGCAGCCAAAGTGATGGCTTTCTTTCTTATTCCTCCCCTAAGGTAGGGGAGGCTAGGTGGGGTATGAAAAACACCGATTTAGGAATACAGACTGCTCATGCAGAAGACTCTTCAACCTCTCTGCCAACTGCCGACAGCCAACTGCCGGCTAACACCGTCACCTCTGCCAAGGTCAACCAGATAGAAAACCAGGTCTTCTATCATATCACCGACCAGATCACCGCCAAGTACGTCATGGAACCAAATAAGGTCAAGGAGTTTATCACCATCAAGGAAAAAGACGCTCTTAAGGGTAACACCTTAAGCTTTGCCTTAAACTCTCAAGGTTTAGTCTTCAAAGAAGACGGCCAGAAGGACGGCTCCTGGATTGCCGTGCCCGAGGAGTACAAAGATAAAACAGCTAACGAATCCCCCTGGGTCTTTAGACTGGCCAAACCGACCATAGAAGACAAAGACAAAAAGTCCGGTATTATCACCATGACCATAGAAGGCGATAAAGCCATCTATACTATTGATCAAAACTTCCTCGCCAATGCCTCCTACCCCATAACAATCGACCCGACCATCACTCCCTCCGGTACCACCTGTACTTGGGACAACGGCTCGGGTGTCGACTCTAATTGGGCGACTGTCAACAACTGGTCCTGCCCCGATAGCGACCATGCCGATGGCCCGCCGGCCGCCGGCGATGCCGTTGTCTTCGATTCCACCTCCTACGACCCGACTACCGGTGCTTCCGATAGTGTTAAAGATGATCTCTACTCGGTGACGATGAATGGATTGAACTGGGACGGAGGTGGCAATAATATTACAACTTCGGTTACGGATACCACTAACCATATTGCCTATTTTGGTACCTATGAAACACCTGCCAGAATAATCAAATTTGATGTCGCTAATAACAAAATTCTTGGGTTACTAACCTTACAAACCGATGAGAACAATTTAATAAGCTCCGCAATCGACATTGCTAATGGCTATGCTTTTTTTGGCACAGGCACCAGTCCGGCCAAGTTGATAAAAGTAAGGCTTTCCGACTTTACCGAGCAAGAAGTCTTTACTGCCGCAAGCGGTGAAAACAATTTCTACGGCGGAATACTTACATCAGATGGAGCCTATGCTTACTTTGGTACCTATACTTCGGCCGCAAAAATAATCAAGATTACGACTTCTAATATGACACAATCCGGCAGCACTTTTACTCTGGTCAGTGGCGAGAATCAAGTCCGCAGCGCCATTACCGATGGCTCTTATGCCTACTTTAGTTTAAATACTAATCCGGGGAAATTTATTAAAATCGATTTATCGATATCGGACGTGACCCAGTCTAAAGTTGGTGATACTCTAACCCTGGACACGGGGGCTTTTCCTGGTTGCGGTGTTTCTGATGGTACGTTCGGTTATTTCTGTACCGATACTCGACCCGGTTCGATAATCAAGATAAATCTTGCGAATATGGCCAAAGACAGCGCAAGGACATTGAATAGCGGAGATGACTTGGTAAGCGGTTCTATCGACACTGCAGCGGGAGTCTCTTACTTTGGTGATGGCTACACTGGTGGTGTTGTTAAAGTTCAGAATTCCGATCTTTCGCAAATTAGTACCAAGCTTTCTGTTGGTGGACGTGGTAATGCTATGGCACTTGATGCTTCTGCCGGGTACATCTACGCTGGCCTGGGTAATTTTGGTTGTTATAACGGTGGGTGTGGCGCCTCTTCTTCGACTATTCCCGCTCCAGGCACTATAACTCGCATCACTCTTTCAAACTTTACCAATAGCGCTACCCACAACACTGGCACATCACTGTACTTAAGAAAGCATGCCATTATCTCAAATGATGATACGCCTAACAACTATAAGTGGGATATGGAGACACTAACAGTAAACTCCGGCCAGATTGATTTTGAGGGCGATTCGGCTGCCGGCGGAACTTGCGCCGGTTCTGGAGCTGCTGTTTGCGGACTGGGAATGGAAATAAACGCTAATGATATTATTATTGCCGGCAGCGCAAGACTTAGCGCGGAAGGTAAAGGTTTCCCCGCTAATCAGGGACCGGGTACGGGTAGCGGCAATTATAGAGGTGCCAGTTATGGTGGAATCGGTGGATATAGTGATGCTGGTCCGACTTATGGGTCGATCACCGCCCCAATTAGTTTGGGTTCAGGTTCTTCGAGCAGTCTTTCGGGCGGAGCGATAAAACTGAGTGTTAGCGGAACATTAACGATTAATGGCACGATAAACGCTAGTGCAAAACAATATGGTGATGGTGCCAGTGCTGGTGGCAGTATTTTTCTTAGTAGTATCGGGATGCTGGTAGGAAATGGCACAATTATGGCAAACGGTGGTGATACAAATTCAATTAGGGGTAGCGGTGGAGGCGGAAGAATTGCTATTGTTGCAACCTCAAGCAGTTTTTCTGGCACGGTTTCGGCTCATAGCGGTAATGCGTCGTCAGCAGCTTATTATGGTGGTGCGGGAACTATTTATCAAAATATTGGTGGCACAAAAACAGTAACGGTGGATAATAATAGTTTGGCGGGTGGCAACGGCACCTCTCTCCCCGACACCTCGGCGGGGTGCAGGACTACTCCGGCACGGGGACGTGGACGGTGACCAACGGCGGCATGCTGACCCATTTGGCGAATACGACTGCCACAACTGCCACCCCCGAAGCTAATTTGTATAAGATGAATTTAACAGTCGATGACTTGATAATTACTTCAACTGGAAGCATAAATACTACTGGTAAGGGTTATCCCAAATCTCAAGGAACAGGATCCGGCAATGGCGCTGGTTATGGTGGGTTAGGTGGTGCTGTTTATGATCCGGCAAATCCAGGCCGTGGAGATGTAGGGGTAACATACGGCTCCGTAACTAGTCCAATCAATCTGGGATCGGGAGCCGCTGCCAGTGGCGCTGATACCGGCATAGGCGGAGGAGCAGTTATTCTTCATGTTACCAATACCATTACAATGAGTGCCGGATCTGCAATTAGAGCCAATGGCGGTGATGGTTGGGAAGGGAGTTCTGGCGGTAGTGTCAACATTACTGCTGGTAGTTTCTCAGGAACTGGATCTATCACAGCGAACGGTAGCAACGGCGGTTATAGTTGGGGCGGCGGCGGCGGCGGCGGAAGAATAGCCGTTGTCGCCGGTAATGATTTCTCCGGAGCAGTCACAGCTTATGGTGGAACCGGTACCGCCGGCAATGGTGGCGTCGGCACTATATATAAGAACATCAATGGCACAAAATCGGTTACCATTGATAATAATGGTGTCACCGGCAATGCCGGCACCTCTCTTCCCGACTACCCATCCGCCGGTGTTCAGGACTACTCGGGCACGGGGACGTGGACGGTGACCAACGGCGGCATGCTGACTCATTTAGCGAATTCCACTGCTGAGACGAATAAGATGAATTTGACAGTCGATGATATGACGGTGACCTCAACCGGTAAGATCGATGTCTCGGCTAAGGGTTACTCTGCCACCAATGGCGATGCTACAGGCAAGGGCACGCTCAACTCGGGTGCCGGTTATGGCGGAGCAGGTGGAGCC
>CAZGWE010000005.1:0-62128 GCA_964529405.1 uncultured Candidatus Saccharibacteria bacterium
GCTGACTTGCTTCGTTTTGTAGACATTTTTGATAATTTCTTGTTGATGGGCGCCGGCCGCTACCAGTTGTGCTGCCACCGTCAACGATTTGGGTGTTGTGTTGGCATTTTGAAATGAATTTGTGTCAGTGATAATGCCGGTCAGAAGAGCCGTGGCAATTTGTTCATCCAAAAATTTAGGGTCACCCGTTACTGCTTCGAGAACCGAGACTAAAATTTCAGCTGTCGAGGTTGCCGTCAAATCAACCAGATTGATTTTACCGAAATGGCTATTGCCGGAATGATGGTCAATATTAATAACCGGAACCTCGTAAAATATTTGGGAATTTTTCTCGTAGAGAGAACCCAGACGGTCCAGATCGGGCGCATCCAAGACAATCACGGCTTCGTAATTAAAATCCCCCTCCGAAAACACTACCATTTGCGACGTGAACTGGTCTTTTTTAGGCGTAATAATAATGTCGAGCCTCTTGTCGTGGACTTTATACATGACCTTATCGGCCTTAACATTTGAAATATCCAGCGAAATCACAAAGTCTTTGGCACCGTGAAAATCCTGTTTGATGTTTGAAAGTCCCGGCAAAAACTCCATGGCCGAAGGAGCGATGTCATTACAAACCGCCAAAACATCCTTGCCCTGCTTTGCTAGGAATAAATACAACGCCAAAAGGCTGCCCAGGGCATCGCCATCCGGATCTTTGTGGGTTATTAAAAGAATCTTCTTTTTGTTTTTTAGGGCGTCAACAACTTGTTGTTTTGGCGTTAATTCCATCATTCGTTTGCGTCTTCCATTAAAACAGGAACGATTCAATATAGCCAACTAAACGGTAAAAGTCAAATAGCGGAAAGGACATATTTCGCTTTACCTTTACATTTCCTCCTTTTTATGTTACGTTAAGTTTAAGAATTAAAAATTATCATTTAAAAATTGGATTTTACCCATGCCTCTTACATCTTCAGCTAAAAAAGCTCTCCGCGTTGACCGCAGACGAAAACTTGAAAATGACCTGGTGCGGGCCAAAATTAAAAGCGCCCTAAAAAGCGCCAGGATTAGCATTGCGACGCAAGCCTTCGACATTGAAGAAAAGATGAAGCAAGCGTACAAGGAGCTTGATTTAGCCGCCAAGAAAAACATCATCCACGACGGTAAGGCGGACAGATTGAAGTCGCGTCTGGCCAAAGCTTTAAGCAAAACCAAGACCGCAGAAACACCCCTCAAAAAAACCGCCAAGGCCAAAGCTGTAAAAAAGAAAAAGTAGCCTCAACCAATATTATTCGAACAAAGCCACGCTCATGGCGCTGCGGCAATATAAAAATCAGCTTTTAGCTGATTTTTTTGTGCTCTTTTGCTACTCTTCGCTCTCCGCCCTTAGAACTGGCTCTCGATTGCTCTCAAGCGAGGGTAGATTATAAACACGGCCCGACCCAAAAAGAAACGCTTCTCAACCCCGCCGAAATAACGCGAATCATTGGAATTGGGACGGTTGTCGCCCATCAAAAAGTACTCTTTGTCGCTCATTTTCCAAGTGCCGGCCGGTTCAGTTCTGATGTCAAACGTCAGATAGCTCTCTCTAGCCAAACTGTTATTGATAAAAACTTGCCCTTCGCTTATCTTCACTTCATCTCCCGGCAGGCCGACCACCCTTTTTACATAATGTTTACGTTCCGGATCGCCCGGATACTCTACCACCACCACATCGCCGCGCTTTGGCGTCTTGCCAACCAAATAGCTGTTCTTTCCGAGCAAAACAAACTCCCGATCATGCAGGTTGGGTTCCATCGAGACGCCGTCAACAACAAATATCGTATACAAAAAGGTGCTGACCAGCACAAGGACGATGCCTGCCAATATAACCCAACGGGTCAAATCAAAAAAAACTCCACCGCCGAACAACAATCTATTTAGGATTCTATTCATTACAAACCTTAATAATAATTTCTCACTCAAACCCCGGCTCCCTTAAGGCCGCCAGACTGCGGGATACATAAGAGATAATCGGGAAAAGGGCCAAACAAAAGTCTTCCAGGCCCAAACTACCCTTTTCCGTCAAAAACCATCCGGGCATAATGAAATTCTGCCTCGCGAACCGCTTGGCCCAGGCCGCTTCGCAATTTAAGACGATAGCATAAGGCAAATATCGAATAAAAAGACTGTTCTCATTAAATTCGAAGGGCATCGGCTTAGGATCGGAAAGAAATTTCCTGAAAGCGTACCAATTCGCCAAGGCTTCCTGGCCGAGAATGCTCCTGATTGGAATACGGGAGGAACAAATAATGATAATGAGAGCTGCCAGCATCATTCCGACCCAGAAGAAAACAATGTACGGAGGATTGGTGAAAGTTATCAAGCTTAAAATAAAACCGCCCAATCCGGCTGCCAGGGCTAAAATGCCAATTAAACGATAGCGGGCATGAATTTTTTGCGGATTCGATTTAAAATAACCCAGGCGGGTCGAAAGAGCGTAGATACCGGCCGAAACGAGCGAAATTTTTTTACTATAAAAGTGGTTATTAATCCTTCTCTCGATCTCAACTCGATCAGAGCTCAAGTTCTTTTGGAAAATTTTGGAGAGCAAAACTTTTTCATAACCAAGCAGGCGCTGATCGAATTTACCCTTGCCAAAAGCAAAGCTTCGTTCGCGGTCAATAATAGCAATATCTCCCCGCACGGCCAAATCAATCAGGGTGGCAGCAATCTCCCTTGAACGCACCCGTTGGTTGACCAGCGCTCCCACCACCGACGGAGGCAAAGCCATAGGGGGCGAGTCAATGCTCTTGTCCGGTATTTCGATACGCTGGCGCCGTGTTTGATAAAGCACCAGCAGGGACATAAAGATGATAGTAATTACAGGCAAGCTAATTGCCACGGTTACCCAGACATTCAGTTGCAAGCCGGAAAGTATTTTCTTAATTTTCTCGTTAACCGGCGCATTAACTGTTCCCTTTGGCATCTTGGCCACAATCGAAACAACAGCACTGCCGGAGACATCTTCGGCTAAATAGGTGATAGTCGAATCATCCGAGACAGACGAATTGGTTTCGCCGACGCCATGGATAGCCAGGATTTGGTGTTCCGTTTGCTTGGCTACCGGTTGTGGCAGAGCCAAAGTAATTTCGATCGAAGTGTACTCAACCCCGGCAGCATCAAGAACCGGCAGTCTGGCTTCATCGCCATCCTGAAGCAAATTGATTTTTTTGTTGGAGGGATTGCCATCAATTTCAATTTTACCGTCATTAAGAATCTCGACATCAATTTTAAGACTTGTCCGGTCTTCACCAGTAGCGATCGGTTCGGTATCGGCTTGGTACTTGTTGAAATAAACCGTCCTGACTCCGCCCGCAGCCAGCAAGGCCAATAACGCAAAAAATAGTAGTTTCTTTTTGTAGAAACCAATCAAGCCGGTTTTTTTTTCTGCCTTTACTTTCTCGCCCTTGGTCAACCACCCTCCTATTTGTGAAGCTTGAAACTTAAAATGTGAAACTTGGTTGAAAACCATCCATGCAAACTTCGAGGACAAATCGTCTGCGCTTTGCGGTTTACGTTTTATGCTTTACGTTTTATTTTAGCACTTTTTATTTGCAACACCAACCTACATTCTACAAATATCAACTACCAGTAAATCAAGCACCAGGCCCGGCACTGAACCGCTCTTGAGTTCATAGTCCGCTTGTTCTAATTTTAAATAGATACTCTCCAGCTTATCGAGCGGATAAATCCTTAATAATGTTGCAAGTTTGCGAAAGACATAGGGGTTTATTCTGGTTAATTTAAGAATCTCCTGATCGCCCGCCCCGCTTGCCCTCAAATCAGCCGCGCTCAAGGCATGACGGAATTGATAAACAATCATGGTCAGAATGTAAATCTCGTTCTCTCCGGCCTCAATTAAGCGATGGAGAGCTTGGATGGATTCTTTTTCGTTCTTTTTGGCTAGCCAATCAATCAGGTCGAAAATCTTGACTTCGGAATTTGGCGCGACCATCAACTCAACGGATTTTTCGTCAATCCCGTCCACTCCGCGGGCACCGGCGTAAGCAATCAGCTTATTGGTTTCCTGATCCAGCCGCCAGAGGTCGGCGTCCACAAAGAGAATTAATTTTTCAACCGCTTGCTGCGAAATGGTCAATTTAGCTTTATCGACTCTCGCGCGGATCCATCTTTGCAAAAAGGATCGGGGGAGCGGGGAAAATGTTTGGGCGATTTTCGGCTTATCGAGCGTTTTAAAAAGAACGGTGCGGGCATCCGGTAAACCCTCTTCGATAAAAAGAACAACGCTGGACTGCGGTATCTTGTCCAAATTATAGGCAATATATTTTTTGAGATCTAAATCCTTATTTTCCATAAGCAGATTAGTAATTTCAACCAGCTTTGTCTCCATCAGAAACGGCAGCGACAAAACCGCCTCGAGATAGTTCGCTTTGGTTAATTTAGCCCCGTCCAGACGGATATGATTAAAAAGAGCGTTTGAATCATTGTTGAATTTAGCTCGAAACGCCCTCACCTTTTCTTTTATAGAGTATGTGTCTTCACCGTAGAGAAAGAAATACATAAACACGAATGGATGACTAATAATCCGAATAACTAATAACAAATATATTGGTCATTCGTCATTTGGTTAATTCGTTATCCATTTCTGGCTAGTGTTTAGCTTCTGCCCAATTACTACCGATTCCCACTTCGACCTCCAGCGGTACACATAATTTTACTACATTTTGCATCACCTCCTTAACCAGCTTAGCAACTTTTTCGGCATCCTCATCGCACACTTCAATTACCAATTCATCGTGCACCGTCAGAATCAGTTTTGATTTACTGTCTTGCTGTCTAGCTGTTTTGCTGTCTAGCTTTTTACTCAATTCGATCATCGCCAACTTCAGCACCTCCGCCGCCGTGCCCTGAACCGGCGCATTAACCGCCATCCGTTCCTCTGCCCCTGCCAGGCTGTGATTATGAGAATTGATATTCTTCATCGATCTTCGAAAGCCAAAAAGCGTTTCAACATAACCTTTTTCTCTGGCTTCGCTGATCATCCGTTCGCAATATGCCTTAATGCCGATATGAGTCTCAAAATAACGCTTGATATATTGATAAGCCTTTTCCTGATCAATTTTTAGAGCCTGCGATAAACCGTACGGGCTCATGCCGTAAAGCACGCCAAAGTTAACTGTCTTGGCCACCCGGCGCTGGTCTGATGTGACTTTAGCAATAGGAATATCAAAAATTTCAGAGGCCGTGGCGGTATGAATATCTTTTTTCGACTCAAATGCCTTCATCATAACCGGATCCTGAGATAAACAGGCGACAATTCTTAATTCGATCTGAGAATAATCGGCCGAAATCAACTTGCAGCCTTGTGGCGCAATGAAAGCTTGCCTGATCTCCGTGCCCAGCTCGCCCTTAATAGGAATATTTTGCAAGTTCGGATTCGACGAGGTCATCCGACCGGTCGAAGTTTCTTGGCCGTAAGTGGTATGAAGTCTTGAATTTTTATCAACCATCTCGGGCAACGGTTTTAAGTATGTTGAAACTAATTTGGACAGTTCGCGATACTCGAGAATTGGTTTGATAATAGGATGCTTGTCTTCCAGTTTCGATAATCCCGATGCTGCCGTCGATATGCCCGTCTTCGTCCGTTTTAAATCATCAGTCGGAAGTTTTAATTTCTTAAATAGCACATCGGCCATTTGCGAGGGCGAATTGATATTGAATTCTTCCCCGGCCAATTTATATATCCGTGATTCGTAATTCTTAATTCGTAATTCGAGCTTTTTAGATAATTTCCGCAAAACATCACAATCAATCATCACCCCGGTCTTCTCCATACCACGCAAAACCGGCTCAACATCTTTTGAGATTTTTTCCGAACTTATTTTAGGCAGCTTAACGCCATTTTCGCTCAAATGGGTCCACATACGGTTTGATATTTTATGGAAGCTACTTTACGATATGACTTCTAATAATTGATTTACCCCCAAGCCCCTGTGGCTGATTGAATCCCTTTCTTCATCCGATAACAGCGAATAATATTTGTTAAAAGTAGTTGAGATAAAAATGGGGTCGTAGCCAAATCCTTTACCTTTGAGCGGTTTATCGGCGATTATGCCCTCTAAATCACTCTCAAAAGTCCAAAATTTCCTGTCCTTCGGATTATAAAGTGCCAGAACTCCGGTGTATCGGCAGGTTCGCTTTTCCTTGTGAATACCCTTCATCCTCTCCAGAATCTTTTCATTTCGATCTGCTTCGCTCCCCTCATGCCACCGCTTGGCATGAATACCCGGTTCGCCGCCTAAAGCATCGATAAACAAGCCGGTATCGTCAGCCAGTGTTAGCATCTTTGACTTCTCGCCAAAAAATAGAGCCTTCTTCTTGGCATTTCCAAGCAAGCTGTCTTCATTCTCCTCAACATCTTCGAAAATTCCAGCTTCTCCGAGCGAAACCAGCTCAATACCAGAACCATGATTCTCAAATATCCGCCTAAACTGCTTGAGCTTATTTTGGTTATTGGTACCAATCAAAATTTTCATTATCTTAACTCTTCATGCCGTCCTGCTTACTTGCTGTCCTGCCCACTATAACTCCAACTTTAACTGCTCATCCTTTTTCTTCTGCTCCTCCGTGACCTGACTTTTGACTTCATCGCCCCAACCTTTGGCAAATCTCCGTAGTAAGGAATGGAATTCCAGCTCTTCGAACAATGCCCTGAGCTTTTCCCTATCATACTGCCCCCACTTAGCAGATTCAAGGTCAAATTCTATCGGTACGTCCCGTCTAATCGTCGCCAATCTCTGCGATTGAAACGCCTGATCCTTGTATTCAATCAAGAGCTTAAGGATTCTCTCCTTAATATCCAACTCCTTTGAGAGTGTTTTGAAAATTGAATCATTGGAAATTGCTTGAAAATTGAAAATTGAAAATTGAAAATTATCCTCCAGCGGTTTTGCTTTTTCAGTAATTTCACAATAAAGGTTTTCTAGCGTGTCATATCGCTGTATTAAATCCGTCGCCGTCTTCGGCCCGATCCCCGGCACACCCGGAATGTTATCCGAAGCGTCACCCGCCAAGGCTTTTAAGTCAATGAAATCGCCGGGCTCCAAACCATAAACTTCTTTAAGATGCTTGTGGTCAAAGATCTCCGCCTCCGAAAAACCTTTCTTGAGCATTAAAACTCTCACATGGCCATTCAATAGTTGATAAACATCCCGATCGCCAGAAGCAATGTAAATCATCAGCTCGTCAGCTGGACAGCTGGACAGCTGGACAGCATTATCAGATGTATTTTTAGCTGTCTTGCTATCTTGCTGTCTTGCTGTCTTGCTTGATCTTAAGCACTGTTCCACGAGTGTGCCTAATATATCATCAGCCTCAAATCCCTCCACAGCGTAAATCGGAACGCCAAAAGCGGTCAGCATCTCCCGCACACGAGGGATTTGATCATAAAGCTCCTGATCCGCCTTCACTCGCGTAGCTTTGTACTCTGTGTATTCAAGATGACGAAATGTTGGCCCGGCCAAATCAAAAGCGGCAATAATATAATCGGGATGCAACTCTTCCAGAATTTTAATCAAAGCAAGCGCAAAACCATAGGTCACATTCGTCCGCTCGCCTTTGGAATTCGATAAATTCTTAGGCAAAGCGTGATATGCCCTGTGCACGATGGCATTGGAATCAATTAAAACAAGCGTCTTCATGCGCTCATTCTATCGTAATTAGAACGAATAGTCTATTTCGACAAAAATGGCTCCGAGCTATGGAGCCCAAAGCCATCACGGTTTTCCGGGCGTTTATTCAGACCACCACCCCCTTAAAGAAAAGCAGTCCCGAATTATCGCCGGGAAGACGCAAGGAGCCATCCCGGCCGGACAATTCCATCGCGCCATCCTTCTCATAGGCCAAGCCGGTCAAGACAGCGAACTTGGCGATAGTACCCACTATTGCCACCCACTCGGGACGACACTGTTCCTGATGCTCCCGCCGCACTCGAACAAACGCCCCTCCATCCACGCGCAGTTCGCCGGACTCTTCGTCCACACAGTAAATCTGGCGGAGGATGGCGGCAAAACGCCGGAACAGCCTGCCCTCTTCTTGGGCGGTAACCTGGATAACGGCTTCGGCCCCGGGGATGATATCTCCCAGAGCAAGGCTGACCCTATCTGTCTGAAGTATCCACAGCATTTCTTACCTCTCCTTCGCTGGATTCTGTCTATCTTCTATCCTCCAACCTCAAGATTCACTCTCTAGCTTCGACTGCCTATCGTCAATTATAAGTTGTTAAAATGGTAGGGTTTACTGTAAATTTATTATCCTGCCAGTTCTCTTACCTCCACAGTCCCCTCCGGCAAACGGCGTTTCTCCAGGTCGGCAAAACGCATTTGGGCCGGGTTAAAGAAGACTTCAACCTGGCCGGTTGGACCGTTTCTATGCTTTTTGATTAGAATTTCAGTGATGCCCTTCTTTTCCGTATCGGGCTTGTAGTACTCCTCGCGGTACAAAAACATGACCATATCGGCATCCTGCTCGATTGAGCCTGATTCTCTTAAATCCGACAGTTGCGGCCGCTTGTCATCCCGGTGCTCAACGGCCCGGGAGAGCTGGGAAAGGGCAATGACCGGCACGTTCAATTCGCGGGCCAAGCCCTTGAGCGAGCGTGAAATTTCAGAGATCTCCTGAACACGGTTGCCGTCGGAACTGCGCGAGTGGCCGGACATCAATTGCAAATAGTCAACAATAATCATTCCCAATCCATGCTCCATTTGAAGGCGTCTGGCCTTGGCCCGAATCTCCATAACATTAGCTCCCGGCGAATCGTCAATAAAAATTGGCGCCTCCGACAGAACGCCCATAGCATAACCGATCTTGGGAAAATCATCATCAGAGAGGTTGCCGGTACGCAGTTTCCAGGAGTCAACACCAGCTTGCGAGGATAGTAAACGGTCAACCAGCTGATCCTTGCTCATCTCCAGCGAAAATACGCCGACGGCAATTTTTTCTTCGATGGCGGCATGTTCGGCTAAATTCAAAGCGAATGAAGTTTTGCCCATCGAGGGACGGGCGGCCAGGATAACAAGATCGGATTTCTGCCAACCGGCTGTTAAATTATCGAGATGCTTAAACCCGGAAGGCACTCCCCTGATCGCGCCTTTATCTTTATCTTTATGGATGTGGTCAATACGGTCAAAAGCCTCGGCCAAGACCTCTCGGATCGGTACAAATTTATCCTTTAAAAATTTTTGGGAGACAGCAAAGAGCGACTGTTCGGCCCTGTCGAGCGTTTCGACAAGTTCGCTCTCTTCGTCAAACCCCAGGTCAGCAATACTGCTGCCCGCCTTGATCAAACGGCGCAAAACTGCCTTATCGCGCGTAATCTGGGCATAATGGACAATGTTGGTGGCGGTCGGCGTTTCATTGACGATTTGGGCCAGATAGCTCGAACCGCCGGCCTCGTCAATTTTATTCTCCGCTTCGAGCGTTTCGGAGAGCGTCACAATATCAACTGGCATCCGTTTTTCAAACAGTTTGATCATGGCGTCATAAATCAGGTTGTGCCGGTCTTCATAAAAATCTTCCGGCATCAGAATGTCAGCGATTTTAATGAAGGCATCCTTATCGAGCAAAATGGCGCCCAGGACGCTCCGCTCGGCCTCAACATTCTGGGGCGGCATACGGACGCCAGAATAAGACGACCGGTTGTCGCGCCTCTCCGCACCCTCACTTTTTGAATTTCCCCTCGGCACTATCTCTTACCTCGCCAATTTTTTAAATTAAAAATTTATAGCTGCGTTCACCCCTCTACCTCGAAGACCTCTGCCACCGCTGCTTGCAGTTCGTCATCGCTGGCCGCTTTGGCCTCTTTTTTGGCCCCTTTGGCACCAATTAATTCGCATAAAATTTGATAATCAGACCCTGTTACATCCCTTAAAATTTTTTCCAGAATGTTGCGATTCTTGACTTCCGAGATTTTGTCTTTATGAAACTTGAACCGTACGCCTATGCTAAGCCGGCTGTTTGTTATATTCATCGGCTTAGCGTCGCGCAACAGTGCAAACAAGCTGGCATTTTCGACCTTAGCCAGGGCGGTGATTTTCTGCCAAATATCGGCCGTCATTTCAAGGACGGGAGCCAAGGCAGCCTCCGGCTGTTTATTATTTAATGGTTCGACTGTTTCATTGCTTTTCATGCCCCCGCCATCCCGATAAACCTGCGGCACGGGATCATGTTTTTTTTGGCTATTGCCGGATTTTTCGTCCTCACCCCGTTTTGGTTTAGAATAACTTCCGATAATTTCGGGATTCGGATTTTGAATATTAGAATTTATTTCAAATTCAGGCTTTATGATTTCTGATTTGTCACCGCAAGTGGCCACGATAGCCATCTCGAGCGGCAGGAGAGGATTACTTACCTCCTTGATCAATCTGCCCTTATCAATAAACTCCTGCAAAACGGTCCTAATTTGGTCAACCTCAAGTTTTGTCGCTAAGCCAACTACTTTTTTCTTATTTTCCTCCGTGTCCTCGTGCATCGGTTTGCCGGCAATTCGAGCGAGGAGAATTTCCCGCAAACTCTCGATAATTTCGCTGTTCAGCTGCGCAATATCGGCGCCGCTCTCGTACACAGCCTGGACGATTTTTAATCCCTCCTCCGGGACGCCATTAAAAATCGTCTCTATTAAGCGGAAAACCTCCTCGCTCTGACTTAAACCCAAAACGTTAACTACATCAGGAACTGAAACCTTGTTGGAAAAAGCGGCGACTTGCTCAAATAAAGAAATACTGTCCCTGTGCCCGCCCGCCGCGGCAATGGCAATCAGGTCAAGCGAACCGTCATCAATCTCAATCTTCTCGGCTTGAGCAATTTTCTTTAAATTCTGTTTTATCTCTTCTTTCGAAACGCGGCGAAAGTCATACCGCTGGACGCGGGAAAGGATGGTGGCCGGCAATTTGTGAACTTCGGTCGTGGCCAGGATAAAAACGACATGGCCCGGCGGTTCTTCAAGCGTCTTTAGAAGGGCGTTAAAAGCACTCTTTGACAGCATATGGACTTCATCAATGATATAGACTTTCTTCTTGGCCTTGCCTGGGGCAATTCTGGCCTGGCCAATCAGCTCGCGAACATCGTCAACGCCGGTGTGCGAAGCAGCATCGATCTCGACTATATCTAATGCCCGGCCCTCTTTTATCTCCCGGCAGATATCACACTCGTCACATGGCTCGGCATCTTTTGGGTTGGTGCAATTAATAGCCTTGGCTAACAATCTAGCCGTGGTCGTTTTGCCAGTACCTCGTGGACCAGTTAGCAAATAAGCATGGCTCTCCATGCCATTTTTGAGTGCAGAAAGCAGGGTCTGGCTTATGTGGTCCTGG
Organism: uncultured Candidatus Saccharibacteria bacterium; assembly: GCA_964529405.1. Classification (GTDB taxonomy): domain Bacteria; phylum Patescibacteriota; class UBA1384; order XYA2-FULL-43-10; family 1-14-0-10-43-13; genus CAZGWE01. The sequence continues at coordinate 11,355 of CAZGWE010000005.1, forward strand.
CCAACCAAATCAACAAACTTTTGCGGTCTGTATTTTAGATAAAAAGCCATGCGCTCCTTCCAGTCGCGCCCCTACGAAAATACGAATCTGAACGAAATTACCAAATTATGAATAATGATCCTTTGTCATCCCCGCGAAGGCAGGGATCTATTCGTAGTTTCGCGAGGGGTAAGGCAACTTGCTATCATTATAGCCCCTCTGCCAACGTATCGTGAAGCGATGGCTTATTTGCCACTCCTGCGCTCAAAGGCCGATTTTGAGCCTAAACTTATCCCCAGGTTGTGCACAGAGTTATGCACACCTCTCTCTCCTCCCCGTCAAACGATATTAAACCGATAATAAATATCGGTCCAACGTCTTGCTTAAAATTACGGAAAAATGATACAATATTGATAAGAAAGATAATGGAAAGTCCCCCTTCGCCAAAGCTACGGGGGATGCCCCGATATCCGGGGCAGAGGGGCAAGTATGGTTCGGCAGGAGTTGGCCAGGCAACTGGCTAAAAAGGCAAAAATAACCCAGCGTCAAGCTGAAAATATTATCATTGCCTTTGGCGCGACAATTAGAGAAGCTCTCGAGAAAGGCGACAAGATCGTCTATTCTAACTTTGGTACTTTTTACACCGTCCACTATCCCTCCAAAATAATAATGCACCCCAAATACGGCGCCGCCAAAAAAATGGTTATGCTGCCGACCAATGTCGCCAAATGGATGCCAGCCGAAAATATCAAAAAAATGGTCGCTAGTGGCAAAATAATCGAAAATCCCACTATGCACGGCAAAAAACGAAAAACGGAAACTGGCAATGATTCCGTTATCCGTCATCCGTCATCCGTCCCCCAATCGGAAGGCATCGAAATCCCCATCAAGCGCTCTGCCTCAAAAAAAGAGGCCGGGATAGAAAAAGCAACACAAATAACCGGTCCCGACAATAACCTCGTCTTCCAAAATAACGCAGGAGAGCCAGCCGCACCGGCAACCGGCAACATTGCTGAAAATCTGACGCCTGACGAAAACGAGAATACCAATCCCGAAGACAAGCATAAAACACTCTGGAACCGTCTCTGGGGCGACAAAAACGACGAGACGGCTGCAACGGTTGAAACAGCCGTAGAAAAGCTGCCGCCCTTCACCTCCGATTACTCTAATATCGCCTATATAGACCTCTCCAAAACAACCGTACCCAAAGAAATCCTCCAGCTTATTCCGGAAAAGATCGCCCGGAAATACAAAGCCGTTCCGATCGAAGAAAGCGAGGGCAAGTTAGTTTTGGCGATGAGCGATCCGGAAGATATCGAGGCTAAGGAAATAATTAAAAAATACTGCCAGAAGCAGCTTTTGATCCGTCTGTCTTCGGAATTGGATGTCAATCATATCATTGACCAATACCAGGGCCTCGAGTCAGAAGTTGAGGAAGCCATAGAAACCAATGAGGATGAACTTAAAAAAGATGGCGACAAACAGAAAAAAACTCTGCTGGAGTCAACTCTGAACGATGCCCCGGCGGCCCGCATTGTCACTTCGCTTCTAAAGCGGGCTATTCGCGATAAAGCCTCCGACATCCACATCGAACCGGCCGAAAAAGAGATCCAGGTACGTTTTCGGCTCGACGGCATATTAAGAAAAAAAGTTACTCTGCCCAAGGATATCCATCTGGCTGTCATTTCGCGCATCAAAATTATGGCCAATCTGAAGATAGACGAGCAAAGGCTGCCCCAGGACGGCCGTTTTAGCATCAATGCTGACGGGCATAGAGTTGATTTTCGAATCTCCACCATGCCGACTGCTTATGGCGAGAAGGTCGTTATGCGCGTCTTGGATAAGTCGGCCGGAATTTTAACTGTCGAGCAGTTGGGCTTGCTGGGCAGCGGTCTTGACACCCTGAAGGCCAACCTCGACAAATCACACGGTATGATCCTGGTCACCGGACCGACCGGCTCCGGCAAGACAACAACCCTTTATGCTCTGATAGATAAACTTTTCAATGAGGGTGTTAATATTATTACCCTTGAGGATCCGATCGAATATCAAGTTCCCGGCATTAACCAAAGTCAGGTCAACCACGAAATTAACTACACTTTCGCCTCCGGCCTCCGTTCAATTGTCCGACAGGACCCCGATATTATCATGATCGGAGAAATTCGCGACAGCGAAACAGCCGAGATGGCTGTCCAGGCCGCACTCACCGGCCATGTTGTCCTTTCAACTCTCCACACCAATGATGCGGCCGGCGCCGCTCCCCGCCTGATTGACATGAAAGTCGAACCGTTCTTGCTCACTTCATCTTTAAACCTGGTCATCGGCCAACGTCTGGCCAGAAAAACCTGCGAGGAGTGCAAAGAGGAAACCAAGGTTAGCGAAGCGGAAATTAAAACCGTTAACTTAATCATCGCCAAAATGCCGGCTGCCGAAAGAGAAAAATACACCAAGGCCGAGTTGAAGTTTTTTAAGGGCAAGGGTTGCAAAACTTGTTCCGGTTCCGGTTACAAGGGCCGGCTGGGCGTTTACGAAGTTATGGCAGTAAACGAACCGGTTAAGGAGCTGGTATTAAAAAAGGCCTCCTCCGACGCCATTGCCCAAACTGCCGTCAAGGGTGGCATGGTTACCATGGTCCAGGACGGCATCATCAAAGCCATAGAAGGCATCACCACGCTGGAAGAGGTCTGGAGAGTAACGAAGGATTAATAAAAGTGCGAAAGTACTTGATTGTTATGCGATTTTCATACACGGCAAAAGACAAAACAGGCAAAGTTATCCAAGGCGCCGTTGAAGCCAACAACGAAAAGGGCGTCTCTTCTGTCCTGCACAATAAAGGCCTTTTTGCCATCGCCGTCAAAGCAGAATCTAAAGGCTTGGTTATTTTCAGGCGCAAGGTCAGCGCTAAAGACAAGATCATTTTCACGGAACAACTCCAAATTATGATTAAGGCCGGGCTGCCTTTAGCTGTCGCTATGGAATCGCTGAAAGATGAAACCGAAAATAAGAATTTTGCCAAGCAGATCAATCAAATTATGGCCGATATCGAAGGGGGCGAATCGCTCTCCAATGCCCTAGCCAAACACCCTTCTACTTTTAGCGAAATATATGTCAATATGATCCGTTCGGGCGAAAAAAATGGTAAACTGGATATTGTCCTGGAACGCTTAATCCAACAAACGTCAAAAGAGTATGAACTTAACCGTAAAATCCGCGGTGCCCTTAGTTATCCCATCTTTGTTTTTGTGGTTCTAATCTGCGTCCTGGTCCTGATCCTGGTTTTCATCATTCCACAGCTTAAACTTATCTTCGATGACGCCGGCATCGAACTTCCGGCCCTGACCAAAGCCGTCATTGCCTTAAGCCTTTTTTTAACCAAGTACGGCCTCTTTGTCCTTGGAGGCGCAGTAGCGTTGTTTATAACTCTGTCCCGCTGGCGAAAAACTTCCTCCGGCAAGCACTTCTTCGACGCTCTGGTCTTGCACGTTCCCGTCATCGGTACTTTGCTCAAAAAAAGCTATATGTCCCGCTTCACCCGTACCTTTGCTTCACTCGTTGCTTCGGGCCTGCCCCTGCTGGAAATCTTCAAGATTTCCGGCAACGTGGTCGGCAATGTTTATTATGAAGAAGAAATCACCGGCATGGCGGACAAGGTCAAGAACGGGGTAGCTGTTTCTGCAACGCTCAAAGAGAGCAAATATTTTCCCGGCATTATCGGCCAATTAGCTGCTGTCGGCGAAAAATCGGGTAGTCTTGACGACGTTTTTAACAACATGGCTGATTTCTTTGACCGGGATATTGACAATATGACAGCCAATCTTTCAACCATGCTTGAACCGATCCTTATGGCCGTGATGGGTGCCGGTATCGGCATAATTATAATTTCGGTCTTGCAACCGATGTATGGATTGGTCAATGCAATATAATAAATCAAGGATATGAGGAATTATATGACAGGGCTTTTTTCACAAAATAACACTCTCGGCCTTGACATTGGCTCCGATGCCCTAAAACTCGTCGAGCTTAAACCGGACGGGAATGGTTTTGCCGTGGTTAGCTCAATTGACTTGCCGATATCCGAAAGAATCATCGAAAAAGACCTGTTTAAAGACAAAGAAATGACTGTTAAAATAATTAAGGAGACATGCCAAAAAGCCAAACCGGTTGAAATCAGAGCCAAAAAGCTTGTTACCGCCTTGCCGGAAACATATATTTTTTCCAAAGTTATTCAACTGCCCAAGATGAGACCGGGCGAATACGAAAAGGCCGTGCCGCTTGAAGCAGCCCAAACTTTGCCTATTCCCATCGAAGAAACTTGTATTGATTACCAAATATTATCGCAGCATCCCGACTCATCTTTAGTTGACATCTTGCTGGTGGCAGCTCCGAAGCGCTTGGTTGATGAGTACCTTGAGGTCACAAAAATGGCCGGATTGGATTTAGTCGCCATCGAAACCAAACCGTTAGCCTCGGGACGGGCCATCTTGACAGACAAAGATAACAGCGGGCTGGCTATTATCGAGATTGGTACGGAAGTGTCCCGAGTCTCAATCTGGGAGGAAAGAAATATCCGTCTTACCACCACTATCGGTGTCGGCAAAAACCAGATAGACACAAGTTTGGCTGACGACGAAGAACCTTACAAGATTGGCAATTTAGAACAGAGCGAAATTCTAGCCCAGATCAGCAAAGAGCTGCTTGAGGTTATCAAATACCATCAAAACCGCGATTACAAACCCCGGCCGGTTGAGAAAATCTATCTCTGCGGTTCGGGCGGCAAGATCGCCAATTTAGCTGCCTACCTGACTGACAAAGTTAAAATCAAGTGCGAGATCGGCAAGCCGAACGTGGCCGGCAAGATCCAATTAGGAACAGAATTTGCCATTGCGGCCGGTTTAGCCATGAGGAAAGAATGATGATCAACCTTATCCCGACACAACTCAAGCGAGAACGTAAACTTAAGGCGGCTGCCGGGTCGGCCTCTTTGGCGGTTGCTCTCTTGATTATTGTTATAGCGATAATCTCGGAACTGCTGGGCTACCTGGCCGGAACCAGCCAAAGCCGTTTGAAATCAATTGAAGATAAAATTTCTACCGCCAATAAATCAGCGGAGCAGTATGGCGAGATTGAACAGAAAATTAATCAGATTAACGGGAAACTGGTAAAAATTGAGACGGTTAATAAAAACCGGCCGCTCTGGAGTCTGGTTATAGCCGAATTTGAAAAATCCGTGCCCGTTCAAACCAGCATCAACAGTCTAAGTATGGACCAGGCTACCGGAACACTTGTCCTAAGCGGACAGGCCGAATCGCGGCGCGAAATTGCCAAATTTAAGGAAAAAATGGAGAGCTCCCCGTTTTTCAAAGACGTTTACTTCTCTTCGTCGGCCTATCAAAGCGGCCAAAATAATTTTAGTTTTTCTATCACGGCTAATTTAGAGAGAGTGAAATGATCGCTTTTTGGAAAAAAACCGTTCTTCTCTCAACCATCTGCCTAATGGTATTTTTTGGCCTTGTCTGGTTCAGGTTTCTGCCCAATTTAAAAGCCATCATCCGAAACAATAAAGAAACTGCGCAGAAAGAAACGGAACTAAAGGCAATCAATGACAAGATTGCCGTTTTGAAAGGTTCCGAATCTGATTCCGAAGAGATTTCAAACGCCCTTACCACTGTAAATGAGCTCTGGCCAGACAAAGAAGAAGTCAGCAACTTTATTGTCGAGATCGAAGGTTTGACCGCCAAAAAAGGTTTAATTTTGGATAGCCTCTCCGTGATCGAAAAACCGGCCGCAAAAGCCGACAACGGGGGAAGCGGCAGTAAATCAGAAAACAAAGAGAGCGCAAAATCGGCTAAAGATGGTATCGGTTTTAACTTTGACACCTCCGGTCATTATACCGTTATCAAAGAATTCATTGCTGATTTAGAAAAATTATCGCGCTTCAACACTGTTTCCACCGTCTCATTAACTAACGGCAGCCAGGACATGATTGCAATAAGGATCAACGGTTACATCTATGCAAAATAAAACGCCTCTAAATTTAATAATTCTTGGTTTTATCCTGATTGCCGGAGGAGTGTTTTTCTTCTGGCGTTTTTCTCAACCCCCCTCCGCGGCTGATAAGCCGGACGAGTCAACGGTTCTCAAAATCAACAAAACGACCCTCAACGAGCTAGCCAAACCGAAGAATTATGGCCAATCCATTTCGACTGATGAACCGGGCTTCGGCCGGGAAAACCCCTTTGCTCCCTACAAATAGGCCAAAAGACCAATAACGTTCTTCCGTCTTTATTGTTTTTCGATTTCGCCGCTTGCCTTTACCAACGACTCCTTAATCTTCTTTATCACTTCCCCGGGCATGATTTCGCTTTTGATCAGATAATGATCGTAATCTCTCATCTGCTCTTTAATTTTATCAATCTCTTTTATGAGCGCTGTCAGAAGAATAACCGGGATACCTTCGGTTTCTTTGTCGGCTCTTAATTTCTTCATGACATCAATACCGTTAATTTTTGGCATCATAATGTCTAAAATAATGATGTCTGGTTTCTCCCTGAATGCTTTTTGAAGCGCTTCTTCGCCATCTGAAGCAGAAATAACAACATAACCCTCCTCTTTAATGCGGGCTTCATACATCTCCCGAAGGATCATATCGTCATCAACGATCAATACTTTCGGCTGATTGGCCATTGCTACCTCCTTAATGATCAATGTTTACGACACGTCTTATCAATCTGCATCGTAAACAACATAGTCAAATAAATCATACAACGTGCCATGCTGGCGGTCAATATTGGCGGCGATTTCCCGGCTGACACCATTATAGTAACCGTTTGATTTAATCTTGGAGTACGGTCCGAAAATAGGCCGCCCGTTGACTGAACTAAAAGAAACAGTGACATCATTACCAATCGGCTTAATGTAGAGTTCGGCGCCATTCAATACACCAAGATCGGGCCAGGTAGTCTCAATTAATCTGTTTAGCCGGATCAGGGTAGTAGCAGCTTCCATAACATAAGGTTTTGCCCCGATAGTAACAACATCGCCAGTGTTGCTGCCATCCAATCTGCCGCATAGAACCGTTTCACTACTTCTAAAAATAGCTTTTCTCTCAACCGGAATGGGTGAATTGTTGACTATCCTCATCTCAATCAAAACGCAGCGCGCGTTATTAAGCGGGCTCGGTTTAGAGACCGCCTCGCCGACCGATTTTAGAACAAGATTGATGTCTTCATAGGTTTTAAACTTCTTTGACTCGTCACGAGGAATATAGTACGGCGAACCGGGGTCGGCTAGTACTCCGGGGTCGGAAAGAAGGGTTTCGCTGCCATAAGAGCTCTCCCCTGAATTCATCCTGAGATCATAAAGTTGTTTCGCTAGCGATAAGCCATCTCCCATGCCCATATCAACAGAGTTGCTCACCAGACTTAAATCACTCAAATTTGTCCGCTGGGCGCTATTCGTTATACCTGATTCGCCAGTCGGCAGAGCGGTTTCCATATCATAGCGGTAGCGCAGAAAACCCTCCTCGATCCCGGATTCGGCCGCATAGAAAGCTTGTATGCTGCTTTCATACATTGAGAACGACCCGATTTCAAACAGTAAGACTCTGCCAACGCCGAAAGCAACGCTACCGATAGCGGTCATAATCAGCATCGCAATGATGAGCGCCGAACCCCTCCGCATCCCAAATACTCCGAAAATTAACTGCTGGTGATTTTATTATAGCATGGACAATATCGGGATGACAAATACCTTAAAGTTGCAGCAAAGCTCAATTTCTGTTAGAATTACAACAACAAATTTTTTGCCGCGTTCGTCTAGTGGTCTAGGACACTGCCCTCTCACGGCAGAGATCATGGGTTCGACTCCCATACGCGGTACCACGTCACGACAGAAATCGAAAACTCGCCCCGCATTAATCTTGTTCGGAGATCGTCTAGCGGCAGGACGGCGGATTCTGGCTCCGTCAACCTAGGTTCGAATCCTAGTCTCCGAACCAGCGAGAAAATTGGTAAAGATGGCCCTAAACGGTCATTTTTTGTTTGAAAAATTTTTTATTCTTGGCGTTCCGACATTGGCCGGCTGGCGCTTCAGCCATAAATCTGCTAATTTAAATTCATGATGTCAAAGATCTTTATTATCTCCGGCCCCTCCGGATCAGGCAAGAGCTCCGTTAGTGCGCCGCTAAGAGACCGTGACGATTGTATTTTTTCTATTTCTTACACCACCAGAAAATGTATCCGTCCGGGCGAGATCAAGGGAAAAGATTACAACTTTGTTACCGACAAAGAATTTGACCGCGCCATTCAAAACAATGAGTTTCTGGAATGGGAACAAGTCTTTGAAAACAGGTACGGGACTAAAAGAGAGGATTTTGACCGGCTGGCAGAATCCGGTAAAAATGTCATCGCCATCTTGGATGTTAAGGGAGCAATGAATATTAAAAAACTCTATCCCGATGTCGTCACCGTTTTTATCTTGCCCCCCAACCCAAAAGAAGCCGCCGGCAGATTGCAAAATCGAGGTACGGAAAATAAAGCTTCGCGTGCTATCCGTCAAGCCCGTTTTAGTCTAGAATTGGGATATAAAGATTTATATGACCATACTATCATCAACGGCGACCTTAAAACAGCCCAACATAAACTGATTGACATTGTTATGGGATTAAAGAAATAAAAGCTACAATATAGGGCAAGCCCTAAACCCATAGAACGCCCCGATCGATCGGGGCGGCGGGGTATTAACCCTTTTTTACGCCTTGTATACCCTTTAGGCGACTAGCGTATCTTGTAATAAATTTGATATTCGTCTCTAGCGCAAGACCCGCACCCAACGCAGAACTGCAATCAGGATCACGGCACCGACAACACCCCAAATCAGCCCCCAAAAAGTTAACGAACCGGCACTCGCGGCCGAACCGATACCAAGCAGATCAAAGAAGACTAATCTGGCCAGCAGGGCGCCAATAACACCAACGATGATGTTGGCCCAAAAACCTTGTTCCTCATCGGTTTTCATGATTAAACTGGCAACCCAGCCGATTATGCCACCCACAATAATGGCAACGATCCATCCAATTATTTTATCCTCCTAACACGTTAATTATGCCGGACACTTCACTCCCACATTGTATCACTCGAGTCAAGATAAAAAATTGTACAGGAAATCACAATGGCCGCAAGGCGCCTTATTAAAAATTTACTTCATCTGAACCACCTGCGTAAATTTCTGGGTTGGGAAGTTTTTAATAAAGCCATCGCTTCAGAATTTAAGCTGGAAATTTTAGACAACCCGCCGAAGGGCAATATTCTTGTTTTGTCTTCCCATCCCGATGACGACGTCTTTGGTTGCGGCGGAGCTCTTTGTCTCCACCAAAAAGCAGGGAATAAAATTAAAATAATTTATCTGGCTGACGGCTCCGGGGAAAAAAAATCCAACCCCGGCCGGCGGCAAAAAGAAGCTCGGGAAGCCGCCCTGGTTTTAGGTGTTACCGACCTCGATTTTTGGCAAATCCCCGATGGTCGTTTGTCTCCCAACAATTCAACGATTCAACGATTAAACGATTTGATATTAAAATTCCAGCCGGACATCATCTATGCACCATCTTTTATAGACTCCCATCCCGACCATTTTGAAACCGCCGCCATTCTTGCCGAAGCCCTGAAAAAAATGCCTGATTTTAATGGTATGATTTTTTCGTACGAAATTTGGACACCTGTCTTCGCCAATCGCCTCATAAATATCGATGAAGCAATAGAATTAAAAAAGGAAGCTATGGCCGCGCACGCTTCTCAACAAAATTCTCGCTCCTATTCAAAAGCAATTCTAGGGCTTAATCAATACCGCGCCGGCATGTTTAACCATGGTCAGTATGCCGAAGCGTTTTTTGAGTCCAATAGAGAACTTTACATTAATCTGTTCAATTTGGTTAACAACCCCGAACCAATATAACTTCCAACTATCAATTATCAATGTTCAATCAAGTTCCAGGTATCAATGATCGCTGGATAATCGGAAATTGATTGGATATTGAACATTGATAATTAGCCAAAGACTTTCTAGCACTGTTTGGCATTTTCGACAATTCCAAGGTATGCCCTTTCAACTTTCTTCACTATTCTCTCCCACCCGTACTCTTCTGCAGTCTTGTTTCCCGCCTTAATCAATTTTGCGGCCAGTTTCTGGTCGCCAAGCACTCTTATGACTTTTTCAGCCAAATCGGCCGGATTTTTTGTTTTAGCGAGTAGTCCATTTTGACCATCCTGAACGATATCTTTGATGCCGCCAACCTCACTTGCCACCACCGGAATTCCAACAGCAAAAGATTCCAAAATTGCCACGCCAAACGTCTCTGATATCGATGGCAAGACAAACGTATCCCACTTTTCAAGATACTTTCGAGTATTCTCTTGCTTACCCGGTAAACTGACCCTCCCCTCCAGTTTCAAATTAAAAATTAGAAATTTCAAATTATCGTACTCTGGTCCTTCCCCGACGATCTCCAACTTTGCCTCCGGATATTTCTCTAATATAGTCGGCAACGCCTCAATTAAATATTTCTGTCCTTTCTGTTTGTTCAAATTACCAATTGTTCCGATCATAACTCCTTTGCCGCTCTCTGTCGCCCTTAATTCTCTCTTGTTGTCCCTTAGCTCAATCCCGTTTGGAATAATGATTGTCCGGTTCTTCGGCGCTAATCCAGATTTTAGCAAATAATCCTTAACTGCCGTTGAGACGGCGATCACTAAATCCGATTTGAAGTTTAATCTCTTAAGTAAATTCTTTTGCAACCATTCGTTAATCGAGTTGCCTAAATGGTAATCACCGGTATAGATATGCTCCGTGTAGATATTTTTTGCGCCGACAATTCGCTTGAAACGGGCGACAAAGCCGGCACGAGGCCCATGCGAATGGATAATCAATGGTCCAAAGGGATCATGATCAGTCCTGATCTTACTAACGATCTCGCGAAATTGGACCAAACTCCCCAGGTCGAACTTCGACTTAAAATCAATTCTAAAAACCCCAACCCCCCCGATCTCCCCGGCTTTTCTCTCCAACCATCCAGCTGGAAAAGCCAAAAAAAGATCAAACTTGTCTTGATCGAGATTCTCCAAGAGTCCCAATACATGTTTTGGACCCCCTCCGATCTCAGAATCAGCAATGACCTGAATAACTTTTATTCTTCTAACATCAGACCTATCCGTCATATTAGACCTATCCGACCTATTGAATTTTCCCCAATGCCCTCTCAATTCTTTTCAAACTCTCATCTTTCCCTAACGTTAACATCAGTTCAACCGGCGAAGGCGACTTTTCAGCACCCGATAAAGCCACCCGTACCGGCCAAAAAACATCCCCGTTTGCCAAGCCGTTCTCCAAGACCACTTTTTCTAAAATCCTCTGATAATCTTCTTCTATTTCTTTCCCTTCTCCATACTCTTTTATCTTCTTCATCTTCTCTAATACTTTCTTCAGCCCCACCAGCGTTCTCTCCCTATCCGACTTTTTAAACACCAAAAGTTCAGTTGGATACTCAGGTTCTTTTCTTAGCTCAACAACATAATTAGCAATTTCCTTAAGCGTCTTAAATCCGCCCCGCCCCGCCAGCTCCAGCTCTCCCTCCGACATTCCCAATTCCCCCAAAATCTCCAATCTTCCTAATTCCCCCGATTTCCCCAATTCCCTAATATATCGCTCGTTAATACTATTCAATTTATCGACATTAAAGACGGCCGGCGACTTCTGAACGTTTTCGATTTTAAATTCTTTAACCAGTCCCTTTAAATCAAATTCCTCCCGCTCGTCCTTAGGATTCCAACCAAGCAAAGCAATAAAATTAACAATAGCCTCCGGCAAATAACCCTCTTTTCGATAATCAAGCACTGCCGTAGCACCATGCCGTTTGGATAATTTCTTTTTATCCGGTCCCAAAATCATCGGTAAATGGGCAAATTCAGGCTTGGGCCAACCGAAAGCATCATACAAAGTATGATGCTTGGGTGTTGAAGACAACCACTCCTCCGCCCGAATGACGTGAGTGATGCCCATGTCGTGATCATCAACCACCACAGCCAAGTGGTAGGTCGGAAAACCATCGGATTTCATGATAATCGGATCATCCTGAAGAGCAGTGTCAAACTCAACTTTCCCCCGAATCAAATCATTGACAACAATCTTTCCGCTTTCCGGCATTTTCAATCGAATGACTGCTCCTTCCGGCAATTTTTCATAATTCGTAATTCTTGACCCGTTATTCGAAAGTTCCCGACAGTGCCGATCATATCCCGTCGGCGTTCCCTTCGCCTCCTGATCCTTCCGCAGCTCCTCCAATCTCTCTTTCGTACACGTGCAAATATAGGCCGCGCCCTTTTCGACCAATTCCAATGCATGTTTCTTGTAGGTCTCCTTGCGCTCCGACTGAATCATGGGCTCGTCAACGTTATCAGTGATAATTCCAAGCCACTTCATCGCTTCAATAATACGTTCAGTCGCGCCTTCAACAAAACGTTCGCGATCAGTGTCCTCGATTCTAAGTAAAAAATCGCCGCCTTCATGCTTGGCAAATAGGTAAGCGAAAAGGGCAGTGCGGGCACCGCCAATATGCAATTCCCCCGTCGGGCTCGGCGCAAATCGTGTTTTAATCATGACTCCACCATATCAAAATGTTTCTTTATTGTCATCTTCATTCATCATAATTATTCGCTCTCTTTACTCGCCTCATCATCTTCACTCCATTAATTCTCTATAGATAAAACATCATAAAATCGCATTTCCCTCTGTCTGTCATTCCTGCCCCGTAACTCAGTACGGGGTAAATTCCGGCGGGAATCTTGGTGCGCTAACTAGGTGTGATGTCTCTATATCCCCCAACCCAAACAACCAATATTGGCATCAAATCATCCATCATAACCGATTAAAAAACCATTTTTCGTCGTACAGAACGCGGCCGCGTTCTGTACGACGAAATTCAACACAGCTGGTCGTTCATGTCCTAATTGATTCGCACCTGTTCCGATGTAATTTACGCCCATGGATCGCCCTGGGCTCTCTTTTAATTGTATCATTTTTCGATCGATCAAATTTTTTCTCAATAATACCATCGATATCAGACTTTTCGGCCACAATATAGACCACATATCCCTCAATTCCGAATGTATACGCTGCCATCTCAACAAATTTACCAATATTTCGATTCGTAACCCAAAGACTGCCCTGTATTTTTTGGCAACCAAGATCCTTTAGCGCCTGTCTAAACTGATCTCTTTTTACCTTGTCCTTCTCTGGTATATCAAAGGAGATATACCGATTCGTGCCATCTGCCTCAATCTTATCCGACAGTGTTTCAAGAGTTCTAAGTTTCGCTTTATCCGTAAACCGAATCGAGGTTTGCTTTCCCACCCCTTCAAACTCAAGATAACCGCTCCGTTTCAAATTATAAAGTTGCTTGGCGGCTTTAATATCAGACCAGCCCGTCCCAAGCGAAAAATGGTCATTAAGGGAACGATAGACGTCCTTCCTGGTCAGAACAATTTCATCCGCAGCTTCAGCAAAAGCGGCAAGAAAATTCAACACCGCAAGCCCAGTATTACGCGCTCCTTTCTTTATATCCCTAAGTAACACCTGACGCCTATATCTCACTGCCCCTCCTTCATTATTAACAATCACATCTTTCTAGTAATGATTCCAGCCATTATCTACAACTCTCACCCCCCATTTTACCCCATATTTCGTCGTACAGAACGCGGCCGCGTTCTGTACGACGAAATAGCTATCATACAATACGGAATGTAAAAATAGTAATATTATTTACCAGACGGCGTTTTTGAGGTGGTCAATTTGGAGGTTGCCGTGATAGTCGAACTGGACACCGACGACGTCGATGCGGATGGTTTTGCCGGGGTATTGCTGTTCGAGAGCGCGAGCAAGAAGTTTGAGCTTGTTCTGTTTTTTGAATCTGACCAGTTCCTGGGCCGAGCCGAAACCGGTTCCGCGAACCGATTTAACTTCGACGATCACAATATTAGCGCCATCTTGGGCCAAAATATCAATCTCCCCGCAAACCAACCTCAAATTTCGCTCGATGATCTTATATCCGATTCCCGTCAAAAACGCCGCCGCCTGATCCTCGCCTGCATTACCCGTTTTTTTATTTTGAGTTTTATCAAACGTCATTTGCTTAATCATAATCCTTTTTTCCACCAACAACCAATCACAATAGTAAATATTTAAGCTATAATGCAATTAATTAATAGTTTGGAGGAAAAATGTCAGCCGTCGAAATTGGTTATCAACCAGCATCACCGGAAACATCACCAGCATCAGAACCGAACGATGAACGCAGAATAAGGACCAAACAGCTGCGACACGAGCTAGACACAATTGATAGCTGCTTGGATCTCGGAATGGGTCCAAATGGCAATGAAGGCAGGCACCCGCTAACCAAAGATAAATCATATGAGGAACTTTTGAAGATGTATCAAGATCGAAAGACGGAACTTACCCATTTGCAAAATCCAGAGAGTTAACCCACCAATAGTCGGCTCCACGATCTAGAACTCGATTCCTAATTACTCCCACACTCTCTAGCTATCACCCTCTAACACTTAAAATAGTTGTCATCCCAGACTGCGGTGCTGAGATCTGGGATCCACTCAACTATTCCACCTCCAGCCCCCTAGACTGTACCCAAACCGACTCAAAAAACACTTGCATCGTTTGATAAAAACTAGTACTCGTAATAATCATTGCGTAAGGCTTCTCTTTTGTTTGAGAAAAAATAGCCACTTTATCATCATAGATGTGAATATGGCTCTCGGGTACGAACCACTCCGGAGCAATCCTAATCTGCCTGTTATCATCAGTCTCAGGCTTATATCGCCTGTAACCTGTTTTTTTATACTCTTCATTATCAGTCGCCAATCTTAAAGACCTATATACAATCTGGTGTTTTTTCGTTTCATCTAAATAGTTCGCAATAAATTCGTCACCCACGTGGCTGTGTCCAGATGCTCGAACGGGTATGGCATCAACTTTTTTACCAGTTGATTCCAGGGAGAGACGAAAAACTTCTTTGATACCCTCAACGCCCTCGAACATCTCCACCGCCGGCTTACCCTCCTCCTGTTTGTAAAGCGAGAAGAGGGCAGGAACGGCGTGTTCGATCGTAGCCAGCCTTGCCCGCATTATCTCTTGGAGTCGCGCCGGCGAAGCGGCAATGTAGTATTGATGCCTGTTTCGCTCAGTAATACTAATTAAACCAAGTCGGCGAAAATCATCCAGATAATTGTAAACAGTAGTCCTCTTAATACCGGCCCGCTGTGCAATCGGAATAATACTAGATTCCCCCAACTCCAACATAGCCAGATATACTTTGGCTTCTTTTTCGGTTAATCCGGCTTCTTTTAAAGATGTAAGTAAAGTGTTGTCCATGTGTTTGTTTTGTCTATATTTCTAGACACATTCTAGCACTTACTGATCATTTAGTCAAGACTTTAGCCATTTTTATGTCTAAACTATTGACATATTACCGCTTACATGCTATAATGGCAAGTCACGATGAGAATTTGATTGTCATCCTCGGGCAGCACGCCAGCAGGCGGCATGACCCGGGGATCCAGTTACTCTCAAAGTGAAGCAAGTGGCAACGGTCCTTCTCCTGGATCAGCCGGCAGCAAGCTGGCCCTGGGGGGAGAAGCTAGATGAGGTAGAGAGATTCACGCCATCAAAAACGCCAACCGAGGGCATAAGGCACAGGTTGGAATCACGATCAGAAAGAGAAACAGAAAAATGGACAAGATCAAGCTAGTTGCTGCAATGAAAAAAATCGGAGGCTACAAAGCCATCCTAATCGACAAAGACGGGGCCAAAACCCAGGTGATGATGGGTAGATGGAGCAATCGTCTTAGTGTCGATGGGCACATTATCAAAGATCTGCCCGAGTTTGACACCGTCCGGCTTTTTGACGGGTGGTATGACTGCCACACAGCAGAATGGACAGCGGAGGAAGTAGAACAACATTGGGATGGGCTACCGAAATACCTGCGTGAAAACGCAAAGGTGAATGGCTGGTAGCAGCTCTTCCATCCTCCTCCCCGCCTAGTACCCACCAACTTACGCCCCTCAGACAGTGATCATTACCTTAACAGGTAATGATCTCCTCCGAGGGAATCATTCCCTTGCACACAGACACGAAAGGAAAACAAAAATGACCGCAACCATACTGATCCGCGCTATGAAAATGTTCGGTGCCAGGTATTGCCATCTGGTGGAAATTGATGGAAAAACAAGGGAAGAGTATGGGTTGGACTGGACAGGAGCGCTAGTAAGCCTACTTGGAAAAGGCACGCTTAGCGAGGGAGACGAGATCCCTCGGTATCCAATTGTAAAATTGTTCGGAGTGTCATTCCCTTATGGGGAGATCTGGCTATATGAGCAAGTAGAGGCACGAGCTCTAGAATCTTCCATGTAAGGAGATATGAACCGAAAGAGCCAATCCATAAGGAAAGGCTCTTTTTTAATTCCGATTCCATTCTTCAATCCTTCAAAAACACCATCGTGAGGATCCGCAGAAACTCTAGCTTCTCCTCCATCACTCTCAATCTGATTTTGCGCTGTTCAATTTTAGCCAACAAAAATTCATTGCCCTGAGATCTGATCTCCAGCCAGACAATCCATCTCCTTAAGTCCTCCAGCTCGGCTTTTAGCTCAAAATAGCCGTCCATAATCACCAATAGTATTAGTGCACCAATTTCAACTTCTCCTCCAGAACCCTGACACGTTTCTTGAGCTTCTCGAGTTCAAACGCAATAGTATCGTCGTCCTTAATAGTCCGCTTCTCAAGACGGGCGATACCTGCTTTGATCTCGTTTATCTCCGACCTTATTAACAAAAAACCACCACTTATTCCTGTGATTTGGTTTTCGAGCCTTCGCTGGCCTTGCTCAAGATTTCCAGCCCTATCTTCAAGCCGTTCTTGGCCTTGCTCAAGCCGTTCTTGGCCTTGCTCAAGCCGTTCTTGGCCTTGTTTTAGTTCATCAAACTGGCCTTGAAATACATCAAATTGCTTCTGGATTGATATGGCCAAACTTTCAATCGTTACTTTTACCATTTTAGTTCCTTCTTGTTCTATGTTTCCATTCTATCACCGACCATATCGGCGCTGTCAATGGTCAATTTTAATTACTTGCGCGCTCTCCGACTCTCGCCCTCCTTGTCCCGCGAAGCCTTGGCAAAGCGGGATCACTCTCTCACACTATCTTATCTCCTTCGGCTTCTTGGCAATCTCCCAAAGCAAATTAAACCTCTGCCGTTCGTCATATGCCAAGGCCGAACTTTCGATTACTGTGGCAAATGGATTACTTTCCGAGTGGGCGATATTGGCAATCGAATCGCCAAAGATAAAAGTGATTGTCCTGGGATCAAATTCCGGTCCTGGCACCAATCTTGTCTCCCGCAATTCGGGATCATCATTTGATGCCAGTTCGCGATTAGGTTTATTATTTTCAAAAATAGCCCGGGCAAAAATTTTCTTCTTAGCCCGTTCGGCGATGAAAATTTTAAAATATTCCGAATAAGCAGTCTCGATCATATTTGTGCCAATAATCAATAATTCGCTGCCCTCCGGCTGATTCAGAACTAAGTTAAAGACCTGTTCTACGCCATGAGCACCTTCATAAAGGCGTATTTTAGGTTTCTGGGCAGATTTACTACTTAAGGCGTCAAACTGAGCCAAACTTTGGCTAAACTGTTTTTTGCGCTGGTCAAAAGCCGCCAACAATTCTCGGGGATTTACAACCGAGTAGATCGTCCGCTTATTATCATTGGTTTTACTGGCATATCCCATTGACAATAAATCGTCGAGCACAACGTAACAGGTTGGCCGCTTTACGCCGCATTTTTGAGCAATGTCCCAAATAGAACTCGGCCCCAACTCCAAACAAGCCAAATAAACCTTGGCCTCATTTTCGCCCAAGCCGATCATGTTTAACGTTTGAATTAAATCTGTGTTTTGAGTCATCTGGTCCTCCCCTTGAAGCAGGGGAAGTTAGTGGGGGTATGGCCCCTCCCCCTAGTGTAAGGGGAGCTGGAGGGGGTATTCTCCCCCAACTCATTCGCGATTTTTTCCACTACCCCCTCTAAATTTTCGGTCACTTCTTTGTTTGTAAATCTAAGAACTATTATGTCCAGTCCACTCAACACTGTATCCCTTTCCCGGTCTTTTATTCTGCCACTCTCGGAATAATGCGAATCCCCATCGATCTCTATAGCCAAACGCTTGTTTGGGCAATAAAAATCAACAATAAAACTGTCAATGCTATACTGGCGACGAAACTTATATCCATTTAATTGACAATTCCTGATCTTCTGCCAAAGCTTTCTCTCCGGTTCCGTCATGTTGCCGCGTAGTATCTTGCGTTTTTCCTTTAGAATTTCCTTGTTGTAAGTTTGATCCATTTTGTCCTCGATGAGCCTACCCTCTACTGGTTCTCCTCCTAAGGTAGGAGGAGTCAGAGAAGGTATTTTATTTATTTCTACAATGCTCTCCTACCTCCTCTAACTCCCCCTGCTTCAGGGGGAGGACCTGTAGTCATATTTATTGACACTAATATATCACACTACTTGTCTGATTGTCAATAGTATGGTTATCTTACGATTGATATTAATACTATTATATATGAACTGATAAATATTATTACTGTCATATCTATTGACAAAAGACTTATCATATGCTATAATGGCCTGTTCACGATGAGGAAGCGGTCACCCGCCAATCACCGTGAAAGCAAATAGCAATCACGCCATCAACAACGCTGGACGAAAGGCAAGAAGATGAACTTCAATAACAAAACGATGGGGATTTTGGTTGTTGATTTGTCCTGCTGGTGCGACGAGATCGGATTCATACAATGCCGGATTGATGAAATAGCCAATCGTGTAAGAGAATTCAGAGCCGTCTACGGCCACAATATCGATGACGAAGGGAACGATGAGTGGACACTCGTTTCAGTTAAGTGGTTCCCTCGCTGGTGTGATAACCTTCGCCCACTAGTTTTCTACATCAACAAGACCAAGACTGGTGACCCAAGAGATTATTACAGGATCCACAAAGAAAACGGCGAGATTATCTGGGAAACAAGCCCTGGTGACCTGGCCGGTCCACGTTCTGAATTTTATTTTGTTGAGTGGGCCGTCAAAGTCCACGAGTCCCGAATTGAGGAAGAGATCTTAGAAGTCTCGCTCGAGGAACTGAAAGACTGGGTGATACTCAGTCTGGGTGGTGTTTAATACAACTCCGGCCATCCTCGCGGATGGCCCCCTTTCCCTGCTGTTCGACCATGAACAGCAGAGAGTGAACGAGAGGAAGAAAGATGCGATACATGACATGGAAGATATGCATGGTCAGGATCGTAAAGCCGAATCCCAAGAACGCTCCCCTGGCCATCGCGGTTCGATCGGCCATCCTACGATACGACGAAAACGAGTGCAAAGCATCGTTCGACAGCTTTGAGCTTACGCTGGACGACAACTCAGAATACGCCAATTGGTGTAACGAATGGCGCATGAAGTTGTCCGGCAAGCTCGATCTCGGAGCCGACGCGTCAAACGAATACGGCAGGTTCGTTTCGCTGACCGACGAGGCGGGCAAGATCGAGGTAGAATGCTTCTACCACGAACCGCCGCGTTTCTTCAAGAAAGACGGCACCGACATCACCCCCGTCTAACCCCGAGGAGCCGAAGCTAAACGGACACCAGTCCTAGTAAGCCGAGGCTCTTTTTCTATTCATCTTGTTGACAAGATTGTTGACAAGATTTTATTTCTACTTGACAAGATTGTTGACAAGATATATAATTTACATGACAAGATTAACGAAAGAGTATATGAATTTAGAAGAGAAAATAATCGAAATTGCCAGCAAGAAAAAGAAATTTAAAACCTCCGACATAGTCAAAGGACTGGGGGGTTCATTTTCGCGACAGTATATTAGCACAATAATTAATAATATGGCCAAAAAAGGGTTGCTGCTTCGTACCGGCAAAACAACTGGCACGTTCTATGCCCTGCCCGAGTACTCCGACTTTCTTCTCAACGGACACATAATGAAGAAATTTAAAAACGATGGGCTTAAGGAGCATGAAGTACTGCAAGAGATAGAGAGCC
This sequence comes from uncultured Candidatus Saccharibacteria bacterium, assembly GCA_964529405.1. Lineage (GTDB taxonomy): Bacteria > Patescibacteriota > UBA1384 > XYA2-FULL-43-10 > 1-14-0-10-43-13 > CAZGWE01. The sequence goes on from CAZGWE010000005.1 coordinate 31,492, forward strand.
GGGCCACTTATATCACAAAGCTAAAAGACAATGTTAGAAGTATTTTTACGTATGCTTTTTCTGAAATGCTTAATAATGCAATTGAGCACTCTAAGTCACCAGAAGCTCAAATTGAAGTTAGCCAAAACAAAGAAAGTTTTTCATTCATTGTTAAAGATACCGGCATTGGAGTATTTAAAAACATTATGCAAAAACGACACTTGAGTTCCGAGCTGGAAGCAATTCAGGACTTGCTTAAAGGCAAAACAACAACCGCTCCACATGCCCACTCCGGCGAAGGAATTTTTTTCACATCCAAAGCGGCTGATATTTTCGTGTTGGAAAGTTTTGGCCACAGGCTAAGAATCGACAATATTATTAACGACATATTCGTTGAAGAACTTAAACCAAAAATGAAAGGTACCAAGGTTTTATTTTATATTAATCTCAATTCAAAAAGACACTTGAGCGATATATTCAAAGCTTATCAAACCGACCCAGAAGAGTACGCTTTTGATAAGACTGAGGTTAAAATAAGACTCTATACCATGGGCACCGTCTATATCTCCCGTTCGCAAGCCAGACGTGTGCTCTCTGGACTCGAAAAATTCAAGCATATAGTTATGGATTTCGACAAAGTCCCAACAGTCGGCCAAGCCTTCGCCGATGAGGTTTTCCGCGTCTTCAAAATCAAACACCCGGAAATCGTGATAGAACCAGTAAATATGAATGAAACAACAGCTTTCATGGTTGGCAGAGTTGAGAAAGTTTAAAACCACAACGTTGTACACTAAAAGAGCCAATCCGAAAGAAAAGGCTCTTTTTTCATTCACAATAATATTTAAATTCCAGATATAGTACGCGATCGCTGTGTATATCTGGAATTTGACAGACACCAGTCCCAGTAAGCCGAGGCTCTTTTCTTTTTGTGATTTTATTGTGCAAATCTAATAATTTCCCACTATTGACAATCTGGGACTTTGGAAGTAAGATCAGCTTACTAAATCGCCCTGTGAGGTTGTCGAGAGATAACGTTTGCGGGGCCTTTTGTTTTCCAAATATTTCCAAATTTTATGTGATATAATGTTGCTATAATGACTAAAGCGAGACAAAAAGAGCTGGAAAAAGCTCGTCAGAACGCGGTTAAAAATCCCCCAAGAGAGCTACGTAGCTTGATAATAAACACTTCGCGGTGCAAGAATAAGAAAAATACGCATCAGATACTGATGGAGATGCGATACGGTAAATAACTGAGGGGATTTAAATGAGACACTGCGTCTTACAAGATAGCAGTTTCTTAATAGCCACTCTAAACAATGATGACCTGTTTCATGCGGATGCTCTTTTTGTGTTCAAAAAGTTAATGGAATACAAAAGCAAGATCAAAATTATCATTCCCGCTCTTGTATTCTATGAGACCATCGTGACGCTTATCAAAAAAGGATCGCCCAGGGCTACCATTGAGAAAAAACTTTGGGACTTTCTTTATCATGACTCAGTTATAAACGTATCCTTGATTGAAACAGCGGCCTTTAAGGCTTGCCGAAGACTGTCTAACTGCCCCCTTGAAGACCTAAGGACACAGGATTTCATCATTGCAAATATTGGTATTGAATATGATGCTCAAATTCTGACCTTCGATAATAAAGATGAAAGAAAAAGTTAAACAGGTATATCCATCAATTTACTATTGCTCCTCTAAAGACAACATGTCCGACGATACCGAATATTTTCTGAAAGATTTCTATGAAGCAATCGACATAACAGATATTGATTTAAATGCAATTCCTTTCTGATAACAAAAAATGCCCTTGTCTTGCGACTTGGGCATTTCTTCTAACATTTATTGTTCGAAGGCAATCGAGAACTATTTTGTGGATCCCCGGGTTCAGATCGGAGTCTGCCCCGAGGATGACAGAGGAGGGGTGGGCAAGATTCGTCGTTCGTTGTTAGTATTGTTCGTCGTCCATTTGTGATGACTACTTCTTTATTCTGTCTCCGGCCATGGCAGCTGTTTTTTTATCAATTTCTTCCTCCTCGGCTTTTCTCTTAGCTTCTTCCTTGGCAGCCAATTCAGCCTTCTCGGCAGCAATTTTAGCTAGTTCCTCTTCTGCATCTTTTTCTTCCCAGACTTTGACATCACGATTAAGCTCTTTCAGGCGGGCATGCTTGCCTGAAAGTTCGCGCATAAAGTAAAGTTTAGCGCGTCTAACTTTTGATTGTTTGATTCTTTCAACCTTCACGATTCTTGGAGAGTGGATCGGGAAAACACGCTCAACACCGACGCCGAACGACTCTTTTCGTACAGTGAAAGTGCCATCAAGACCTGTACCGTGCTTGCAAGCAATGACTAACCCTTCAAAAACCTGGATACGTTCCTTGCCGGCTTCCTTAACTAAAAGGTGGACACGAACGGTGTCGCCAGGCTTCACGGCTGGAGCATTTTTCTTTAAATATTTTGTAAGTATCTTTTCCATGATTTTCCAACGTATTACGAATTTACAAATTCAACGAAAGTACGAATTTTACGTATCTACAAATATTTGTAATATACGTAATTTCGATAGATTTGTAGATTTGTAGGAGATGTTGCCTATTTACTTACAACATGCACAAAAGTGCGCTTATCTTTGTTGCCATTGAAAGCTGTAATTCTTTTTTCTTGAAATTTAACGTTGCCGGAAGCTAAGGCATAAAGAGTGTCATCGTTACCGCGGCCGACGTTCAAACCTGGATGATATTTTGTGCCGCGCTGACGGATGATAATACCACCGGCAGGCACAAATTGGTCACCAAAAATCTTGACGCCAAGCATCTTTGGTTGCGAATCTCGTCCTAATCTTGTACTACCGGCAGCTTTCTTGTGTGCCACAATAACTCCTTCGGAGAATTTTCAATTCTCAATTTCCAATCAATTTTTAAATCAAAATTTTAAAAAATTAAATTATTTAGATTTGATTGTAAAATTGAAAATTAAAAATTGCAAAATTTCAAAAACACTATTTCTCTCTTCACGACTTGATAGCCCCTACCATAAACTAATGGTGTACGCAGCTCAGTATAACCTAATTTTTTGATCTCGTCAACACTCTCGTTATAGAGAGAATATTTTTTTCTTTCCGTGGTTTCGACGAGGGGGAAGACAATGCAGAAAACCATCTCTATCTTGTCATCCTCGGGCAGGCGATAGCCATGACCCGGGAATCCACCAACAGATTTTTCCTTTTTCTGGATTCCTGCCTCCGCAGAAATGACAGAAGAAAACCGTTTAATATTTTTGAGAAACGCAAGATAAATTTCTTTTATCTTTAGGTATTCGCCTTGAACTGCTTTTAATGTGGGAGCAAATTTCTTAGGCTCGCCGAGATAAGGTTCGGTAACGATCACAATTTTACCACTGTCATCCTGAGGGAGTCTTCGACTGAAGGATCTCTCCCCGGCGGAGAGATCCTTCGCTCCGTCAGAACTTCGCTCAGAATGACATTTAATAATATCAGACAAATTATCCTTGGTGGCATCTGCCTGAAATATTTTGATCTTAGGTATTTGAATCTGGGATTTGTTTTGGCTTTGGAGTCTTGGCTTTTGGCTTTCTTCAATCAACCACTCTATATTTGCTCGAGTATCATTCACCGCCTTCTCGCTCACATCGCTGCCAACCACATCACATCCAAACAACATCGCCTCTAATAAAATGTTGCCAGAACCACAGAAAGGGTCAACGACCACACAGTGGTCGAAATCCAAGGCCCTAGATCCCAAAGCCGAAACCTCTGAATTTTGATTTTTATTCTTTTGGATTTCTTTTGGATTTGGAGTCTTGACTTTGGGCTTTGCCTCGCTTAAAGCGATGTTCACCATCATCCTAGCCAGCTTCGGCGGTGCCATGCCCGATTTCTTATCGCCTGCCGGTTTGTCATAATCGCGCTTGCTCCACTCCTCCGGATTCGAAAGAGCAACCAAAATTCCGATTTGCTTATCAAAAACACCAACCTCAACACCCTCGCCAACCATCTTGTTTTTAAGTGACAAAATTGAGGACAATTCTTTACCTTCTCGCAAGGCGACAAAACGACTCTTTAGCGTCCCCTCAAACAATCTTTTAGCCTCGAGGCCGGCCTTATTTATCCCCCTCTGGTCGAGATCCCTTACATAGGAAGAAATGCCATAATTAAACTTCTTACTCTCGCCCGCCTTCTTGGCAAAAACAGTCTCAAAAACTTGTCCGGCCAGATTAGAACTTCTTGGTCCGATCAACTCAAAAATCTTAACTGTGCCGCCTAGCTCCTCAATCACTCTCCCGGGATCAAAATCGGTCGTACTCTCTATGTTGATTAGTGCTACGTTACCAGTTAGACTGATGGTATAGAAACTTGAGCAATCCCTTGTTTTGCCTTCGATCAGTTTTTCCTCTTCATCCAGATAACAATCGCCCTGCTCGCCAAAACAAAAACCAAAACGGTAGAGCACCGCTTCTAATTCTGTTTTGGCCAATTCAACTTCTCGGCCAAGCACAAAAGCATACTGTTTTTGGATTAATTCACCCATGCGTATGAATCACATATTAACAGAATAAAACAATAATGCCAAAAAACGAAGAATCACAACCCGAAAGTAAGTTCGTCCACCTCCACGTTCACTCGCACTACTCCATGCTTGATGGCATGGGAAAGCTTCCTGATCTCATCAAAAAGGCTAAGGCTGATGGCAGTATCGCGCTAGCTTTGACCGATCATGGAGTTATGCATGGGGCGATCGAGTTTTATGAGGAGTGTGGGAAGGCCGGCATTAAACCGATTATTGGCATTGAAGCCTACGTCGCACCGCGCACGCTCAAGGACAAAACGCCCAGAATCGATGCCAGCCCATACCACCTGGTTCTCTTGGCAAAAAACGAAGAAGGTTACAAAAACTTACTCAAACTTACCTCCATCGCCCATCTTGAAGGCTATTATTATAAACCCAGAATCGACAAAGCCACACTCAGGAAGCATGCCAAAGGCTTGATCGGCCTCTCCGCCTGTCTCCAGGGCGAAATCCCCCGCAAAGCCATGGAAGATATAGAAAAGGGCCGCCAAACCCTGCGCGAATATTTAGAGATCTTTGAGCCCGGCGATTTTTACCTCGAGGTCCAAAAGCACCCCTCTATCAGAGAGCAGGATCCGACTAACGAGGTCGTTTTTCAATTGGCCAAAGAGTTCAACCTCAAGGTCGTCGCCACTTGCGACACCCACTATGTCAACTCAGATGATGCCATTGCCCAGGATGCCCTTCTCTGCCTTCAAACCGGCAAAATCCTTTCCGATACCAATCGCATGCGTATGACAGGTGACGATTACTCGCTCCAGTCGCCCGATCAAATGGCCGCCAATTTTCCCGGCCATCCGGAAGTTCTCTCCAACACTCTCGAAGTGGCCGAAAAGTGCAATCTCCACTTGGATCTCGGCGGCATTATTATCCCGAATTTTCCGGTGCCGAAAGGCTACACCCTGGAAAATTACTTTCTGGAAAAAGCTTATCTCGGCATCAATTGGCGTTATGGAACAGAAAAGATTAAAAAAGAGGATCTTCCCGATCTCCCCAATGACCCAACCGACACCGATTTCCCCAATTTATCCGAAACTTTAAAAATCCCCGGAGAAATCTGGGAACGGGCTAAATACGAACTCTCCGTCATTCTGCGTATGGATTATGCCGGTTACTTCTTGATTGTGGCTGACTATGTCCAATGGGCCAAAGACCACGGTATTGCCGTTGGTCCCGGCCGCGGCTCGGCTGCCGGTTCGATTGTGGCTTACGGCTTTAATATCACTAACCTCGACCCTCTTAAATATGATCTTCTTTTTGAACGTTTTTTGAATCCCGACCGTATCTCTATGCCTGATGTTGATATGGACTTTGCCGATTCCCGTCGGGCTGAGGTGATTGAATATGTCTGCAGCAAATATGGCCGCGACCACGTGGCTCAAATTATCACATTCGGTACAATGGCTGCCCGCATGGCCGTACGCGATGTCGGCCGGGTCCTAGGCATGAGTTACGCCGAAGTTGACTTGATCGCCAAGCTGATTCCCTCCGGTCCCGGCGGTATGTCGCTATCAAAAGCGCTGGCCAATATTGCCGAACTTAAACAACTCTATGATTCCAACTCCCAAGTCAAGCAGTGTATAGATATTGCCGGCAAACTCGAGGGTGTCGTCCGCCACGCCTCCGTGCACGCCGCCGGCGTGGTTATATCAAAAGATACCTTGACCGAATATGTACCGCTTCAGGAGGCTGCCAAGGGTGATATTTCGGTTGTGACTGAATACTCCATGGGCCCAATCGAGCATCTTGGCCTGCTCAAGATGGACTTTCTCGGCCTCTCCAACCTCACCATTATTCAAAATGCCCTACGCATTATCAGAAAAACAAAGGGGGTCGATCTCGACATCGACAATTTGCCGCTCGACGACAAACCCTCCTACGAACTGCTGGCTCGCGGTGATACTATCGGCATCTTCCAGCTGGAATCGGACGGCATGAAACGCTATCTCAAAGAGCTTAAGCCCAATGTTTTTGAGGATATTGTTGCTATGGTCGCCCTCTACCGCCCGGGTCCGATGCAGTGGATCGATTCGTTTATTGCCAGAAAGCATGGCCGCGAAGCAATCAATTATCCTCATCCCAAAGCTAAAGCCGCTCTGGAAAATACCTACGGTATTATTGTCTATCAGGAGCAGGTTATGCAGATGTCCAAAGATATGGCCGGCTTCACCGGCGGCCAAGCTGACGGCCTGCGCAAAGCTATGGGCAAGAAAATCAAAGAGTTGATGGAGAAGATGGGCAAACAGTTCGTCGAAGGTTGTATCGCCAACAATGTTGATAAACAGATTGCCCAGGATTTATATAAAGCCATGCAGGATTTCGCCCAATATGCTTTCAATAAATCCCATGCTGCCTGTTACGCTATGATCTCCTACCAGACGGCCTATCTTAAATCACACTATCCCTCTGAATTTATGGCCGCGCTGTTGACCTCGAATCAGGACGATCTTGACAAGATGGCTATGGAGATACAGGAGTGCGATCGTATTGGCATCAAGGTTCTACCGCCATCGGTCAATGAATCATTCGTTGATTTTGGCGTGGTCAAAGAGACCGGTAATATCCGTTTTGGACTCTCGGCCATTAAGAATGTCGGTTTAGCCGTAGCTGAGGCGATTGTTAAAGAGCGCAAAAATGGCATTTACAAGGACCTTAAGGACTTTATTACGCGTCTGGATGGCAAAGTAATTAATAAAAAATCACTCGAGTCCCTGGCTATGGCCGGGGGAGTTGATGACCTGGGCGAGCGTGCCGAACTGCTTTACAACATGGAGCGGATCCTGGCTTTTGCCAATACCTTCCAGAAAAACAAGTCGGCCGGACAGTCCTCTCTTTTTGGCGAGACTCAAATTGAGCTGGGCAATATTGAAATGGAAAAAACCAGGGAAGCCGACCGCAAACAACGCCTGGCCTGGGAGAGAGAACTTTTGGGTATGTACGTCTCCGAACATCCCCTAACCGGCATCGGACACTTGCTTGAGCCTAATCGGACCAAAGCCATTCGCGAAATTAAAGAGGACATAGAAAATCAATTCGTCCGCGTGGCCGGCATCATCACATCCGTCCAAAAAATTATGACGCGCTCAAACCAGAATATGGCCTTTGCCAAGCTAGAAGATCTCTCTGGCAATATTGAGGTGCTGGCATTTCCCAAAGTACTTGACGCCAATCCGATGCTCTGGCTGGCTGACAAAATCGTGGCAGTTGACGGCTATGTTTCGTTTAAAGACGGCGCACCAAAGATTTTGGCGGAATTGATCTGCGAAATCGACGAAAACAAAAATGCCCCAACCTTTGAACCCAGAGAAAAGAAGCGTAACGGTTTTAGGAGTGAAAACAGAGGCAATGGAGGCAGTAACTATAAAAATGGTTCTGACAGCGGTACAATGCCTTCCAACGGCCATTCTTCAACCTCCTTGCCCCCAACAAACTCCCCAATACCCCAAATGCCCCTAAAATCCCTTAAAATCATTATCCCCAAGGGCTCCGACCGCTCGATCTTGAACCATCTTAAAGACATCTTAAGCTCCCGCAAAGGCGAAGCCTCTGTGACTTTAAGCATACCCAACAACGGCTCAGGCTACAAAGACGTTAAAATCAAATCCAAAGTCGAAGCTTGCCCCACCCTCATTCATCAACTCAAGCAGCTCGTCGGCAAAGAGAACGTGGTACAGGTATAAAAAGTTCACTAACGCTTTGTGCTAATTAATATCTAACTCTATATAAATAATCTGTCATTTCGACACCATTCGAGTCTGCTCGAAGGCGAGAAATCTACAAATTAATGAGCCAGAGTAAGCGGTAGATTTCTCGTCCCGATCGGAATCGGGATGTCAAAATGACATAGTAATTAATGGGGAAATTGCGAATTTAATATTTTGCGGGCGATTTGCAAGATAGCTTCTGTTTTTATATTACCTTCCTGTATATTTCTTAGCGTAAATCCTCACCAAAAAAATCAGCTCGGATAATAATTTTTCCTTAACCCAAGCTTTTTGCTTCAGTTCGAGCAGTTCGCCCAAACCGTGCAGAATGTTAATTTTGTCCAACTTTTCCAGTTTGCCGGCTAAATCATCTAAAAACTCGCCCGTACCCATGCCGGTTTTTTCTTTGATCACTTTTTCGTCGATGGACCAATCGTTCTTGAGCATAAAATGAGCATCAAAAAGATCGCGGTTAGCAAAGCGCTTACGATTAAAAATGGCAATTAATTTATTAGCCAGCATGAATTCTTTCTTGGCAATCAGCATGCTCAAACCATAATAGTTCTTAACCTCGTAGTTCTCCCTGCTGCCGGTCAGGCGCGAGATTTCAACCTTGACATTTTGTCTTTCCGACTCGTAACTCAAACGCCAAAACAAGGTAAAATGCTTTATCCGGCTGTCTTTTACTTGGCCAAACTCCGGCAGTATCCGATCGATTTTCTTGAAAACCTCTGCGCCCTGATCATTCTCAAGCAGATCAAAGTCCAAATCAACCGAAAAACGAGGCAAATCGTAAAAAAGGTAGCAGGCCGTACCGCCCTTAAAACCCAAAAGAGGCGCCAGTTTATTGTCGCCATACAAAGCAAGTAAAATCTTATTCATTACCACATCGTGATCACCCCTATGAAGCATATTCCTCCTTCAGTTTCTTAATGCGTTTAATCAGATTTTTATTGTCATAAATCAGACCGATCTTTAGACATTTTATCCAGTCAATATCAGACAAATTGTCAAAATAAAAGTCGCCCATCAGATAAAGGGTGTCGCAGATTGCCCGTTCTTTAGAAGCCACAGATTTTTCTCCGTCCTGGATAAGACCGAGAGGATCGAGTAAAGTCGGGTCTTTGATTTTCCGATAGACAAATTCTTCCTTGCCGATTTTAATCGTCCGATTCACCCTGGCCGCCGAGTAGATCTTTGGATCGTACTGAAAAACTACTCCTTCCCGAGCCAGAACAGTCTCAAAACTGACATAAGAGGGCACAACCAGCTTATTAGCCAACTCTAATCGATCATAATTCCAATCTAGCGCATAAATTCCACCCCGAAGCCGAATCAACTGCCCCGCCTTAGCCAACCGGTAAACTTTAGTTTTTAAATAGTCCCTGTCCGTGATTCCCCATAACAAAACCAGGTCATTCATGTCAAAGACCGTCTTCTTGCTTCTTATCAATGTAACCAGGCTTGATTCTTTCATAATGTTATTTAAAAGTGATCAAAAATGATTACTTTTAATATACATTAACTAACACTCGTTGTCAAGTCAAAACAGCAATATATTCCAGAAATAGCAAGCGATCGCTTGCTATTTCTGGAATTTGAACGCAAAAAAACATCCCAAAACAAAAGAAAAAACCGCCGTGCCGAGGTGGCCGTGCGGTATAGGAATTGGAAAGCGTTTAGCTCTCCTCGGAAGGGGTGAGTGGCGGAGGATAGGCGGCGAGTTCCAGATTGTGCTTCTTCAGCCACTCCTGAATTTCAACCAGGGACTTTCTGCCAAAGTGTCTTGTACTCAGCAGCCCCTCCTCAGTCCACTCCAGCAACTGTTCAACCGTCTCGATACCGAGATTCCGTAAACAGTTGCTGGTCCGAACAGAAAAGTCAGCTGCATCGACACGAGTCAGGCGAATCGTAGCCAGATCAACTAGAGCTGACTCCTCTTCCTCTTTATTTGCCTCCTGTTCGTTCAGCTTGGGCGGCTCTTTCAACTTCAGGCCGAGGCGCTGAAGCGCGTACTTGACTTCTTTCAGCTTTGCCCAACTGAATGGACACCACATACGCAAGTCGTCCTCGGTCATCTGCAGCAGCCCCCCGATAGTCTCGATCCCGTGATCTCGGATGCTGGCCACAGTTGAGCTTGACATACCCAGTCCAGAAATGGGTATGTCCGCTTTTTCGCCCCCACCGGTACACTCTAGGATGAGCCGAGGAAGCCGTCGACGAAATTCGGCCACTTCCTCCGGCGTACCGATAACACGGTATGCCCACGAGATCAAGGTCTTTTCTGCACTCGATTCCGCGAGTTCCATTCAATCACCTCCTCTCTTGGAATCAAGTAATTTAACCAGATTACGAAAACTTTTTCAATGTTTTCACTTGATTTGTGATGAAATTTATGATAGTATTACAATCGATTTCACATCATATGATATTGACGCCTTGTACCAACTAATATTAACTCCTTAATATAATAATCTGTCATTTCGACACCATTCGAGTCTGCTCGAAGGCGAGAAATCTACAAATTAATGAGCCCAATTAAGTTGAATGAGATCCTCACGTCAGCTGATAAGAATCGGCTTCCTCAGGATGACATCAGAATGTCAGATTTCTCGCCTCCACCAGAGTGGATGGTGTCGAAATAACAAACAAGAGCGTATTGGAGTGTACATGCCTCATCGTGCCTTAAGACAAATTGGTTTGTCGCAGAAAGAAGCGGAAGTTTACGAAACACTGCTGAAAATCGGCGAATCGCCGGTGGCTGATTTGATCAAAGCCACAAATGACCACCCGCAGATTATTTACCGCGCACTTGATGGTCTAAATGCAATTGGTTTAATAATCACGACCTACCGCAGACATCGCCGTTATGTGCGAGCTGAGGATCCGAAAGTGTTGGAAAAGATCGAAGAATCCAAGTTAAAAGAGATCAGAAAAATCATCCCCGATCTCGCCGCACTCCAAAAAAACTCCTCCGATGCCATTGTTCGAATTAGCAAGGGCAATGAAGCATTGCGATCATTAAGAATTCGAGCTTATGATGAATTAGCCAAAGATGAAGTCTATTATGTCATCGGCGCATCCGGCGATCGCTATTATGAAATCATGGGCGATTTGCAAACCGAAAATGAGCGCAAAAGAATCAAAAAAGGCGTCATCAAAAGAATGATCAGCTTCAAAAGCCAAAAAGAATTACTAGAGCAGCAAAACAAATATAGCCATTTAACTGAGTATCGCTATTTAGCAGAAGAATTTTCTGTACCCTCAACTACAATAATCTTCAATGAGACTGCCGCCATCATCATCTGGAATCCCGAACCGATCGTTATCACTATCGAATCGCCCGAGGTCGCCGAGAGCTACCGCCACTACTTTGAGTCCTTGTGGCAAATTGCCAAACCATAAATTTGCATTAGCCAGATAATTAGATCTATATTGTTAGTGAAGTTAATTAAGGAACTCACATGCCATTCAGTGAACATGGAATACGAGCGACAATTGGAGCAGAACTACCGCCCGAAGCTCCCGAGAGATTAAGAACGAAGCCAGAAGTTATCTTCGGCAACATTTTGGGCGTTGACCAAAGCGGTATAGCTACTGCTTGTACTGCAAGCATTAGAAACAAGACTAAGGCTTTGCGAATTCGACAGATAGAAGAATCTAAGGGCCAACATGTTGGCTCCGTTGATGCTCGAATCGACAAAATCCAAACCATGGGCAATGATGTTTTTGCCTCTATTCGCCAAAACAGACACTTGCTCGAGAGCCGGCATGACGTAGAGCGGATCAGGGTTGAGTGGCTGGTTATGAAATGCTATGAGGAGATTCCACTGATTGTAGCAAGAGCCATTAATCGAGCCGACCTTGAAAGACAATCAAAGCGGCTTAAGCGCCAAATTTACGAAGAACGAATCACCAATCCCAGTCACGCCGCCCATCTTCAAAACGAAAAATAAATAATTGAACAACAAATCGGTGAGCTCAATCATCCTGATGCTGTCTGGCAAATCCACCTTTCAGAGCTAATCGGCTATTTGCGCTTGCTTCAGGGCCATGATCCTAAAACCGGTAGCCAAAGAGAGATTGTCGATCAATTCTGCTCTGATTTGTGGGACTCTCTGGAACACTTTGCCCAAGCTGCCACCTCGCCAGAGGAGGCAATGGCAATTGTCGATGAACGGAGAACGGGTATTGCCGGCCTCAGAGCTCTGATTGGTTTTTTTGAATCTGCCGGCATCAAGGCCTATTATCCGAAAATAGAAGACGAAAGAAGTGACCGGCCCACCTCAAAACAAGATGTGAGTGAGGGCTTTGACCTTTGGGTTACAGACGATACTGGCGCAGCTGCCATCGGAGTGCAGGTGAAGAGTCATCGAAGATTTAACAACAATGAGGAAGAGGAATTAACCGAGGATAAAAAAACTTCACGCTTAGAATTTCAACCAGTGACACCAGATTTGATAAGCCAAACGGAGGCAGAACTCCACAAACTCCGTCGGCGACAGAAGCAAGGAGAAGAGATTTCGACTGTCGCAATTCAACATAGGGAGAAAAAAGCAGGCCAAATGCGGGCTATGCTTGAAACATTGACAAAATCAGGTGTTTATAGTACTATTACGGACGCTGACCTAAGTGCCGGCTGGGTTGAGATCTGGGGTGTAAGCGACAAGGGCTCAATCGATCCCTTAACGGGCGAGATTGTCGAGGGATCCAGCCAGGACCTCGATCAAAGCCAAGTTGCCATACGCCTTAAGTCAATCCTAGCCTCGGGAGGGAATCATGAGTAACGCCAACAGGCCGCCGGGCTTAGTCCCGGCCACCAATCCTTCTTTGCCGGACTCCGACCTTGACATCTGCGAGTACTTCCGCCAGCAGATGGAGGGCAATCCGGAGTCCTACCCCGAACTGGCTCGGCTGCACCTCGAGGGGTGTGAGCCTTGTCGTGAATGGGAGAAGAGGAAACGCGGGCAGTAGCCCGCAGACATCGTCAGCGTCCTGAAACGCCGTCAACCCGTCCCTCGGGTGGGCGGCGTATTTTGTTTCATATACTCAAATATTTTTCTACGCTCTCTTTATACCCATCCCGCATCGGATACCGGTCGATCTCTTTCGAGTCAATCCAGGCAAATTTCGAGTGCTCGTTGCTTAATTTCATATTCGATAGATCGGCTTCTGCCAGGTAATTCCCAATTTGTGCCATCATGCACAAACAAAAATTTGCCATCCCGGCAGAAGAGTGCTTTGACTGTAACTCGCTGAATTTGTTTTGGCATTTTATCTGTCATTCCTATGAAAACAGGAATCTTATTTAAGATTATCTGTTGACCGAATGGATCCCCTGGTCATGGCCATGCCTGGCCCGAAGGGCGCCCTTCGGGCCCCGAGGATGACAAGAAGGGGAGTTATTTCGTGTTCACGATCTTTTGCTGGATTTCATAGGGCTTGGCAATATTTTTGATTCTGATCTCTTTGCCATCGGATGAGCCGGCCGTGCGGATAATAACATCGCCGAATTTAAACATCATGCGTAAGAGCCCGTCGGTTTGGGAGGCGATATCCTGAATCCTGTCAATCTCCGTTTCGGTAATTTTACGTTTGACAAAACCCCCCTGTTCGACATTGATAATCCGGCCGTTTGTAATAACGCAAACGCTCTCCTTGAACATATAAAAGGCCCGCAAAAACCCGGCTAAGCCGACCGGAATTAAGACAAGGGCAACCAATCCGACAAATTCATTGTTGAATTTGAGATAGATAAGAACTGTCGCTGCGACCGGCACCACCATTTTCACGACCGGCCAAACCAAAACAACCGGATGATTCCGTACTACTTCGGTAACCTTCTCGCCCGGACGCTGGCCGTTGAAGGTGAATTCTTTTCTCCTGTTTGTATTATTCATTTGAATTTATCTACCGTCATTTTATTCAGCACTCTGGTCAAACCGAACATAATTAAAATTATGACCAATGCTGCGATTATCTTGCTTAAGGTGTGCGAACGCAATGAGACCCAACCAAAAGCGACCGAGATCAAATACAATGAAATAATAGATTGGCGAACGCTGAATCCGGCTTTCAGAAAACGATGGTGCAAATGGGTTTTATCGGGAGTGGTAAAAGGGTTTTGTCCCCGCATAATTCTGCCGCCCGCCACAATCAAGCCATCTATGATCGGAAAACCGAGGACCAAAAAGGCCGTCGCCAGTTTGCCGCCGGAAATGACTGCCAGTACCCCAAGCATAAAACCCAAAAACATACTGCCGGAATCGCCCATAAAGATTTTGGCCGGTGGAAAATTCAAAACCAAAAAGCCAAGCGTTGCGCCAACCAGAATAATGGCAACCATCGCTGTGGCGGGCTGGTTTACTGCCAGACTAATTGAGAGTAAAAAGATGACAAAAGCGGCAATGGCAGACGTCCCGGCCGCCAAACCATCCACCCCGTCCAGAAAATTGATGACATTCATCATACCTATTAACCAAATGAGGGTGAGCAGATCCGACCAGAGCGAAAAGTGGTAAACAATGCCGCCAACCGTCGCGATTGGTATATAGACCGAATTCAAATCAAAAGCGTTGCCGAAGGGATTCGAGAGATTTTCAATCCCGATGCCCGAAGCAATAATCGCAATAACCGCCAAAGCCTGGAAAAACAGCTTTTTCCAGGCGCTTAACCCGCGTATGTCATCAATCAGCATCGATATAATAATGATCAAAGCTCCGGCCCAAATACCGACCAAATGCTTGTCAATATAGCCGAGCCTGGAGTTCACCAGCTCCAAATTTGTATTGCGAAATCCAAAAACCCAAAATGAAACAAGCAGAAACGATAGAGAAAACGCCAAACCGCCGATCCGGGGCACGGGTTTTCTGTGAACATCGCGTTTTCGGGGCATTGAAACAATACCAAAACGAGTGCAGACCCTCTCCGCTGCCCAAGTCAATATGACAGAAAAGACAAACGCTAAGAAAAAGGGAGTTAGATATAACACAATTGTAAAACCCGCAATCTAATTGCAAGACACAATGAACGAGGCTTTTAACGCATTGAAAGTCCTTCGGAACGCTCGGCATTCCTTCGAACACTATCACATCTTGCTATATGCCAAAAATTCGGTGCGTAAGCTTTGCTTATTTGACATTTGTTATTTAGGCTTCGACATTCCGCTATGTTCATTAGAACATAGCGGCGTGGTCTGCTCTTTCGTAATCGTGAATCTCTTCCTCCGAAAACCAGTGGGCAATCTCGTTCTTGGTTTCGTCTGGAGTTTCGGAAGAATGGATAAGATTCTTAACAGAACGACCGCTTAGGTTGGCCGCCGCCGGCGAATCAACTGAATAATCACCCCTGATTGTACCTATTTCGGCCTTGCTCGGCAAGGTCGAGCCGACGATCTTTCTAGCCATATCAATAGCATGAATGCCTTCAACAACCATGGCCACAACCGGTGCATCGGCAATGTATTCGATGAGCCATTGGCGAACCATCTTACCGGCCTCAAGCTGATCGCTTGTACCCATATGCTCTTTAGGGTCAAGCCCGTACTCCTCAAAAACCTTAAAACCCTTGCCGCCGAGGCGATGAATCCATTCTTCGTCTTTGGGATAGTGTAAATCAACATGCTCGACCGAAGGTTTCATCATTTTCATGGCGACAATCTTTAAACCACGCCGTTCGAATCGCCCAACTATTTCGCCTATTAAACCCCGCTCAACACCGTCGGGCTTAATCATAACA
Organism: uncultured Candidatus Saccharibacteria bacterium; assembly: GCA_964529405.1. Taxonomy (GTDB): domain Bacteria; phylum Patescibacteriota; class UBA1384; order XYA2-FULL-43-10; family 1-14-0-10-43-13; genus CAZGWE01. The sequence goes on from CAZGWE010000005.1 coordinate 47,499, forward strand.
AAAGTTCTTTCTAGCACAACATCCGGAATACATTTTTGGGACATAATAAACTCCTAAATCAAAAAATCAAAATAATAGAATGTCTTATCTGTAAAAGTTCAGACTCATTAATTTTGATTTTGCTAATATGTAACGCAAATTTATCAAAGCACAAAAATGTCTTCAAGCTGGCCTTTGGTCAATGAAGGGCCAATGTATGCCAACCCCATCCGTTCATCAGTCAAATACTTTCTTGCCACACTAAGTATATCATCTCTGCTGATTTTTTCATAAATTTTCATCAGTTCCGGGATCGTCACGACTTTAGCGCTCAAGATTTCAGAAATAGCATAATACTCGGCGACCTCAAGGGAATCCTCAAACGAAACCAGCATGCGGCCGTTGGCGATTTCTTTGGCCCGATTTAGTTCAGCCTCCGTTACGCCTGAATCCAGAGCCTTACGATATTCATCCAGAATCGCCTGAATTGTCTCCTTGACCTTTTCGTGGGGAACTCCTGCCTGGGTATCAAAACCGCCTGATTCAACATAACTCGACGAAGAAGTCCTGACGGCATATGCCAAGCCGCGCTTTTCCCGGATTTCGGTAAACATTCTTGAACTCATCGAACCGCCCAGTATGACCGCCAGAAGTTTCAAAATATAGCGTTCGGCATTCCGATATTCGGCGCCGCGGAAACCAACAACCAGATGGGATTGCTCTGTCGAACGATTGATGACGATTGAAGCCTTTTTATTATTAATCGTCACGGCTGGCAGAGCGTCAATCTTTTTATGCGGCAAAACGAAGTTTTCTTCAGCCAAGCGGACCATCTCCTCCTCGCTTTTGCCGCCAAAATTTCCCGCCATAACGACAACCGTATTCGGCGCCGTATAGTATTTTTCGCGATAATTTATGAGGTCGTCGCGCTGTACTGCCAGAACTGCCTCCTTGCGGCCGATAACATCCCGGCCAAGCGCATTTGACCCGAAGATCACCTCCTCGAACCGGCTGTCAACGATCTCCATAGGCAAATCTTCATACATGTTAATCTCTTCGACGATGACACCCTTTTCGCGCTCAAGCGAATCCCGATCAAAAAGGGGATTGACCACAATTTCTTTTAGAAATTCCAAGGCCGTCTCCAAATGCTTAGGCACGATTTTGGCATAATATCCGGTATATTCTTTGCCGGTAAAAGCATTGTGTTCGCCCCCGACATTTTCAATGAATTCCGCCACGTCAATCGGAGTCGGCAATTTTTTCGTCCCTTTGTAGTGCATATGTTCCAGCACGTGAGAGATGCCAGCCTGATGATCTGCTTCATTGCGGCTACCGACGCCAAAAATTACCAGGACCGTAATTACCCCGGTCGCATTATTAGGCACTAATATTAACCTGACACCACTTTTGAGAACATGCTTTGTTATGAGAATTTCCTAGCTATGAGTTTTATGTTTTGCGTTTTGAATTGGTTATGGTATGCCTGGGAGGACTTGAACCTCCGACCTTCGGAACCGCAATCCGACGCTCTATCCAACTGAGCTACAGGCACAAAAGACAGTCCAAAGTCTATAAAGAAAAAATCTGCCTCCCCCGACTTTATAGGCTTTACGAACTCGATGGACTTTATGGACTTAAAACCGCAGAATGCGGTTTATTACATCCACCAAGTCCTCACCCTTACTCTCATCTTCCGGCAAATGCTTTTTGAAATACAATCTCACTTGGCCTTCGTCAACATTCTTAAGCGGCAGGCTTACTTCACCGTTGAATTGTCCGACCAGATCCGCCTTAATTTTGGGAATGTCTCCGGGCACAAAGACGAAGGACTTAAACTGGCTAAATTGATAGGCTCTGTTGTGGACAACAATGCCGTCTTGATAGAGAGCACAGTCAATATTATTCGGCCTGACACCGGAAATAACGGACAAAACGATTCCGGCCACGATAACTACCAAACCGCCGCTTATCATTTCCAGCAGCAAGAAAACTCCGGCAATTGCTACTGTAACAATCGCCAAGCCCAGAAACCAGCTGACATTTTTTTTGTGATAAGCATACTCGGGCGATTGCCAGGAAAAAATCGGCCTTTCTTCATTTATTGTCTTTTTTGGCACGCTCTTTTTAACTTCCGGCACGTTTCCCTCCTAAAATTAGCCTTCTTGTGCTATAAAATTATCACTACTATCAAATTGGCTGTGCTAACCGTAGCCTTAAGCCGAAACCATTGAACGAAGGTTGGCGGAGAGAATGGGATTCGAACCCATGTGGCGGTTATTAGGCCACCGACGGTTTAGCAAACCGTTCCCTTAAGCCTCTCGGGCATCTCTCCAAACATAGACCATTTAGTATTAAACAAAAACAAGGGAATTTGCCAACTTTCCCAATTGATTCAAGCTCCAAGATCCATGTTTCATGATAAAGTCTAGCATAAAATTGATAAATTGTATATAATCTAAACCATGATAAAAAAGCGTTTTCTCACATCCCTTATACTTTCTACTCTCTACTTTCTACTTTCCGCAAGCAAAGCCCGTGCGATCTGCGGTGTCTGTACCGGAGCGGCTGTGGCCGGAGTCGGCCTGACCCGCTGGCTTGGGATTGACGACCTGGTCTCAGGGCTCTGGGTTGGAGGCGCTCTTGCCTCTGTCACAGGTTGGACCATCAACTGGTTAAACAAGAAAGAGATCAGATTTTACGGTAGAAAAATTCTTGTTGCGCTGCTCTACTACGGTTTTGTTGTCATTCCGTTCTATTACTACGATATCGCCACTCATCCACGCAATAAATACATCCATGAAACCTATATCGGCATCGATAAATTAATCCTGTCGATTTTCATTGGCACCATCTTCTTTGTCATTGCCAATAAGACTTACGAATACCTCAAAGCTAAAAATGGCGGTCACGGCCATTTTCCATTCGAAAAAGTCGTTTTTCCAATCGGAACGCTACTTATCTTAAGTGGAATTGCTTGGCTGATCAATAAATAATTTTCAATTACCAATTTTACAATTTTCAATCAAATCTAAATTTTTCAAGGGTTAATTTTTAAATTTTTGGATTTGAAAATTAGTTGTAAAATTGAAAATTAAAAATTGAAAATTTAGGAATATAATGATAGACAACATCGATGCTTTCATCAAAAAAGTTAATGATTCAAAAAAGGACAACAAGCTCGACCTCTCGGCCGATGAAGACCTGTCGATTGCCATAATGAACCTGATTTCGATCGAGGAGCACTTCTTCTTCACGGCTAAAAAGACCGGCAAAGCCAAATATTTTGATTTACTCAAAGAAATCCGCGAGATGCGCAAAGAGCTCTTGAAAAAGATCGTCAAAGATTACGAAGGCGAAGTCTGGTGCATCTCCAAACACCTGCTTGCAGCTTCAATGCGCCTAATGGAAGTCGGCACCAAAGAACTCGGCCGCGATAATAAAAAAGAGGCCGAAGACCTATTCGAAAAATCATACAATTTGTACTCGCTCTTCTGGGGTCTAAATCTTGGCGTAGTTGATGTCGGAGGAATCAAGAAGATAGGAGAGGATGAAATTGATAAAGGGGAAAAGAGGGGGAAAAAAGAGGAAGAAGAAGGTGAAGAAGATAAAGCTGTTAAGGGTGGTAATTCCGTCATGAGCAAACTCGGCGGCTTAGTCAAACGCGCTATTGATTGCTGCATTGAATAGTTTCATTTTCTCCTCCCCTTTTGAAGGGGAGGCGTAGGTGGGGTTACAAAATAGTCCCAAAAAGGTTGTCATCCCGGACTGTGGTGTTGAGATCCGGGATCCACTCCTTATTGTGTCGTTGCGAGCATATCGAAGCAATCTATCAGGATTAGTTCGTAGATTTCTCATTTCATTCGAAATGACTTTTTATTTTCAAATAAAAAACCGCCCATCATTCCGTTTCCGGAAATCAGGGCGGCCGGTTGTGTTTGGTCGCACTACGCTGGTTCATTACTCCCCACTCGAATTGGCAGGCTTACCTGCTCTCCTCGTAGAGATGATCCATGTAGCTCCGCTTCATACCGACAATCTCGCTGAGGTCTGTATCCTTAGTAATGACCTGGTAGCCAGTGCTATCATCACCCACCCGATCTTCGTCCAGGAAGACAAGTCCGTAGTGCGAAAGGTTATAGGTATAGCAGACTGTCTTACCCTCGCTGGTTTGTGATTCGGTGTAAGTGATGAACAGGTGGCCACAATCGTCTTCCTTGTCCCAAGTCTGGCGTAGCTCAGCCACGAGAACCTCCAGGATTGTCATGCAAGTACGAGGAAAGACTCGTAACCAGGAACAACGATCCTCACTCTTCAGTTCTCGTTGCCTAGGCTGAGCATAGCTGAAAGTCTTGGTCCGGCGGGCCTTGATCGCATAGGACTCCTCAGTCGTCCTAGACATCTCGATAGAATCGAGATCCTTGAGCTCACTGAAGGCGCCGTAAACCCGCCTTATCTCGCACCACACCTGGGAAATCTTCACTCCCTTGGGAATGAAGAAGTACCAGTCATAGCCATCGAGTTCGGGCAGGTGCTTGAACTTGACCTCAACTTCCGCTGAGTCAACTTCAATACCCATGTGCGCCCAGAATTCGATATTCGCTTTGATCTCGCTCTCAACCGTTCTGACCTGCACCTTTTCTCTCCCTATCGGAATCGAGCTATCCAGCCTGCACCCTTGCGAGCCTCGGCTGGCGTTTTTGATGGCGTTTCCGTGCTCTTTCACGCTGATTGCGCTAAGCGCTTATTCATCGTGAACAGGCCATTATAGCACTTCTTTTTCCGCTTTGTCAATACCTTTCCACAGTTTATTGCTCTATTAGTCTTGCTGTTATCATAGCTATTGACAGGTTAATATATAAAGGTATATAATACAACTGTCGAAATATTTCCACACAGTATTAAGTCGGAGAGTATGAAAGTACTAAGTGTGAAAGTCAGATCGAATTCTGTGCCTCACTCTCCGACTCTCTAACTCTCACCCTCTCACACTAATTAGGAGTCATATGAACACCGACCTATTAAAACAATTTGGTCTGTCGGCAAAAGAAGCTAGCATTTATTTGTCTTTGTTAGAGCTTGGAGCATCATCGGTCTCACAAATCGCCGTCAAAGCAAAAATTAACCGCACCACTGCATACGATATTTTGGAGGCACTGGTTCAATACGGCTTGGTAAGCTATGTCAAAGAGGAGACCAAAAAGCATTATGTGGCTGAAAACCCTGAGGCATTGGTCGGCTATTTAGAGAAAAAGGGCAGAGCATTGATTTCAAAGGCTTCTGAGGCCAAGAAAATATTACCGGAACTTAAAAGTGTCTATAACTTAATCCCACATAAACCAAAGGTTAAATATTATGACGGCGAAGACGGTATTATCGCCATGTATGAAGATTCCCTTACTTCAAGATCAGAGATTTTGTCATGGTTAGATCCAGAACGTACAGCCGACTTTTCAGAAGATTATTTTAGTCAATATTATAAACGCCGTGCTGAAAAAGGCATTCACATTAAAGCTATAGTTAACGATGTGCCAATCTCGCACGAAATCAACTCACGCAACAAAGCAGAGGATAGAGAGATGAAAATAATCCCCCGCCAGATGATGGATATTGTGCCTGAGTGCTACGTATATGATGACAAAGTTGCCTTTATGTCCCTTCGTGAAAAGTTTGGCGTTATGATCGAATCCAAAGACATCGCCAAAGCCCTCCGCAAGCTTTATGAACTCGCTTGGAAGCATGCGGGGGAAATTGATAAAGCAAGTCAGCGGAACAGCTAGTCAGCAAGACAGCAAGATAACTTTACATTTGTCATTCCTGCGGAGACAGGAATCCAAGATCCCTGATCAAGTCAGAGATAACAATCAAAAACTAAGTAATAAGTAAAATGAAAAGAACAGTTCGAATGAGAACTGTTCTTTGGTTATGGGGAGCCTGTACGGCTCTCACGGATTATCATGGCACCCTCGCCTCCTTCTTGAGCCGGCTGCGAACAGCCTTCATAAGGTTAGCTTGGGTGCCGGCAGTGGCTCGCGTGATGCAGCGTATGCACGAGCCATCTGCCTCCCGGCAATGGCGCCAACTCGCCTGGATGATCAGGCGGTGAAAATGGCGCAAATCCTCGACGGTCATGGCCTTAATGTTGGGCATCAACCCGGTGGGGCCGGATTTATAGCCGCAGAGCATCATTAGGCCATCTGTGTCCATTGCCACCCCGCGATAGCCGTAGCTGCACTTGCCTGTTCGCAAGGAGCTTTGACCGCCAGTGTCAGAGTAGGTTTTGACCAAGGTATCCAGCCGAGCTTGATCGATAGCATTGCCGACCCGCTCGAGCCAGACTCGTTCCCTGGCCACTTTCCCCTCAGGCATGACACAGTTTGAAATGAAGAGCAGGCCGTTGCTGTGAGCGAAAGCCTTGGCAACCTCGACACCACTCTCGTTGAGCAGGGTGACAGTGAAGTTCACCCCGATCCGAGTGATCTCTCGGTTGCCAATGACCTCGTTTGGCCCATAAACAGCCCGAAGCAGTCTCAGGTTCTCGATGACCCTGAAGATATCACCATTGCCGGTTGAGCGGCGGTAAATCTCAGGGTCAAGTGAATGCAGGCTGATGAAAATCGAAACCCCGTGGTCTCGCAAGAATTCAGCCTGTTCCTGGCTCAGAAAGTTCAGGGTAGTGAACATAATAGTTCCCATTCCCAAACTATGAGCCTGTTCGAGAACCGGGCGTACCAACTCACAAAACCCAGGTCGGCCATCGGGCGGTTGCCACAAAGGCTCACCGTCACCGATAATCACGATGGTTTGAGCGCCTGCCTCATGCGCCTTGACAATCTGCTCGTTGCGCTCCTCGGGCGACAAAACCGGCTTACCGAGGCAAGCCCAGTTGATGCCGCCGCCAGAGCCCAGCGCGCAGATGGCGCAGCAATGCGGACAACTCGTCGGAATGTTAACTGTAAAGAAAGTTAAGCCTTCTTCATCTGGTGCAATCTCGCCTTTCAAACTGGCGACCAGCTCCAGATAGTCAAGCGACCCCCTCAGTGTCTTCATATTCTGTTCTCCCCTTGAATGTACCAGCCACCATTCTGGCGTGATGGCTCAACGCCGTTCAACCCGACTCCGGATTGTAACTTGCTATTCTAGCATTAAATTGCTGAAATGTCAACACTATCAATACAAAATGTTGTACAATTTTCCCAACATCTTGACATTTAGAATCGGATAGCGTAATATATTTTGTATGAATGACCAATACAAAAGTGAGGAACTGGAAAAAGAACTGCTTGACTATGGCCTCACCAGCAAACAAGCGCGAGTCTATTTAGCTTTGTTGCAGTTAGGCACTTCTAATATCCAAGCTATTGCCGAGAAGGCGCGCGTTGAGAGAACAAATACTTATGATGCCGTTCAAGGATTGATTGATCGCCGGCTGATCAGCATCACTACGCAAGGCAAAAAACGGCTATTTGTGGCTGAGCCGCCCGAATCGTTAGAGGTCATCATCAAAGAAAAGGCAAAGAAACTTAAAGACCTTTTGCCTGAACTCAGATCGCTCCATAATATTTCCGAATTCAAGCCCAAAATCCGCTTTTATCCAGGAGTTGAGGGTTACAAAGCAGTTTATGAGGATACCCTCTCCGCTTCAAGCAAGTTGCTCTTTGGCATATACTCCAGCCAAGATATTATCGATGTTTTGGGCATGGACTTTATTCGCCACATAATTGAGCAGCGGGTAGAAAAGAAAATCACTCTCCGCGTTATTCGACCCAGAGAGACAGAGGTACCCGGTCTTTGGCCGGCCGGCGAAGAAGCACTAAGGGAAGTAAAACTAGCCCCCAAGGGAATGGTTTTCCCGATTGTAACCTTTGTTTACGACAACAAAGTCATCTATCTCTCATCAAAAAAAGAGACCTTTGGTCTCATTATTGAAAGCCATGACATGGCCCAGGCTCATCAGAACTATTTTGAGGCTCTGTGGCAGATTAGTACGGAGATGCCGATAGTAAAATAATCTTAGACGATCTTGAGAACTTTTTTGATCTTGGTAATTTCTTTTAGATGCCTTTTGTCGAGCCGGTCGATTCTAATGTTAGTAAAAACACGCTCCTGATCCAGGCGCTGAACGATAGTCAAAATTTTATCCATACCTACTAATACTTCAAGGTGGTTGTTTCTCATCTCCTGCTTCATTTCATCAAAACGATCGTCATGCTCCAGAAGCTTGGCAATCATTCTCTCGTGGGCTTCGTCGTTTTGCTTAAACTTGAGGTCATGTTCGTCAAAACGGCGGTCATGCTCATTAAACCTCTTATCATGCTCAGCCAACTTTATAAGAATTTTATCTTCGCTCATTATGAAACCATAATATCATTACCGGTTCGAGTATTGTCAATAATTTATCTTGTAAAAAGCTGATAATCAATCTGATACTCTTTGAATAAAAATTCTGGCCAGGCGGAGGTCGTCGTAGGAGTATTTTTTGTTTAGAAGTTTGTAGGCCGGTGAGAGTGCGGAGATTGTAGTCTTTTCGAACGCGGCTTTGATTTCGGCCAGCTTTTCCGGCTCGGGTTTCAAGTGGGCAATGTCATCGAGCGGCAGATCTAATTTCTCCAGGTGTCCAATGATCGTACCCACGGTTAAGTTGCGCTGTTTGGCAATCTGTTTTAGCGTCAGCTTTTTCAAGACAAGCTCTTTGGTTTGGGCATAAGTCGGACTGCTGTTTTGACGCAAAGAACGGCTTGGCTTCCTCTCGATGCTCGTGCGCGGCTGCTCGCTTTTGTTTGTCTCTTTAGCATAATTTCTGATCAGGCTCAAAAATCGTCCGCCAAACTCGTCTAATTTATGGCGTCCAACACCGCTGATACTCAAGAGCGAAACTTCGCTTTGCGGCAGATAGTAGGACATTTCCTGAAGTGCCTTATCGCCGAATATCACAAATGGCGGCACATTCATTTCGTCGGCAATCTCCTTGCGCAAAAACCTCAATCTTGAGAAGAGTTTTTCATCAAAATCAAGCTCCGTTACATCCTTCACTTTGCCCGCCAACTCTGCCCTTGCTTCGGACAGCATGATGATCTCCTTATTTTTAAGAAAAGATAACCCTGCAGGTGCCACTCTTAAAATCGGGTATTCCTCTCCTTCCTTAACGATCAATCCGCGCGCCACAAGCAAATTTATGAGCCGTTTGATCTCATCCGCCGGCAATTCGGAAGCGATACCAAATACCGAGAGCTGATTGTGGCCCCGCTCGCGAACTGTTTTCTTGTTCTCGCCGCGCAGCACCTGGCTGATATAACCGGCGCCAAAGCGCTGGTTAGCTCTAAGTATTGCCGAGAGAATCTTTTGAGTAATCTCCGTAGCCTCGAACTCCGCTTTAGGCGCAAGGCAGATGTCGCAGCCGCCGCAATTATTTATTTTGTTATCTTCGCCAAAGTAACGCAGTAGATGAGCTCGGCGACAGGACTGAAGTTCGCAGTATTCAAGCATTTCACGCAGCTTGATCTGGGCTCTTTGCCGCTCGGTTGGATCCTCGATCTGATTAATAAAATAATCATGTTTGATCTTATCGCCCGGCGAGTAGAAAAGAACACACTCGCTCGGCAAGCCATCGCGCCCGGCCCGCCCGGTTTCTTGATAATATCCCTCAACCGTTTTTGGCAGGTCAAAGTGGACAACCAGGCGCACATCCGGCTTATCTATACCCATGCCAAAGGCGATTGTAGCCACAATGATAGGCACTTCGTCACGAATAAATTTCTCCTGGGTTACTCTCCGTAAATCGTTGTCAAGCCCGGCATGATAGGCTAGGGCAGCTAAACCCTGGCTCGATAAATTAAGTGCCAGGTTCTCGGTATCTTTACGGGAAAAGCAGTAGATAATAGCCGGCTTGTTCTCATATTTTTTAAGCAGCAAAACGAGTTTGTTATATGCCTGGCGCTTCGGCTCAACGTGATATGACAGGTTTGCCCGGTTAAAGCTGGTCAGAAAAACCCTGGCTTGATCAAGATTGAGCTCAGTCAAAATATCATTTCGGACACGCTCCGTGGCAGTTGCGGTCAAAGCCACGATTGGCACATTCGGAAAATCGCTTCTCAATGTCTTCAGATTGCGATATTCGGGTCGAAAATCGTGCCCCCACTCCGAGATACAATGAGCTTCGTCAACTGCGATAAGAGAAATTGGCAACGTCTTCAGAAAAGATCGGAAGAAGTCCATGGCCAGCCGCTCCGGCGCCAGATAAAGAAGTATGATTTTGCCGGCTTTGATATCAGCCTGCGTCTGTCTGATCTCAGTCGAGCTCAGAGAACTGTTTATAAAAGCAGCCGAAATGCCATTAGCGCGCAGAGCATCAACCTGATCTTTCATCAGAGCGATCAGGGGCGAAATAACCAAGGTTAATCCGGGTAACTTCAAAGCTGGCAACTGAAAACAGAGCGATTTGCCCCCGCCTGTCGGCATCAGCACCAGCGCATCTTTGCCTGCCAAAACATGCTCGATAATCTCCGCCTGCCCGGGCCTGAACTGATCGTAACCAAAGTGTTTTTTAAGCAATGTAAGCATTAAAATCAGTCCTGAAGAATGTTGATGATTAATTTGATGATATTATCTTTTTCTTTGGGGTTACTGCTGGCTACCAGCAACGCCAGCGCGATGATGGAGTTGTCATTCAGTTTGAGCTCGCCGTTGGCGCGATAGAGAAATTCATTGCGATTCAAAAAGTGCAGAAAGAGCATCGAACCGATGCGTTTGTTACCATCGGCAAAAGGGTGGTCTTTGATCGTCAAATAGAGCAAATTGGCCGCTTTTTCCTCGACACTGGGATAGAGATCTTGGCCGTCAAAAGTTTGGTTAATACAACCAAGTACGCTTTTTAATTTAAAACCGACCTCACAGCCAAACAAATCGCCGGCGATACCGAATTTCGATAGCTCCTGCCGCATCTCCTCAACTAACTTTTTTGATCGAGTGTATTCAAATTCATACTGAATTTGATGATTTAGCTTGGCAATCTCCAAACTATTAGCATCAAACTCATCGAGTACTCTCCAAGACTTGGCGTATTCAGTAATAATTTGCAGTAACTCTTTCTCTTTGCCTATCAACTCCTCCACGTTAGATTTCTCGCCGATCATCAGAATCGTACTCTTGATCTCCTCCAGGCGTTTGTTTTGCTCTCGTAGCAATTTTTCATTGATAGCGTAACCTTTAAGCAAGTAGCTTTTTAGAGTTTTAGTTGCCCAGATTCTGAACTGCGTCGCTTTTTGGGAGTTGACCCTGTAACCAACTGAGATAATCATATCCAAATTGAACACTTCTGTTATTCTTTTTACTTCCCGGGAACCCTCTTTTTGAACTGTTTCCATTTTGGAACAAGTTGCTTCAGAATTCAATTCTTTGGTACGTAGAATATTTTTGACGTGTTTCGAAACAGCCGGCACTTGCACATCAAAAAAGTCCTCAATCTGCTTTTGCGACAGCCATATTGACTCATCTTTGACGCGAGCTTCGATATAAACCTCGCCCTGGGGCGGAAGTATAAATAACAACTTGATTCTCTTCTATATTCCCCTCCTTGGTTATATTAAGGAAAGTATACCGAACATAGGCCAAACATGTCAAACAAATTGTCAATTGCCGCTAGCGAATATTTAGCACCAACAGGAATCTAAAGCCAATCCCAGATGTCCACCAGCTGGCGGATCGAAAAACATCCTCCAGGTTTGGAAAGACATTATTCGCTTTCTTGCATGTATTCGACAACAATATTAATGATTTTCTGAACATTTTCATTACAAGATTTAAAAAGCAAACGGTCCAACACATCATCGCCATATTTTCGAATCAGATCACTGATTAGCGCATGAACAAACGACTGTGTAGCCGCATCAATGTTTTCAAAATCCAAAACTATTTCTTGTTTATCCTCTAAGGCTGGGACGATCTCCTTTGATCTGATCTCTTTGGCGATGTCTTTATTCTCGGCAAATACGCCAACCCTCTTGAACAACTTGATCACTTTCATATAAATCTCGCTTTCTTGTAGCCAGTCCCCTTCCTTTCCCTAACAGTTTTGATATAGACGTCTCGAATTAAATCCAAGAGGGCGGAGAATTCCTTAGTTTCGTCCAAAGAGATGTCAATCCCAACTACGGTCCCTTGCCAATACGGGAAATCGTCGTCTTTCGAGTGCCTATCACGGAACGGATCTGCATATAATCTATCCGAGGTGCCCTTGAGCAGCTTATACATAGCATTGCCACTGTAAATCATAAAGAAATTGCGTTTGACTTTGGCAATCGATTTAATGAAAAACAAACCCGCCCCGGCATTATATTCAGTACCCCCCTCCCTGCTTGTCGTGCCGGTGATGCCAGGCGTCAACGCTAATTGAATCGCCTCTATATCAGTATTAGCAACATGAGAATGGTTAATTGTTTTTTTGATCCCCACGCCTCTATCAGCGATACCAATCCTGATCATATTACTTTTTTTATGATATTGGGCTGAGACAATTGAGCCTTGCCGAGAATCAGCGTGCTCAAGCACATTTCTGACCAACTCGCTCACAACATACCGAATAGAATCGACTTGGTGAGGGCTCAGATGTAACAAGGGAATCATCTCTGTAATAAAATCCGTCAGCTCTTCTGAATCTTTGATCGTCGTTAAGGGTATAAATCGCCCAGCAGATTCGTGCTCAGTTATTTTAATGCCAGAATCGATATTTAAAAATTTGAACAACCCCATCCGCTCCAGATAATGAGCAGATTTTGCCGTTGGCGTTTCAAATACTATTTTCTTGGGATCCAAAGAAAGTCCAATTGCTGCAACCATTGACAAAACAACCGGATGGACCGATATCCAGGATTGATTAGCTGTGACCTCCAACTTTTCCGGCTCTCGCGGATCGATTTCTCGCAGAAAAGGATCTATGTTGCCGATAAAAGCACTGTTAGGAATATGGACTTTCATGCCTACATTTTACCGGGAATGCCGGTATTTTGTCAATACCCCGGGATTCCCGGTGTTCTATATGATCATTCGCAATCCCGGTAATAGCCATTACAACCGATCCCAGATGAATTCGAAGTACTTCTGCCAGGTTTGGGCTATGACGGTGCTTTCTGTGATTGAAAAGAAGAGAGTGCGGGAGTCGTAGAGAATGATGTGATTTTTAGTTATAACGACTGAGCCTGGGTTAGCGTATTTGTCATCGATGAATTTGATCTCAGATCGAGGCAGGTTATAACGTGTCACGATGTATGGGTCGCCCGCATTGCCATCTCCGGGTAATTTTTGTGATTTGGGCAAAATTGTGCGCAAATGGAGACCTAACTGCTCCTTGGGCGGAGAAAAGTACATAAACGCATCACCCGCTGAAGTTATCTTTCTAAACGAAGCCCCAAATATACAAATGTTATTGTCGGGTGTCTGCAGGGTCTTAAACAGCTCGTAAGTACGATCATAAAATTTGTTAACTTCTTCCTCGCCCTGAAAATACTCAACAATCGATTTGCTAGTCTCGCGTGAAAAGTGTTCCTGAAGTTTGGGAAGGATTTTGTTCAAGTCTCTCTCTTTTTGCTTGACCATAAGCTTCAAGTTCTCAGGATCTGAGGGTAAATAAATGGTCCTCTTGCCGCGTGAGGCGGTTTTTAGCAAGCCATCGCGTAAAAGTTTATCGATGTGATAATAAATGCCGGTACGCTCGATCTCGCCATTCTCAGCGATCTCGCTCACCGTACCGCCGCCAAGATCTATGGCAGATAAATAAATAAGCGCCTCTTTTTGGCTCAAACCCAGATTTATAAGAGCATCAAGCTCAATTTTTGTGTTAAACTTTTTCACACTTACATATTACATCAAGCCTAGACATCTGTCAAATATGTTTTAATTCGTTAAACTGATTGACATATTAAGCATTTAGTGCTATAATGGCGTGTTCACGATTGGAAAGAGCTTCGAGTTCAACTAAGCGTGAAGATCGACCAACACAAGGAGGCATTACACAATGCTATTCGATCAGAAAACCGTAGCAGGCTATCATTTGCTCGGCCCTACGGCCCAGCACATCCTGCAAGTTGCATTTGAGAACGCCAGACCCACCAATGACGGTCTGATCGTGGACGGCCTTGATGGGATCTTGCGCGCAACCGGGAAGGTGGCCGCAACCACCATCAACCGTCTCGAGAAACGGGGGTACTTGGTACCCATCGGCGAGATTCCGACAGCCAAGGGCGGTCGAGCGAGGAAACGCCACAAGCTGGTTCTTGATCCACCGATCACCGAATACCAGCCCCTGAATGGCCCAGGTACGGGCCAGCTCGTCCTCACCTTCCGTCACAAGGACGAAGTCAGAACCTTTGTCATCGACCATAGCCTCCGTCTCTCTATTAAGACTGAGGAGTTCAGTATCGAGATCGCCGAGGAGTGATCGATTCCCCAGTCCGGCCTCATCCTTCCCCGCCGCTCGTTCTCCACATCATAAGCCTGCCCCGTGCTCCATGCACTTGGCAGGCCTTTTTTATGTCTGGAATAAATGTCATTTCGACGAGTCATCGAGGAGAAATCTACGACTTAATGAGTCCCTTAAAAGCAAAGATCCTCACGTCGTCCACAGGACTTCCTGCGGTCGCAACTCCTCAGGATGACAT
>CAZGWE010000006.1:0-42315 GCA_964529405.1 uncultured Candidatus Saccharibacteria bacterium
GGCCATGGTTCTATCGTGCCGACAATAGAGCCCTGGTCAACAACTACCGTGAGGTCGTCGGCAAGGAAGCCCTCGCGCTCATCTACGTCATCGCGACGGAGACGGGCAAGGCTGAGGGTCACCTGCAGTTGCTGGATCCGAGCGGCGGGAATAACGTCGTTCGGGACCTGGCGCGCGTGACTTGGGCGCCGATTGGCGCCGACGGCAAGCCGGGCGAATTCACCGGGGCAGACTGCCCCAAGCAGAAGCTTGGGCCCGTCACGAACGTCGAGTTCGAGGGCCAGGGTGTGCTGGGTGTCTGGCTCGAGTTGTCCAAGGCGGCGGAGCAGCCGCTGCAGGTGCAGCTCGGCAACGGCAAGGTGGACAAGATGCCCACCTTGACCAAGCCGGCGCCGCCCACCGTGGCGCCGCCAACCACCACCCCGGCCGACGCGCCTGCACCGACCCGGTCCCGCCGCGGCATGCTGCCCATGGGGTAGCTGCCAAGGATCATGAGAGCTTCCCCACTCATGATCGGAAAGAAGAGGAGGGGACAATGACTTACACTGGAGGACTTTCGCCGCCCACTGCTGGGTAGCGGGAGTCCTCCCACCGTTCCAACTTAAAGAAAGAAAATTGACAACTTACTATTGTCATCCCAGACTTGATCTGGGATCCACAATATAGTAGTAATCAACTTCCTTTCTTTGTAAGAGCAAAAGCTTGAGAGAGCAGTTGCTCCTTACGGAAAGTTGACATATATTCCATCACTTCGACGTTTCGTGATCTGAGAGGAGTTCGAGATGGGATTCAAGATCGCCTACCCGCGTAACGTACTCGGCCCACAGGGCTGGTACGTGTGCTTGGCAGAGGTCGTCGAGATCCTGCTTGAGCACAACACCAAGAGGTGTCCGGCCGAGCGTCGCGACGTCTTCGCTGGCGAGCTCGTTCTGACCTACTGGAACGAGATCGCCGAAGAGTTGCCTCTCGGCAAGGTCAACGCCAAGGAGAAGATCAAGGTGCTGCCGGTTGCCATCGAGGACGAGTTCCCCGAGGGTGTCGGCCCACACGATCTGCCTGCCTTCATCCGCAAGGACGGAGTCGAGATCAGGGTCGAGCGGCGCAAGTCGGCGCGTTCGAGGCGCGGCGAGCTCGTCGTCACGGGCGACTATGAGGACGAGGATGACCGCAACTACAGCACGGCGGTGATGGAGGGCAGCATCTTCATCACTAACTACGCCATGAAGGCCATCCTGCGCAGCGAGGGCATCCTGCGCGCGCCGACCAACGAGGGTGTCCTGCGGCGCGTCGGCGGTGGCGAGGGAGAGAAGGAGGAAGCGAATGCCTGAGCTGAAGGAGGGGCAGGATCCGATCTTGCCCGACTATTACGGTCCCGACGGAGAAGAGGTGGATGCTGAGCAGGCCGAGGCCGGCACCAAGCTGATCGCCAGCATCGTCGTCGAGAACCTCGGCGAGAAGGTGCTCACGGGCTACGTCAACTTCTGCCAGTTCCCGGACGCCGGGAACAAGGTGGGAGCGAGCGAGTCGGTAGCCTACTTCTACCAGGGTGATGACGAACCGACGAGTCTGGGCAAGTTCAAGATCAACCAGAAGGGCTTCGCCCTCGAGGTCGATCCTAGCTTGACGCTCCAGGTTCAGGTGCCGGTCACTCTGGGCGAGTCGCCCGTCGGCGTCATCTTGAAGGCCGGCGCCAAGGACGGCGTGCCCGTCATCTGTGCCCCGCCCAAGCCTGTGGCCACCAGTACCGGCAAGCGCGGCCTGATCACGACCGGTGGGCGTGCCCCCAAGCCCACCATGGTCTCCATGGACGAGGGCGAAGGCGCCGGCACCGAGCCCGCCGGCAAGGTCGGAACAAGCCGGCGCGTGGTCGGTGGCAAGGGTGGCCGAACCCTGGCCGACCTCGAGTCGGAGCTCGGCTCCGGCAAGGAGGGCGACTGACTACGTCGGCGTCGATGAGGCGCTGCCCCTAGTCGTGCCGATCGGCGCCATCGAGATCACCGAGGAGGACGGCGATGACTAGGGGCAAGAAGACCATTTGGGGCACGTTCCCGCCCATCTGGTCTGACATTCACACGGGGACAGCGGCAGCCGTTAGGCAGCCGTACGTCCGAGGGCCCACCCTGACTTCACGTCGGGGTGGGCACCCTCACACCAATTCTGTCGGTTCATTCATTGAACATATGAGTGTTTAACAATGAGCTGTCAGACACGCAGGGAAGGAGATCGGAAGAGACGTGAAGGCATTGATTCACCGTCACAAGATCGGGCAGGAGGACGCCGTGGTCGTGTTCGTGAAGGTCCCGATGAAGGGAGCTCAAGATCGATGATCAGCAGGGCGCAATGAGCGATGCAGGCCGGAAGTTCGAGGAGGTCTTGAAGCAGACGGCCGGTATCGAGACGGCCCACGTTGGTCGCTACATGATCGGCTGCGTCATGAGCCCCGCCTTCGACGAGGGTGAGTGATCCAAAACATCGTCGGTTCGGTCGCCGATGCCCTCGGCATCGATTTCGCCGAGATTCAGAACGAGACCGGCGCGGTGATCGCGTCACCGGCCCAGTCGAGCGCAGAGGACGATCAGGGGCAGCAGAAGTCCTCCGGCACGCGCCTGGCCTCCGTCCTCTAGGACGCAAGGGGGAAACTGGAAGTTTTCCACCAGCCAAGCCCACCAACATTTTGGAAAACACAGGTCGTCGCTTTCAGCGGCGACCAACGATCAGAGAGCCCTGCATCACTACGGTGCAGGGCTTTCGCGTTTATATATGGAGTCACATTGTCTTTTCTGAAGGCGTTCCGCTTTTCCTTTAGTGCTCCGGATAAGACAAGCATTTGCGTTAGGTGTCAACTTGACAAAAACACAATTGTTGTTTACAGTAAGAATTGCATTTGTGCCGTCGTCTCAGCGGAAGGGGGTATGGGCTCATGTGTGCGATGCAGAGAAGTAAATTCTCGGTTGAGGAGTGGCTACGGTCACTGCCCGACGGGAAAAAGCCGAGTGGTGAGAGTGTTGAAGTACGCCGGGTATCTGATCCGGCAGGAAGCACTATCAATGTGTTTATCGGTTCCGACCAGTTTTCATCGTACAGAATTGATGCGTACTGGGCGGGGACACAACCGATTTCGAACAAGGGTGGAGCGCCAACGGATGTCAACTGGGTTACAAGCTATGACATTCGGATCATCGCTCCATCAGTTGTCTTTAACTATGGCGTTTATCCAGGCGGCATGATCAATCGCGTGTATTATGCTGCCACAGACAAGGATATCGCCAAGGCCAGAGGTAATGACCCTGCAGCGCTGGCAGTGAAACGGAGGTCTGCCGACGAGAGACGCGCACGCGTAGTGTTGATCGCTCGCCAGGTGATGTGGCTGGCAGGTCTGGGCCTGAGCCGAGCACAGATCGACCTGTTCATGAACGCGTCGTACTCTAGTTCGGCTATGCCCGCACAACTTCGCGAGATAATCGATGATGATATCGCCGAACACGGCCCCGATATGAGCGATGCTGATGCTATAAACCACTTCGTTTCATTGCTGGGGAACCAGCCGAACTCTATCGAGGACATGCGGGTTCGGGTTGATACTAATGCTCGCCGGCTCTACATCGCTCGGCGATGATGCGTTGAGACTTTCTTGCAACTTCTACCACTTGCACTGTTGATGAGGATGGTCTGGTAGCCGTCCTCTTTTTTTTGTAGTAATTTTGACTAAATAATATTGACACAGAGAGTAAAATGTGCTAAAATAACAGTGCGGGATAATCGTTTCTCGCCAAACCCGACGAAGGGAGATGCCAGCAATGGTAAAGCTTCGCAAGAAGTATTCACCGCTATTATACGTAGCATTATCACTCTTCGGTCGGGAGCCTGAGCGGGTGGTGAGGATTATTACGCACAAGCGGCCGCATCTAGATGAGATCGTGGCTATTTACGTGATACTCTTTTACTACCGCAGTAGGGGAATCTCGATCGAGATTCAGTTCCTTTTCACGGGGACCAACGATCTCTCTGATATCCGCAAGGATCTGAGAGAACAAGTCTCCGGTCTCGATCTGTACGAATTGGGTGTTGGTGGGGGAGAGTGCGATGAGCACGCTTTCAACGGCCGGCCGGCAAAGGCTGGAGAGTGCGCGGCAACGCTCGTTGCCAAGCTTCTCAGTCTCTATAGCGAGCCGAGCCTTGAAGCACTGCTTGCAGAGACGCTGAAAGATGATACGGGAGGCTACAACAAGCTGGAGACTCCCTACTATCGCCCCAAGGCGTTGAGGGCACTCTACAACACCCACGACGTGGATGAAAACCACGTCAAGCTTCTCCAAATCGTCTGGTGGTCAGTAGCGGAAATTGAGTCTCTTCACAACGATGAGATGAGGTTTCTCTACGCCGCACCAGAGGAGTTTGAGGGGGCTGTGCGGTATGACAATCTCGCCACCGCCAACGGCAACCGATTCCGCCTGGCCGCTATACGCTCAGATAATCCGAAGATGCGCGACTACGTGCTTCGGAGGTCTGAGAAGGATGGGGCAGGCTATGACATCCTCGTTCTCATGAATTCGCGTAAGCGGGTTCAGGTCTTCTCGAACGGCCGATTCTACCTGGATGAAGTCGCAAAAGAGATTAAGAGACTCGAGGATCGGGTTAGCGGTCGGGGCCAAGGCGAGGCCCGCTGGTTCTGTTTTGTGCCTGGCAACGGGCACGCGGCTGGTTCGTGCAGCCTGATGAATGGTGCGCTGACACATCCCGATGTGCCGGCAACCGGCATCAAGCTAACCGCGCTGGTCGAGCTGGTTATCAACAGGATGACCAGCTAGCAACTTACAAGCCAATCGGTCGCCGCCAGGTGATCGATCTGCCTGATCTGCTGCCGAGCAGTATCAGCTCAAGGAAGGCCGGGCTCTACGCCGGGCTTTTTCTTTTTGATTAATTTTTTGACATTGAGAATTTATCTAGCCTATAATATAGTCAAGCGATTAATTATTTTGCAGCAATTGTTTTTGTTGTGATACAATGTAAGAAAATATTTAGTACTCAACTAAGGAGCGGGATGGATCAAGACGACCAAATCGACGACAAAAGTATTCAGGGAGTGAATAGCGCTTCCCCGGCAACGCCTCCCGGTAATTATAGCGATGGTGATATTGCGAAAACTGACATTATTGAACTATTGGGCTTTACGACTCTGCCAGAAGAAAACATTAAACAGATGCGAATGAGACTCGAGGAGATGGTTCAAAATAGAGTGGCTGCCAGAATTCACGATACATTGACAGAAATAGAAAGAAACGAATGGCAAAAGCTGCTTGATGCAGGAGACAATGAAGCGGTTGTGGATTATTTGATACAAAAAAACATAGATATGGTTAAATGGTATGCCGAAGAAGATCTTGCTCTTAAGGTAGAGCTATATGAAGATTCAAAAAACGTGCGAGCGAAGGCAAAGGAGCTGCTAGAAGAGGAGGAGCAGAATGCCGCCGAATGAGGGACAAATAAATAGAGATATGGAGGCAAGGGGGGCCAATTTTGAGCGTTATCAAGGCATGTGGGGCGCTGGTGGTGCTAATAGAAACCAGATGCAGCAGCTAGATACGGCGTTCAGGCAGGGTCGTAACGACAGGACTCCACAAGAGCCCTATGTTAGATATTCTCAAGAGAGAGGTACAGAGGGAATGGTAACTGAATTTAGTGCTGAATTTGCCGACAGGGCTCTTGAAAAATATTTAGATCAATACATGCAGCGTGAGCAAGAGATGCAGGAGCGTCGGTATGGCCAAGGCTGGATGGGCCGTGTCAGGCGCTGGTTTAACGAGACTGATGCCGGCAAGGCGATTAAAATTGTCGGAAAAATAGGTGTTGGTGTTGCTGGCGTTTTGGGTGCTTTTAGTTCTCTGGGTTTCGCAACTCCTGTTGCGGTCGCTTTGGCTAGAAAATATGGTGTCGATGGCATAGGAGAACTGGTGCAGCAGTTCTGGGAAATGCCGGCTTTACAAGAAGTTAGAAATAACGAACAACAAGAGCGCACACTCATCATTCAGGCTATGCAGTTACGCAACTTGATGCAACAGCAGGAACTCCAAAACCCCGGCACTCATATTAGTCCAAATGACCCGATCAATCCCGGGGCCAATGAAACCTATGCCGAACGCTGGCAAAACATTATGGCGCAGCTTGATCAGTACTCGCAGCAGCGAGCTGAGGCTAGTACGCGCCTGGATCGCGTAAGAGCTTGGGGCAGGGGAATCAGATCCGTTGTTAGTACCGGAGTTGCTGCCGGATCTATGGCATACAACTATACCCACGGTGGCATTTCGTTGGGTCATCATGACTTTGACGCAGGTGCATCCAAGGAGGTTTTGGGTGGTCATGAGGTTAGGTTTATGGATGGGCAGATGCATTGGGTGCCGGGAACAAGCGAGGCTGATAATCCTGGGATTGAATATCTCAAAACAGGGCACGTTAGGGATGGGGTTGATGTTGTGCGCGAAGTGCATCTTAATAGACCAGATACAGTAGACCATAAATGGTTTGCTGGCGCAAAACATCTAATTGGTGGTGGGGCTTCATTAGCGCAGAGTTGGGCCAGTATCGGTGCTGCCGTTGGTGGCTTAGTCGGCACTACTGCGCTTGAGGTTCGTGATACTATCAGACAGAGAAATCTGGCTCAAAATCCTATGCAACCAACTCCACTATCTATTCGTGGTGACAGAGCTTTTGATAGTGGAACTAACTTTGAATTTACTACGCCCACCACGCTGGTTAATGCAGAGCAGATTACGGAGGATCAGACGAGAATCGTTGAGTCTAATAAGGAAAGAATTGGTAGGGAACCCGGTAGTGTTTGGACACTAGATGGCCCAGGAGGAACCTCTGTCACAGTTGAGGTAATAGGTTTTGAAACAGATCCGCGAACAAATCAATCATTCTTAAGATTTAATGAAATTGATAGTACAACAGGCAATCCAATTCCGTCCAGGAGTTATTTGCAATATCCTGGTCAGATCTTGTACATAAATGCACGTCATAGGGCAAATTCTCTTGAAGAGTTTAGAAACGTCCTGCAGCAAGAAAGACAGGCTGCACAAGGTCAAGTAATGGATCAATTTAGACAGCAGATGGAACAGAGAGGTTTTCGGGAATTACCACAGCCGGGGCAAAGCTGGGAGATCAACGCTAGCTCAACCAGCCTGACAAATCCGGCCGGCGGCGCTGTCCCTGTAACTGTGGGTCAGGTTGTGCGGGTTGAGGGCCAGCTTGGCAACCAGCCTCATGTTAGGATCACATTGTTCAATTCGACAACACATCGTCCGGATGGTACGGCCGAGGTAACAATGCAAAGCTTGCTAGAGAATGCAAGTAAAATAGATTTGGGTGGAGGAGCTCAACCTGAAAATGATCCTGCTACAAACCAATTAAGAATGAGAGAGATCAACCAAATCTTACAGGCAGAAGATGGGTCTGATTTAAAGCAGGGTGCAATTTGGCGGGTTAGCGCAACTGAATGGTATTATGTCGACCGAATATCGGATAGCAGTGGTCACATGGCACTGAAAAGCGGCAATATGCCATTACCGGCTCCGATTGCTAGTAAAAACAAACCAGCACTTGCCGCTTTACCCAGGTCACCACAGAGATCAATCGAAGATTTTCTTACTTTACTACGCGGCAATAGGGGGCAAATTGAATTACTTGTTCCATAATATTACTTTGCATTAATGCATTTTTTCATTTAAAATAGAAGGTAGCCGTAACGCGGTGTACGTTTGCGTATTGAGGGAGAGATAATAGCAGAGATAACGCTTGAAAAAATTGAAACCCTGATGGACAGGAAATTCGAAGACTTTGCTATTTTAGTGCAGAGGGCATTTGCTGACTCCGAAAAGAGATTTGATTCAAAGATTGATGGGTTGAAGTCTGAGATTACCAGCATCAAGGATGAGATCACCAGCATCAAGGAAGAGATTATCGGTATCAAAGGCGAGATTAAGAGTATCAACCTACGCATAGATGCGCTGCAACGCGAGATGAGAAGCGGTTTTGTTAGCCTTGGGGCGGATGTGGATAAGTTGAGGTTTGAGGTTGAACAAATTAAAATTAAACTTGACCAAACCGACAAGCGTGATTCGGGAGATGTTAGCGCCTTGTTTGTTGAGCTTGAAAAACTTAAGAAAAGAGTTAGTAAAATAGAAACTCAACACAAAAAAATTAAAAAACAATAAAATACTTAGGAGGGGCATGACAGATAGCAACAGCGGAATAACAACCGCCCAAACCAATAATAGCAGTTTGGTTGCGGAGATCGATCAAAAATTAGCCGCGATTGACAAGCGGCTTAGCGATATTGCCGGCTATAAAGATGTACCGCCGGCCATTGTCGAAGAAAAAGAGTCGTTACTAAAGCGCAAGGACATTCTTTTGGCTACCCGAACAAGATTGGCCGGCGAGGAGAGCGGGTCCGATGTTGCGCCGCCGTCTCCGCCGCCACCGTCCTGGGACAAACCGCCTGCTGACGACATAGCTTCTTTTGACGCCGGCGAGAAGAGCAAGCCGGAAAACAAAGATTTAATTGGCAGCGATTACGCAGTGATGGACGGCGAAGACAACCAAACCAAACGGGGCGAAGTTTTTAGTTTTAAAGGCAAAGAAGCGGAGGAGAGTCAATCAGTCGGAGAGCTTAACCTGGAAGACGATGCCCTGACCAATAAACTAGCAAAAGCCGAAACAGGCCAGATATTCATGAAGGTTAACGAGACGATAGATTTGTTTAACAGTGTGCTAAAGTCCAATTCCGGCCATCCCGACAAAGACTATCTGGCAAAAGTAGTCCAGAGGCTTAAAGAGGCTGTTGACAATTTGGAACGCCGTTCAAAAGAGACCAAAATGACGGAAAGCCAACTTAAGCAAGCCATTTTGGGCCGTGCTGCCGGTTACATCAGGCTGGTCGAAGCTGAATTTGAATTCAGCGGCTTGCTCGATAGAGAGGCCAACGCCAGTATCAAAAGAATAATTGATGAAACAGGGTAGGAACCAATAGCGATCATAGACCAAAATTTAAAATCGATCGACCAGAAGCGGTCCGCCGAACAGGTACGGGGAGGATTGATTGATGATCTTGACGATTTAATTTCACGCTTAAACCAGCCTCAACCGCCGGATAATTTTTTAGGGCAAAAAGAGCAGCCTGACAATCCGTATCGGCCGAACCTGCCGCGAACAGTGGAGGCACGCCGAAAAAACTATCTTGAAATGCTGAACAATGGGCAAAATATTCAACCGGACGTGAAAGTTGCTCAACCAACCGTTTTGGTTAATGAGAACAAACCAGACGTTCCGGTTGGCATTAAATTTGATCCGGTAAACAAACAATCGGAACAAGACCCGGCAGAGCAAGTCCCGATTACCGGCCGGACGAACGGTGTCGCTCCGGACGCCATGACCGGCAGGGCCGAGACATTAGCGGCACCGCCAGCAGAAACCTCAAACGCGACTGTCGCGATTCCTGTTGCCGGGTCACAGGCCGAAGTTCAAGCTCCGGCACCGGCCAATGTCGCTCCGCCGGCCATTCCCGGGCTCGAACGTCTCGGCAGCGAAATTGACAATAAAGCTCGAATTGCTCAAAACCAGGAAAAAAAGAGAGAGGACGACGTCAAGGTTTTCGATCCGGAAGGACCTTTGGAGAATACCGATAAGAATATCGTAGAGCAGGCAGACGAGACGGAACCGGAAACTATCAAGAACCTGAAGGAGTTAAATCTAACAGACGCATCCGGAAGTCCGCTGGTGGCCGATGGGGAAATCGGGCAAGAACCGGCCGAAGTTCTGCCAATACCAACGGTTTCCGTGGAAACGCCGGCCCAACCGGCGGAAGCAGTGCCGGCCACGCCGGAGACAACAACCGTTAACCCGCCGTCAAGCAAAGAGCTTCCCGGTAGTCTGGCCGCAATACACAAAAAAGTATCAAATGACAGAGGCGGTGATGTTTCCCGTCTATTTGAAGTTGCCAATGCGGTCAATAAGCAACGCCACGAAGCGGTGGACGATAAGATAGGGCGGGGAGCGGGGGAGTAGAGGGTAAAGGGTGAAGATGTTTTCTGCCATTATTCTTTTTTGCCTTTTTAACTTTCCGCTTTTCACTTTGGAGCCTAATGGAGGGATACGAAGACTATAATTCATACGACCCACTGGCCGCGGGATCCGGTTGGCCTTTTTGGTTGTGGATAATTATTTTTGCTGCCCTTATCTTATCAATCTATCTTCTTATGAGAAAAATATGGCGCTGGCATATCAGGCGCACTCAGATTGAACTAACTAAAGATTGGATGATGTTTAGGGTGTCGGTGCCGAAAGAACGGCACGCCGAAGAGGATGACCAGCGCAAAAATTTTCAGGAAATGCAAGCAGTTATCGAGCCGTTTTTTGCCAACCTGAACGCGATTTTTAGCGACTCGGTCAAACGAAAACTGATCGGCCAGGACCACATTAGCGTTGAAATTGTGGTTAAGGACGGTTTGATTAATTTTTATCTCGGCTGTCCTTATCGCGTTTCGGAGTTGGTGGTAAAGAATCTCCACGCCCAGTATCCCAAGGCGGAAGTTTCGTATGAAAAAAACTTTTCCATCTTTCCCGACAAGCCCCTGAAGGTCAGTGTCATCAATCTTGTTTTGATAAAAAAATACATCTTTCCCTTGAAAACCTACAAAACACTCGAGGAAGATCCTCTCAACGCCATCACCAACTCGCTCTCAAGGCTCTCCGAAGACCAGTCGTCCGGCATTCAGATTCTGATCAGGCCGGCTTCGCCCTTGTGGCGGGTCCCGGCCGAAAGGGCGGCTTTTAATGTCCAGCACGGCAAATCGCGCGTTTCTTATTCCGATTCCAAATTTGTTCGTATCAGCGAGACGTTTTTTAATTTCTTAAATAGCGCCTCGTCCTCGGCCCAAGGAAAGAAGGAGAGCGAACAGCACAGTGAATACTATAATCCCAATAGTCCGATGAAACAGACGCCGATGCAGGAAGCCCAGGTGAAACAATTGGGCGAAAAAGTGGCCAAGCTGGGGTTTGAATGCCAACTCCGGATTGTAACAGTAGCCAAAACCGATATGGAAGCCCGCCAAACCGGCCAGAACATTGCTTCCGCTTTTACCCAGTTTAACGCTCCCGACTCGAACGGCTTTAGGGCCAAGTTTCCCAAATCAAAAATGGAGGAGGTCGCCAATTACATTTTCCGGATTTTTAATGCCGGATCGAAACTAATACTTAATACCGAGGAGCTGGCCTCGCTTTTTCATTTGCCCAACCGTTTCATTGAAACGCCCAACATTGCCTGGCTATTAGCCAAAAAAGAACCGCCGCCGGCCAATCTGCCCGCGGAGGGCATTACTTTGGGCCAGAGTAATTATCGGGGCGAAATTAAGCCGATCCGGCTTAAGACCGAGGACCGCTTGCGCCATATTTATATGATCGGCAAAACCGGCGTAGGTAAAACGGTATTGTTTGAAAATATGATTATGCAGGATATCAAGGAGGGCAGGGGGGTCTGCTATCTTGACCCGAACGGCGATGCGGCCGAGTACATCTTGAATAGGATTCCCAAAGAGCGGGCGGATGATGTTATTTATTTTAATCCGGCCGACATAGAGCGTCCCTTCGGCTTGAATATGCTGGAGTGGAAAACGAGCGAACAGCGCGATTTTCTGGTCCAGGAGACCATCCAGATTTTCTATAAATTATTTGACCCCAACCAGACCGGTATTGTCGGACCGCAGTTTGAGCATTGGATGCGCAATGCCGCCCTCACCCTGATGTCCCATCCCGGGGGCGGGACGATTGTTGACATTCCCCGTCTTTTTACCGACCCCGATTTTGAGAAAGACCAGGTTCAGTACGTGACCGACCCGATGGTCAAGAATTTCTGGGAAAAACAGATGGCTAAAACGGCGGACTTCCATAAATCCGAGATGTTGAACTACTTTACCTCGAAATTCGGCCGTTTTATGACCAACGATATGATGCGTAACATCATCGGCCAGCCCAAGTCGTCCTTTGATTTTCGCGAGGTCATGGATGGCCGCAAGATATTGATTTGCAATCTGTCGAAGGGTTTGATTGGTGAGATTAACGCTTTTCTTTTAGGTATGATTATTGTTTCAAAGATCGCTATGGGTGCCTTTTCGCGCCAGGATGTACCCGAAGACAACCGTACCCCGTTTTTCCTCTATGTTGACGAGTTTCAAAACTTTATTACCGACGTTTTTGCCACCATTTTGTCCGAGTCCCGTAAATACAAACTTTCTCTTAATATCACCAACCAGTATATTGCCCAGCTGGACGAAAAAATTCGAAACGCCGTCATCGGCAACGCCGGCACATTGGTCACCTTTAGAATTGGGGCAGCCGATGCTGATTTTCTGGTTAAGGAATTCGATCCGCTGCAGCTTGAAGATTTGACCAATATTGATAAGTATAATTTCTATATTAAAATGCTGATTGACGGTGCGCCCGCCCGGCCGTTTAATGCCCAAAGTTTGCCGCCGGATCCCAACACCAACCAGGAACTGGGCAAAGCCGTTAAAGAACTCTCGCGCCTGAAGTATGGCCGGCCAAAAGAAGTTGTCGAGAACGAAATACTTGAGCGTTCACGCGTAGATACGATTGACTTGCCGGGGTTGGGTTCTTCGGATGTGCCGTCAGCAAAATAGAATTATGGAGCAGGAATTATGAATTATGAGTTTTTATCCTAATTCTTAATTCGCATCTCATAATTCTACTTTTGTAGTTTGACTGATTTAAAGATATGTGGTAAGATAATCAACAATGATTAGCGCGGTATAGAAAAGCTAAATTATAAAAACAAAATGGTTGAAGAAGGCGACTTACAAACAATTAGAAGGCTGCTTGAAACTGCCGAGAGCAATATCAGACAAGTAAAAAGCTTGCTTTTTGAAGCTGAACTCGGCAAAAAGGCCGAAGGCCTCGTTGCCTCCGACAGCGGCTCGATCGTAGAGGGTGTTTTTGAGGGAGAATTTATGATTGCTCCTGATAAAAAGAAGTACCCCGTCCAAGCCAACTATGCTTCGAAGTCAAAGCTGGTACCCGGGGATGTCTTGAAGTTGACGATCCAGCAAGACGGCGCTTTTTTGTTTAAGCAGATAAGTCCAATCAAGCGGTTGAAACTGATCGGGATACTGGAGGAAACCGAAAGGGGCCGCTACTGTGTAGCGGCAGAGGGCAAAAAATACCGCGTGCTGCTTGCCTCGGTGACATATTTCAAGGCCAAACCCGGAGACCAGCTGACCATCTTGGTACCGGAAGAGGGCGAGTCGGAATGGGCAGCAATCGAGAATAAATTAGAGGCAGTGAAATGACCATTAAAAATTTTTCGCCGTACTTCATTATTAAGGAAGCTGTTACCGGCCTGAAGGAGAACGAACGTACTGTTATTACGGGCCGTTTTGGCATTGACAGCCCCAGAAAAACCCTATCGGCTATCGGCAATGACCTCCACTTGTCTCGAGAGAGAATCAGGCAAGTTGAAAAAGAGAGCCTTAGAAAACTGGCTATACATATTTTAGACCAGCACAATACCGTCATCGAACAGATGATTTTGTTGTTTGAGAAAAACGGGGGAGTTGTAGCTAATTCCAAAGTGGCGGAAAAGTTTTTGGAAAGCATCCACAAGGAAGACAAAAATCAATTCAATTCGCTTAACTTAATTTTCTGTTTGATACCGCAGCTCAAAAAAATTGAAAAAACCCGCGAATTGGAAGAGGGCTGGATTTTGGCCTCGGTCGCTAAAGATGATGCCGTTAAGGTGATTAACGATTGGGTCGCCCACCTTAAAAAATCAAAAAAACCCGAGACCATGGAAGTGCTTATCGAATCCAATCCGGAGCATAAGAAATATAAAGTAGCTTTTCTCTCCGAGTTGCCGACTATCAGTAAAAAAATTATTAAGACCGAAACGGGCCACATCGGTTTGTCTAGTTGGAGCGAGATTAATCCCCGCAACATCCGCGATAAAATCTATTACATCTTGAAGAAAATCGGTCGCCCAACCCACTTTGCCGAGATTGCCGAGGCCATCAATAAGCAAAAATTCGACAATAAAAAGGTTGTCAAGGCGACCGTTCATAACGAACTCATTGCCGACGGCCGGTTTGTTCTGGTCGGCCGAGGAATCTACGCCCTCAAAGAGTGGGGATTTGATGCCGGTACGGTTTTCGACATTATTAGAGAAGTTTTACGCCGTGAAGCAGCCGGCCTCTCGGCGGACGAAATTGTTTCGGCTGTTCTAAAACAGCGTTTAGTTAAGAGAAACACCATCTTAATTAATCTAAAAACCAGGCCCGAATTCAAACGGGTAGGGGAAGAAAAGTATATCCTCAAATAGTAGTCTTTTCGGATGAGGTGTATTATAATTAAGTTGCTTAAATCGCCTATGTAACTTAAGAAACCCAGAAATGAAATTATGACCATTCTTTTGATTTTTCTTGTCCTCGTTATTGTGGCCTCTACCGCTTATTTTATTTTGACTTTATACCATCTCAAGCAGGAGAAACAAAGTAGCTTGCCCGAGCCGGAGACGAAATTCACGACGTTAAGAATAGACGTCCCGAAAAATAACGATAAGGCGCCTCTGGCAGCCGAACAGATGTTCGCTTCGATCCATGGCATCTACAGCGAAGGCGCCCCGTTTCAGGAACGTTTAAGTTTTGAAATAGTCGCTCGCGATAAATTTATCCAATTTTACGTCCACATGCCATTGGAGATTAAAGATTTTGTCGAAGGACAGATTTACGCCCAGTATCCGGCTGTCGAGATACAAGAGGTGCCCGATTATATCCGAAACGTTGATGCCGACAAGATCAACTTTGCCACTTGCGAACTGGAGATGACCAAGCCGGATGTCTATCCAATAAAATTATTCAGCGACTTTGAAGTTGACCCGATCTCCGGTATTACCTCGGTCATGTCGAAGCTGGGGGCGGGGGAAGAAGTTTGGCTGCAGCTGGTAATCCGTCCGGTTGGTGATGAATGGCAGGAGAAGGGTAACAAAATAATCGAGGCTGTCCGGGCCGGCAAGACCGGTGCTAAGCCCGGTCTGGTTACAGTGGCTTTAATGAACACAGCCAAATTTGCCAAGATGGTTTTTCTGCAGGCCATCAAGCCCGGTTCCGAGTTTCCCGAAGAAGCCAAAAAAGAGATCAAGCTGGCTGGAACAGTTGAGGAAGCCCTAAAAAGCGTTGAATACAAGATTGTTAAACTGGGTTTTGAGACCAAATTGCGCCTGGTTTCGGTCAGCAATGACCCTGCCAGCGCCCGGATTAAATGCCAAAACGTAGCAGCCGCCTTTAAGCAATACAACACTACCAACTTGAACGGTTTCAAAATAAGAGAGATTATTGCCAACAACAAGGAGGCGTTCCAAGCATTTGCTGAGCGGGACTTTTCTACTGCCGGCTATATTTTAAATATCAGCGAATTGGCCTCAATTTTTCATTTGCCGCACCAGACTGTTGCTACGCCGAACATTGTTTGGTCCGGATCCAAAAAGGGCGAGCCGCCGGCCAACCTGCCAACCCGCGAAAACACGGCAGACAAAGAACTGACCGTAGTAGGGGAGACCAATTTTCGCAACACCTACAAACTTTTCGGTATCAGAAAAGATGATCGCCGCCGCCATGTTTATATGGTGGGCAAATCCGGGACCGGCAAATCAACACTGATTGAGAACATGGCCATTGACGACGTGGTAGAGAATAGGGGATTGATTATTGTCGATCCTCACGGCGAATTGGCGGAAAAAGTTTTAGCCTGTATTCCCGATGACCGCGTAAACGACGTTGTTGTTTTCGATCCCTCCGACCGTGCCCATCCCATTGCCTTCAACCTGCTTGAACATGTTGACGACGATTTTAAGGGCATGGTCGCTTCCGGTTTTGTCGGCATCTTCAAAAAGATATTCGGCGATTCCTGGGGTCCCAGGCTGGAACATATTTTACGCAACACGGTTTTGGCTTTGCTTGATTATCCGGAATCAACCATGCTTGACATTCCCCGCATGCTAACCGACAGCCATTTTCGCGACAAAGTCGTCGAAAGAGTCAAAGATGCTGTTATCAAGGAGTTTTGGATCAATGAATTTGCCCAGTATGACAGTAAATTCCGGACCGAGGCTGTTTCGCCGATTTTAAACAAAGTCGGCCAGTTCCTATCTACTGCCACCATTAGAAATATTGTCGGCCAGCCTTACTCCAAGATTAACATCCGCGAAGTTATGGACCAGGAAAAAATCATGATCGTCAACTTGTCCCGCGGCAAGATCGGCGAGGACAACTCGGCATTGCTTGGCGCTATGATGATCACCAAAATCCAGTTGGCGGCGATGAGCCGGGCGGATGTCACGGTGGACAAGCGGCCTGACACCTATCTCTACGTAGATGAATTTCAAAATTTTGCTACTGATTCTTTTGCCACAATTTTATCGGAAGCCCGGAAATATAACCTGTGTTTGACTATGGCCCACCAGTATGTCGAACAGATGCCGGAGGAGGTTAGAAGTGCCGTTTTTGGTAACGCCGGTACCCTTGTTTCGTTTAGGGTTGGCGCCTCTGACGCTGATCTGCTGGTCAAGGAGTACGAGCCGATTTTTGAAGCCAACGACCTGGTTAATTTGGATAAATACCATATTTATATTAAATTGCTGATTGATGGAATCTCCGCTCCGGCCTTTTCGGCCCGGACGTTGCCGCCGATCCAACGGTTGAGCGGCAATGCCGAGAAGGTAATAGAAATTTCACGCTGGAACCATAGTACGAATCGGATTACCGTCGAGGAGATGATTGCCAACCGTGCCAAACAAGACGAAGAAGAAGCTCGGGCTGAAGCGGAAGCTTTCAAAAAAGGCGGGCTCGAGGCAGTTCTCTTGAGGCGCGGAGCCCAGCCGGCGGAACCGGCTATTCCGGACAAAAAGATTGAAAGTTATAAAAAGGCTTCTTCTTTGGTTGAACAACCTTCAAAGGAGGCAACAACTCCGGCTGCGACCGGCCCGGTTTTTGCGCCGGAACTGCCAGAGCAGGGGAGCGCGACACTTCCTGAATCGGATCGTGAGACGGAGGATGGCGCAGGCGAACCGGAGGAGACAAAGAACAAAAAGAAAGCCCGGGTTTTTCGTTACCAAAATATAATCGGCGACAAGATATATAAAGAACAGACAACGCGCGGCGGCGTCAAGTGGTTTGTCGGGGAACCGATTGATACAGATCAAATCGGGGAGAGCGGCATACCCGTGAATGAAGACGGCCGTAAAATGATCGAGCTGGCAGCCAAAGCAGCCGGTAAAGCGTTTATGCCGGAAAATTTATCACAAAGCGGGGGAGAACCGGCGCTAAAAAAGCCGGTAGAAGAAGTTTCTAATATCGAACCGGAAATTATTCAAAAAAGCAAGCCGGGAACCTCTGCAGACGCCCTTGACCTCAAAGAGGGCGAAGAGATCAAGCTGGAACAGTAATCCTAATGTGGGCTGCCAACGCCGGAAAAATGACGTTCCGCAAGGGGAGCGGTAAAACGGGGGAGTGCTTTATTTTGCATTTTATTTTGCTTTTTATTTTATCCGAAATTCCGGCCGCATTCTTTTTGTCCGAGCGAAGAAAATAAAATGCCGGGTAAGCGATGCATTTTTTGCCAAAAAAATCAGAGATAAAGGACTTAAAAATTCAGCCTAAATTTGATTTCTAGCCGGATCGAAATTTAGCTGGTTCATGCGGCAAATAGCCGTAATTCAGACGTTGCTTAACTGCGAGACAAACCAGGCGCACTACCCCAGGCTCGGAATAGGATAGCACTCACGGAGTCCTGCTATTATGTCGCATAAGTGTCATTATGCGACATTGTGATAAATGAGGTGGCGGGCGCTTCTGTTGCCGTTTGTCGTAGAAACCCGGGCCCGCTTGTTCTGTTCTCAAAACCCCCACAATCAATTTTGCGGCGGTTTTGAGTGCAAACTGTGCCCAATTACTACCTTAATGCGTATTGTCGTGTGTTTTTTGCCAGATTTTACTGATAGTTGTGGTTTTAATGATACCGATGTTTGAGAATATGCGGATAGTCAGAGCAACCAGAATGGCAAGATATAGGTCCAGGTTAAGCTGATCGCCGATGAAGGTGATGACAATAGCAACCAGCATATTGAAGGCCAGACCGGTTAGGAAAGTCGTCGTGTTGTATTTGTTCTCAACAGAAGCGCGAATAGCGCCAAAAAGTGAGTCCAAAAGGCCAACAATAGCTACTGCGGTATAGCGGGCAAGCTCCGGCGGTATATCAATCTGCAAAAAGGCGCCGATAATTAACCCGAGCGTTAAACTGACAATTATTAAGTACATAATTTATCACTCCCCTACTCTAGACTTGGACGGTAACCAATTTTGCTTTTGTTTTTGGTTTAGATTTGGATTTGTGCCAGGCCACGACGAGCGGTGCGGCCACAAAAATAGACGAATAAGTGCCAACGACTACGCCTATTGTCAATGTCAAAACAAAGTGGCGGATTGAATCGCCGCCCAAAAGGACCAGGGCCAGTAAAACAAGTACAACTGTCATCGAAGTATTGATTGAACGAGCCAGAGTCTGATTGACGCTCTCTTCGGCAGTGATAGCGAAGTCGCGATGAGGGTTCTTTAAGAAATTTTCACGCAGCCGGTCGTAAATAACGATAGTGTCGTGGACGGAAAACCCCATAATAGTCAACAGCGCCGTAATAAATAAGACATCAGCTTCCATCCAGACATAAAAGTGGCCGATGAGAGCGACAAAACCGGTTGTGATTAACAGGTCGTGGACTAAAGCTAAAACCGCAGAAACACCAAACCGCCAGGATGAAAGCGGCCGGGGCAGTTTTCTAAAGGCATAAGCAATATAAAGAATGATGCCGAGCGAGGCCAAGATGACCGCGATGATTGACCTTCTTGTTAAGTCTTTTCCGATAGTCGGACCGACCGTATCGTATTGCGTTTCGGAAAAGTCGCCCAGTTTGGCTGTCAGACTGCTGCTTAAGGCAAGATGCTCTTCGCTGGAGATGGCGGGCATTCTAATTAAAACTTTATTGCTGCTACTATCTTTTGTTTGGAAATTGACAATTCCATTTTCCTGCAAGGATTCATTGGCCAGCGCTAAACGGTTTCCATTGTTCGATTGGATCTCCATTATAGTGCCGCCTTTATAATCTATGCCGATTCTTAAGCCGAACAGGATAAAGGCAATAATCCCGAGGGTCGTAAGCAAACCGGAAAAAATAAACCAGAATTTTGAGTTGCGGATAATTTTATACATGGATCAATCCCTTCAGGCGGCTGCCGGAAATTAAGAGTAAGATCGTGCGGGTGACGGTGATGGCGGTAAACATGCTGATTAAAATGCCGATGCCGAGCGTTAAGGCAAAACCCTTGACCGGACCAGAGCCGGCCGCATAGTAGAGAATAAAGGCTGTAATGAGCGAGGAAAGATTGGAGTCCCGAACAGAATTCCAGGCTCTTTTGAAACCGTCGGTTATAGCCATGTTCAACATTTTACCGCCCCTAAGCTCCTCTTTCATGCGTTCAAAAATCAAAATATTAGCGTCAATGGCCATTCCGACCGACAGGATAAAACCTGCCACGCCCGCCAAAGTCATAGTGACCGGTATGATTTTATAAAAGGCCAGAGAAATGGTCGAGTAGATTAAGAGGGCAAGCGTGGCGATTAGACCGCTTGTTTTATAATAAGCAATCATAAAAATAGCTACGAGCAAAAGCCCGGTTAAACCGGCGACCATGCTTTTCTTGAGCGAGTCTTGCCCCAGCGTGGCGCCGATATTCTGTTGGGCCACAAGCCTGGCAGGCACCGGCAGCATACCCTCATTGAGTCTCTTGGCCAACTCCCCTGCTTCTTTTATGTCTTTCGAGCCGGTAATCACCGCCCTACCGTCGCTAATTTCTGTTTGGACTGTAGGCGCGGACACTATTCTGTTATCCATGACGATGGCAATTTGTTTTTGCAGGTTGTCCTTTGTTAGTTGGCTAAATTTTTCTTTGCCGGCATTTGTGAAAGTGATGGCAACAACCGGTTTTGAATTTATACCGTTATTATTATTTTCAAAAGTTGCTTCGGCTAAATCCAGTTCCCGGCCGGTTAATTCCGTTTTTTTCCAGTATTGGGGATAAGTATAGCTTGTTTCGTAATAGTCGTTTAACCGGATACCGTCTTGTTCGGACGCTTCCGTCATGAAAGCCAACTCATAAGTTGCCCCGATCCGTTCAATAGCTTTATCAATGTCTTTAATACCCGGCAGCTCGATTGTGATTCTATTGGCGCCGGTAGTTTGGATACTCGGTTCGGACACGCCAAGCTGGTCGATGCGATGTCGGAAGACATTGGACAGGTTGCCCAAATCCTTGATTTTATCGGTTGATTGGGACAAGTCAGCTTCATAAACCAGTTCGGTGCCGCCGACCAGATCCAACCCGAGCTGGGCCTTTATTTTTTCTCCCCAAAGCAGACTTTTGGGCAGGTCGATCAATATGCCAAGAGCAACTATTAGAATAATAAGATTGAATACGATCCAAAGATTTCTTCTCATTTTTCTCCTCTAAAACAAGAATACTACTAAAACAGAAAGCTCGTCAACGCCGTCGCTTTGCTAATCGCTCTAAAGTGTCGGATAGACCACCAGTTCGTTTTGTTCATGGAGCTTGAAAAAAATGTCATTTTCCAGCATAGAGAACCCCTTGGGTATATAATTAAAGATCTCTGGTTCCAGCGCATAGAGGCCGGTCAGGTCTTTGAGGTCATCAGTCACGATTGTTGCCAGACAATTGTGAGTTTTGTGAAAACTAATTAGTTTGGCGAACTCAGCTTTGATAATTTTTTCCGGATTAATTACCAAGAAAGTATCCTTAAAAACATTTTTGAGCGGCAAGATAGCTCCGGCCGTTCCTTCCCCTTTTTCGAGATACTCAAGTTCCAATCCGAACCTATCTCCGTTACCCAAAACATTTTTTATTTTATCGGCAAGAAATCCGACAGCAATATAAACTTTTTCGTAGCCGGCATCGGATAGTCGGCCGAGAATTTCTTCAACCGGCGGTATCAGCTTGAGGGCGCCTTTGCCGCCGATTAAAATAACGACGTTTCGGTTTGCGTTTCCAACCAAAGTATTTGAAGCCATTGTTTCAATAGCGTGCGACCGATTGCGGATGCTTATGCCATCAATCGTCTTATCAATCCCTTTGAGAACATCCCTTTTGATTGAAATGGTAATTCTTTCCCGTTCCATAGGGTCTTCCTTTCAATTAGCTTTGTGGTTGGTATTATGGTATCACACAGCGGGCTTTGATGTAAACATCTGGTGTGAAATTGTATGATATTTTAACCCCTAAAATTCTAACGTCAAAAACAAAAACGATGTTTCAGTTTCGGGTTTTATGAAACAACACTTATAGCAGACAATATGTTTTCAAAGTCTTCCGGCAACGGAGCCGTGAACTTTGTCGGTTTCTTGTCGCCCGGCAAAGAAAGTTCCAGCTCATGCGAGTGTAATAATTGCCTTTCGATGCCCAATGCCAGCGACAGCCTGAGGCTTTCTTTTGTGCCGTAAAGCTTGTCGCCAAGTACCGGTGTATGCATTAATGAGGCTTGCAGCCTAATCTGGTGGGTTCGGCCGGTTAAGATGTTAAAATCAATCAGACTAACCTTTGTCTTGGCTTCGACTTGGTAATAATTGATTACCCGATAATCGGAGACCGCTTCCCTGCCTCTGGCCGGGCCAATATCGGCCATCTTTTTTCTGTCTTTGGGATGCCTGCCAAGAAAGTTGACCAAATGTCCAGACTCGCTTTTTGGCCAACCGTAACACAGCGCCAGATAAGATTTCCTGATTGTCCGGTTTTGTATTTGTTTGGCCAACGAGTGCATTGCCCGGGTGTTTTTAGCCACAATCAGAACGCCTGAAGTGTCCTTGTCTAACCGGTGGACTAAACCGGGCCGGATCTTTGAAGTAGGGCTATTCTTATCATAAACTGCCTCTTTAATAGCCGGAAAATAATTAATCAGGGCGTTGACCAATGTTCCGCCGGTGTTGCCGCTGCCGGGATGGACGACCAAACCCGGCTGCTTGTTTATAACAAGGACATCGTCATCTTCGAAAATAATGTTAAGGGGAATGTCTTCCCCTTTGGGTTCGGCGCCATATCTGACTCCGTGCAGATCAATTTTAACTTGATCACCCGCTCTTAGCCTGTAACCGGGTTTAGCCGGAACATGGTTAACGACGATACGGCCCTGATCGATACTTTTCTGAATATAAGATCGTGAAAATTGGTCAAATTGATCGGACAAAAAAACGTCGAGCCGCTCTCCCCCGTTATCCGGTGTGATTTTGTATGATGTTTTTACCATAGGACTATTTTAAATATTTACTGATATCGGTATCGTTTTCAATCCTATACCGTTTTAATTCGAATGGTTTGTCAAATGAAGCCACCCCCGATTTGGTAGTCGTGGCATAGAGATAACCATTGTTTTTAATTGTTGCGGATATTTCTGCAGTGTATTTTCCGGACGGATAGCAGAAACCGATAACTGGCTTGCCGGTAATCTGTTCCAAAACCTTTTTGCTTTCCCCTATCTCGATTTGAGCCTTATTGTTATTTGTTGCGCTCAAGTCCGGGTGGGTTCTGGTGTGCGAGCCGATCTCGATGCCATATTCCGAGACCTCTTTAATCTGGCTGGTTGACAGATAGTTATTCTGGCCTATTCGATCGGTAATAATATAGATTACTGCCGTTATCTGACGTTTTTTAAGTTCAGGGTAGGCATTGGTGTAAAAATCCAGATAACCGTCATCGAAAGTTAAAATAATCGGCTTGCCCGTTATTTGCCCTGCTTGGAGATCTTTAAAGGTGACAGGTTGGTAACCGGCCTGGCTGATAAGATCAAGCTGGCCGGAGAAGGTTTCGGGCGAGACCGATAAGTTGGTACCGATTGTGTCATTGGGGTCGTTGTATTCCCTTAAGTAGTGGTACATAAAAATCGGCAGGTTGGTTTTGGACATATCAACCGTTGGCGCGTCGTTCTTTTCGGGTTTCTTGATTGTCGGTTCTGCTTGCGCTGCATTACTTGTTTGCTCTTCGATTTTTTGGCCGGATGTGGCCGAAGTTGTTCTTGAAGATTCTAGCAACAACAAAAAAAGGCTTAGACAGGTTCCAATCAGTATAACAAGCAATGAGATTAATTTAAGCTTCATTGTGGCTGCCGGGTTCTAAAGACTCTGTTTCCCGTTGTTCAAGAATATCTATTTTAGCAATTTTTGTCGAGAGTTGGTTGTAGTAATTATTAGCGGTCGAAATCGTTTTGGCGGAATTGGTAATATGACGATTTAAGACACCCATGCTCTCGCCTAGAAGACGGGAATCCTTTTTGATCGAGCTTAATACTTTAAGAATTTCCCGGCTCATCTCGGTGATTTTTCTTCCCTCTAGTCCCAGCATTATTGTCCGCAGGTAATAAAAGAAAGTTGAGGGTGAACTGACAATAATGTGGTTATTGGCAGCGTATTCGAACAGGTCGTGCTTGTTGTTTATAACTTCAAAGAAGATAGATTCGGATGGCAGGTACATAAAGGCGAAGTCAACCGTACCTTCATCGGGATTGATATATTTCTTTGCAATGGCTTGCACGTGGAGACGGAAATCGTTTTTAAATTTGCGTAAATGATAATTCTTCTCGTCTTCGCCGGCGGCTTTAAGCATCGCATTAAAATTTTCCAGTGGAAATTTGGCGTCAATCGGAATTTTGCCTGCTTCCAAATAGACTAGAGCATCAACTATTTGCCCGCCCAGAAAGGAAAACTGCAATTTGTAATATTTTCTGGGCAGTGTCTGGGAGAGGATTTCTTTGAGGCCTTGTTCACCCAGATTACCCCTAAGCTTGGGCGACTTAAGGAATTCCTGAAAGTTTTTCAAGTCCGAACCGATTTGTTGCATTTGGCCGAGCTCCCTGGTTACATCCGAAATTATGCGGGTGGCGCCATCCAGCCGGTAATTCAAGCTTTGTTCAAGCGCCTGGATGTTCTGGTTTAAAAAGTTTAAGCCGCTATCCCCCTTCCGGATTTCCTCAATATCCCGGAACTTTTTGCCGATCAAGACAGAGACAGTGACAGCAGTACTGGTTGCCACGGCGATGATGATTATGACGATTTCTAACAGATCCATTTTCCCTCCTAGAGACGAATATGTTACGCGGATTAATCGGATGGCTAATATTATTCTACCGAACATAGCCCAAACGGTCAAGCAATTATTTCGATATAATTATCGCAGTAGCGCCTCGGAACAAATAGTTTTGTATGGGCAATACTGGCAGGAAAAACGGTCCGGTTTGGCTGTTGTGTCGTCTTTTTTAATCCCGGCCGCCACAGTCTCAATCATCCGCTTTGCTTCTTCAAGCTCTTTCTCGGCAAAAATTCTTTCCCCCATGAGTCCGGATTCAATAAAATAAAGCGTTGTTTTGGGGATAACCCGATTCTTTTCAAACCAGGCCAGAGCGTAGATCTTCATCTGGGTTGATTCTTTAATCCGCCGGTCGGCTTCTTTCTGGCCGGCCACATTCGAAGTTTTAAAATCCCGGATCTCGCTGCTTTTGCCCGTGCCGTAAATAAGGTCAAACCGGCCGTTGACAATAACATCGCCGGTCGAAAAAACAAAGGCCGATTCCACCCGGTTTGGGATAGAGCCATTTTTTTGGTCTTCTTTATAGAATTTAGTTAAAGCGCCGATGCCGGCTTGGAACCTTTTGTCTTCGTGCTCGCGCGTGATAAAGCCGACACTATGAAAGGCCTGTCTAAAGTCGGCCAGCAGTTGGTCGAGAGCAATCTTTTCGCCGCTAATTTTACGCTGGAAATAATAATCGAGTGCCGCATGGACGGCCGTGCCATACATCAGTTGGTGGTTTTCCAGAAGCGGAATTCTAATAATATGGGCGAAGTAGTATTTTTTAGGACAAGTAAAGTAATCATCAATCTGCTGGCGCGATAGTCTTATCTTGCCGTCAATCAGTTTTTTAATTTTGTGATTGATTTCTTTTTCAACTTTTTTGAAGCGCTCAATTTTCTCCAGAGGCGAGGGCGCATGTTTCAACTGTTCCGGGTTGGGTTCATCAAGCAATTCCATCACAAATTGCGACAATTTCTTGCTTCGTTTGCCGCCATAGTCGCGGGCGGCGGTCAGAAACAGCTTCTCTTTGGCCCGGGTGCAGGCTACATAAAATAAGCGGCGTTCCTCTTGGAGATGAAAATCCCCTTCCGGCAGCCTTTCTTTAATTAATTCATTCGGAATTTCGATCGCATCCCTCTTCTTGCGTGAAGGAAACCGGTCGGCAACCAGATTGACCACAAAGACAACTGGCCACTCCAGACCCTTTCCGGCATGGGCCGTTAAGATATTAACTGCTTCAATATCGGGATTGATATCGCTCGTAATGATATCCCCTCCGAACTCCAGGAGCAATTCCAGGTTATTAAGAAAA
The DNA here is from genome assembly GCA_964529405.1 of uncultured Candidatus Saccharibacteria bacterium. Lineage (GTDB taxonomy): Bacteria > Patescibacteriota > UBA1384 > XYA2-FULL-43-10 > 1-14-0-10-43-13 > CAZGWE01. The sequence continues at coordinate 25,546 of CAZGWE010000006.1, forward strand.
GCTAAAATACTTTTATCTTGAGACGACCGGTTAAATTCGGCAATCCGGTCAAAAAACTTGGCGATGTTTTGTATCTTTAATTCTTCTTCAACGGTTGGATTTTGGCTTAGCTTTTTGAGGCAATCATTTTGTGAAAGAAAATCATACAAAATCTCGCCCGTGTTTTGTGTCTGCATTTTTTTCTGATAGGCATGGATATCGGAGACGATTTCAGCTAGAGCTTGATTTCGTCCAATGAGTTCTTTCTGCTTAAGTTCGGTCTCAATTGTACCGATAATAGCCCTATTTTGACGTTTGGCCGCCGTATAATAAGGCGCCATTTCTTCCGGACCAATATTATAAATTTCGCTGGTAGCCAATTGGTGAAAACTGATGTTGTCGTCGCTATAGACGAGACACTTCAGGAAGGCGACCAGCATTCGTATCTCGGGCCGGGAAAAGAGGTCGGAGGCACCGGAAAAGGTGTAGGGAATTCCGGCCATGTTAAGTGACTGGATAAACGGTTCAGCCTGGTTATTGGCCCTGACCAGTAAGGCAAAGTCATTGTTCTTATAACCTTTTTTCTTTTTGAGTTGGACAATTTTTTGGACAACCAGATCGGCCTCTCGCGACAAAGTGTCGCAATATAAAAGCTGCGGAGGTCGGCCAGCCTTGGATGAAACCAGGCGCTTATTGATCTTATTTTGATATTCCAGACGGTCGGGGTTATTGTGTTGTATGAGTTTGTATGATGAATCCAAAATTTCTTGGGTTGAGCGGTAATTCATATTTAAAACAACCCGAGTAATATTTTTATAAGTCTTCTCAAATTGCAAGATGTTAGAAATTGAAGCGCCCCTAAAACGATAAATTGATTGGTCGTCATCGCCCACGACCGTGATATTGCCTCTCTCCCCTGCTAAGAGCTTAACAATCTCATTTTGAGCAAAATTGGTGTCTTGAAACTCGTCAACCAGAATATATTTAAACTTCTTTTGGCAATCATCCAATACTTTTTTGTGCTCTTTGAGCAATCGATAGGTCAAAAATATTTGATCTCCGAAATCTAGATTTCCGTTTTGTATCATCAGCTCGTTATATCGTAAATAAGCTTGGGCGAGTTCCAAAGTTTTAGCGGCTTCGATGAGGCCATCAGCCTGCTCTCCCTCGCCCGCATTCAGATGTGGGAGAGGGTTGGGGTGAGGGTTATGATTTCCAGATAATTTCGATATCTGGTTTTCGGCGAACTTGAGGTAATCCTCCGGTTCGATCAATTCATCTTTCAATCTCGAGAAATGTTTGAGTAGGGCTTCAATATGGCTAACCGGGTTAGAGAGCGGACGATAATAGTTCAGATCGAAGGCAAAGAGATTCTGCCGCATAAATACGGCTTGTTCCGTGGCTGTCAAAACCTTAAAATTTGAGGGCAAGCCAAGATCAATTGAATAATCACGCAGCAATCGATCGCCAAAGGCGTGGAAAGTCGAAATCCACATGTCGGTGAAACCGTAAGGAACTAATTTATCCACCCTCTCCTCCATCTCAGCAGCGGCTTTTTCGGTAAATGTCAAAGCTAAAATCTCAGAGGGATGTGCCCATTTTTGTTCGATAATATGGGCGATTCGACGCGTAATGACCGTGGTTTTACCGGTGCCGGCACCGGCGATAATCAAAAGCGGGCCATTTTTATGGCTAACGGCCTTAGTTTGTTCTTTGTTTAAACCATCCAGAATTGATGGTTCACTGTTTATGCTAAAATTAAGTTGGCGCTGCATTGTCCCTTGCGTAATTAGCCGATATGATTCTTTTGCCTTGCAATTTGAATCATATCTCTTTTACCGCCAACATTGCAAAGACCGACTAAAACACAGGTATTAATCTCGGGCAAACCCCAAATTGACGGAACGCCCCGACAGTTACCAAGACAGGGCATTAAAACAACACTGATCATATCCTGTAATAGCCGCAAAGAGTTATCCAAGTTATCCACAGCTCAGTCTCTCTCTTCCTCATTGTTTCAACTGACCGCTATTCGCGATTCATACACGATCGTGTATATATAGCGAAAAAATGATAAAATATCACCATAAGATAAGAAAGGCAATTAACACAGAGTCAATAAAATGCCCAGAATGCCTGGATCAATCAATGTTTTGGGATTTTTGGGGGCAGTGCTCTATAAGGCGCTTGATTATAATGGTTCTCTCAGTATTAAGAGGGCGACCGAGGAACTGAAAAATAAATATGGGAAAAAATATAATCGTTCTCAATTTGCCAAAGATATTTATGGGCTCAGACGAAGCGGTTACATTGTACTCGCTCATCAAAATGGTCAGGATTCAATACACCTAACAATAAAAGCGCATCTTAAAATTATCGAAAAGAAGCTAAAGTTATTTGAAAAAGATAGTAGCTTTCGGTTTGTTTCGTTTGATATTCCGGAGAAACTGTCTTCTCAGCGTGATAAATTTCGTCGAGCAATTAAGCGAATGGGATTTCGTCAAGTTCAGCGAAGTCTCTGGGTCTCAGATCGTAACCTGGGAGAACTGGTCGATATGGCAGCCGAAGAATTTCATGTTGGGGAATATGTTGTCTATCTCGTTGTTGAAAAAACCAACATCGACCCAATCATACGTGCACTGCTACACCCAAGAAAAAAAGTACATAAAACTTCGACTCAATGAAAATTATGTATTTCTGAACAATTAAATTACCAATTCGTGCATTCGTGATTTATACACGATCATGTGTATATGACGAATTAGTTTGAATTGAGTTTTAATTATTGCTTTTTTGGTTGATGAAAATTTGCAGATGAGTTTGATAACAAAAAAGCCCTTTACGGTTCCCTTCCCGAATTGCTTCAGGAAGGGATACCTTAAAGAGCTTTGACGTGAAAAGTAATATTTTCAACTTCCCACGATCAACGATTGCTATGTTAGCACAAATAAGGCAAAAAGTCAAGACTTCCGAGTTTGACCAGGTTCAATGAATAGCGATTCATGTACACGTGCACCAGCTGGCTCGCTCAATGTAATACCAATTTGGACTCTTGCAGTCTCATCGCTCAAGGGATTACCTTCGAGAATAATATTTTCATGGGACTTGATAAAACTTCCGGAACTGTCTTTGTTCCCCTGCCCCCTTAGCCTATCGGTGGTTTCCTGAATCTTTTCCGATGCTCCAAGCTCAGATAGTAATAAGGCTCTAACATTTTTGTAGATCAGATTAAGATTTGGATTTGCTTTGCCGCTTATAAAATCTTCTCTTTGTAAGTTAGGCGAAATAGTCTCAAGAATTTGTTGCTCAAGATCAACTTGTTCTGCTTTCCCAGAGGAATTGATCTGACTAACTCGTTCGGCTAAATTGTTTTTAACCTTGGGCAAAACAGTATTTACTTGTTCAACAATCGCTCTCTGTACTTCTACTGGTAGTTTTTCGTCCCTGATCGGTAACTGCATGTAGTCCAAAATTCCTTCTCTCTGCATCTGTTCAACTCCTCCCAACATATTTCCTCCTACTAATTATTTTTCCAATACTTTTTACTCTTCAAATTCTCCGGTAGATGCGTTTCATCAGAGTACATCTCATAACCCTTACCGTAGCCGAAATCTTGCATCATTTTTGTCTCGGCGTTGCGGATCTTAAGCGGGATCGGATCAAGTCGGTTGTTTAGGACATCAGCTCTAGCGACGCTATATGCATTATCTACCGCCCGGGATTTTTTGGCAAGAGATAAGTAAATGACCAGTTCGGCGATAGCGTCGTTGCATTCGGGCATTCCTAAGAAATGGATAGCTTGTTGAGTTGCTATGGCTAGTATTAATGCCTGCGGATCGGCCAAGCCAATGTCTTCGGAGGCGCATCGGATTAAGCGTCTGACAATATAAAGCGGATCTTCTCCCGCTTCCAGCATTCTGGCAAGATAGTGCAGGGCAGCGTCAACATCGGATGCCCTGATTGATTTGTGTAAAGCGGAGATAGCATCATAATGGCCATCGGCACCCTTATCATATCGGATAAACTTTTGCTGGACAGACTCCTCGGCTAGCTTTTTGTCAATCCTGATTTTGTCCTTTTTGACTTCGGCTGAAATTATAGCTAATTCGAGAGCGTTGTAGGCATCCCGAACGTCGCCTTCACAGATGTTCGATATAAAGTTTTTGGCATCGTTGGTGATATTTATCGAAATTGTAATGGGGTTTCTCGCCTTCGCGGACGAATGGCTCGAAATGACGGACTGGAGAAGAGATGGAAAAAACTTGTCGAAATTTTTGTTTAACGTATCGATTGCTCTATCAATCAGCTTAGAGATGTCACCGGCTGATAATTCTCTGAAGTGGAAAACCCGGGCGCGGGAAAGAAGCGGGGCGTTGACTTCGAAAGAGGGGTTTTCCGTGGTAGCGCCTAATAAAATAATTGTGCCGTTTTCCACAAAAGGTAAGAAATAGTCTTGCTGGGACTTATTAAAGCGATGAATCTCGTCGACAAACAAAATTGTTCTTTTTTGATAAAGTTCCAAGTCGTCTCTGGCTTTATCAATAATTTTGCGCGCGTCCCCTACTCCGCCGCTGACAGCTGAAAAGAAAACAAAATATGAATTTGTTCGTTCAGCGATGATGCGAGCCAATGTGGTTTTCCCGCAACCCGGCGGTCCCCAAAAAATCATCGGAATAATTCTGTCCGACTCGATGATACGGCGTAATACTTTTCCCTCGCCTAAAATATGCTCCTGGCCAACAAAATCAGCCAAAATTTTGGGCCGCAGTTTTTCGGCCAGAGGAAGATGGGAATTACTTTCAAATAAATTTTTCAGCATAACATCCTGCTCAACTCCCCTTTTCGATTAATTCTTCAACCCTCTTCTTTGCCTTTTCGGAAGCTGTTTAGATCTCTTGTGTGCTTCGCGAGAGTCAAAATTCCTCGATTCCCAGATATTCCAGCTGCTCGCGTTCCTCCGGCCAGAAATCACCGGCGAAAACCTTCTCCCCATTTTTATCTTCTCCGTTATCCGATACCTGAAAATCCATCAGCCAAATGTATGGATTAGACCAACTCTCGACGCTGACTAAGCCAACAATCCCGTCATTATTTTTAACTTTAATTGCTCCGTTCACGACTCCCTCCTTAATTTTTAGCTAATATTTTTTTGCTCGGAGCGAGAAGTTCGTTTAGTCTTTGTTTCCACTCATCCTCGCCAATAAATTCGAAACTCACTTCTCGGTTTTTGAATACCAATCCCAATTCATCATTATTCTTCTCTCTGGCCAATTCCGTGCAGAGATTAAGCAGCGATTCCTTATATTCGGAATCTTGATTGCCAACTAAGTGCTGGCCCTTTGTTTCAGCAACATAAATTCTATCTGAATCATTAATCTTGCCATCTCCGGTAGCAAAAATAAAGTCAGGATAAATTCGCTGCCGTCTCCAGCCCTGTATTGAATAATCGCTTTTTACCTGGTTGCGATACCAGAAATACAATCTCTCCTGTTCTTCCAAGTATAAGGCGACTGATTTCTCGGTATTATTGAAATCTTCCTCCGGCACAAATTCCAATAATGATAATTGCAGTGGAGCGCCGTAACTTTTAAGCAGCGGACGGGCAGTGTTTTTAACTTTTATTTCTCTGGGCAGACGATAGCCGAAATCTTTGCCGATAACTAAAAACCTTAAAGTTTTGTCTTTAATCATTTTTTTAAAAACATCTTCCGCTAAATTGTCCCGTTGTTTGGCTAGATATTTTTTCGTTTCTTCAATAATAAAAATAAAGTTATTAACAACTCGGCGCTCGCCATGTTTCTTTATAAGAAATGACAAAATTTTCTCAGCCATTTCATAAGCCAACCATGGGTTTGATGCCACTTCAATAATCTGGCGAGCCATAAAGGTGTTATCAAGTTTAATGCTGCCCTCTTTTAACTTCTTGACTTGAACCCGCTCAATTAGCTGCTTACGATTTTCAACAATTGTAGCAATCTGCTCAGTGTCCTTTTCTTCCTGCTCAGCCAGAGATAAATTACCAAACCAGTCAAGATTAATCTTTTGCCAGTCAACTTTGGTCGCTATATCGTTTTCATATTCGACGCGGCGCCACCCGCCATCTCTTATAACAAAAACAGGCAAAACTATCTCCTTGGCAACATTTTCAAATTTTTTTCTGATTCCGAATATTCGTTCTTCGGTCTTTTCACCGCTGATATCCTCATCGGTCACAATTCGACCGGCCAAATCTCCGAGTCCCTCGTTTTCAAATCCTTTTTTGATATTCTCCAGTAAACTGCTTGCTTCTTGCTGATAGCAAAAAACGTAACTTTCGTCCAATTCTGGAAAAGTTTTAATCTTTCGGGCATTTGGCTGGCGCAAAATCCGGCCAACCAATTGCGTCAAGGCATTCTTTGAAGATGGTCGTGTTAAAATTGTTAAGACATAAGCAAAGGGACAGTCCCAACCCTCTTGCAGCGCCTGCTTGGTAATGATGTATTTGATTTTACAATCCTTTGACATTAAACCACCAAGATCATCAACCTCCTTAAGTTCGTCCTTCTCACTGGTTTTGACAGCAATTTCTTCAGCCGGCACGGCGCACTTTTTTATCAAGAATTCTCGAACATCTTCGGAGTGGATAAAACCATTGCCTCGTTGATCTTTACCCGTTCTTTCTGCTTGGATAACGCAGATTGGTCGGATATAGTTGCCGCTATTGGCTTTGTACTCTTGCGCCCGCTTTTGCAACATAAGGAGTTTGTCGTAACTTGCAACAAGCGTATCCTGCCAGTCAAGACTGGATTTGTTGATAATATGCAAATCAAGTTTGACCATCTCCTCGTTTTTCAGATCAATGCCCGGAATGTCAACTAAAATATTACTCTCTTTAGGTGGGGTAGCGGAAAGTTCTACGATAATAGTGGGGTTAAAACTTCTTAGTGTTGCTTGCGCACCTTCGCTGTAAGCCTTGTGGCCCTCGTCTAAAATGATGACGGGTTTTAATACTCTTAAAGTATTACCAAGCGAGGTTTTAATCTGCCGGCCCCAAAAACCAATCTCATCGTCGTAAGTATCCAAGTTGGAAATTTCCTTTAGCAGTTTTTCCTGTTCGACAATGTTGTCTTCAGCCGGAAAGAAGTCGGCAAAGCCATTATCCTTAAATACTTTTAAGGCTTCTTTATTTTGTCGATTGGCCGAGGGCAACATGAGCATCAAGACAGTCAAATTTTCAGCAATGTCCGACTTCGAAAAATGGTCGTTCTTCTCTAAAATTAAAGTTTTACCACCGCTGGCAATATCCAAAAACTGTCGATATGGATGGTCTCGATCTTTTAGATTGTTGATTGTTTGGCGATAAATTTGCGTTGTCGGCACAATCCATAACACCAAGCCGGCTTGTTTTTTAAGATAAAGATGATTAACAACGTCAATCGTCTTAACCGCCAACAAAGTTTTGCCGCCGCCGGTTGGAATCTTTAAACAGAAATTTGGTAAAGGTTCGCCTAGACCGTTTTTTCTGGAAATATACGGCCGCAAAACCCCAGCCTTCTCCCAGGCTTTAGCCGGAAAATCAATCTCCAGCTCCGGATTTACCTCCGCTTTTCCACGCCAAACATCAAGCTGCCCCAAATACAGCTTAACTTGATCCAATGATTTAATTTGATATTCTTTAAGTTCCATGTTTATATTTCTTGATATTGTGACAACCACAAGTTGACAAGTTAGTCAGCTAACTGATATTATTGCCTTGTAGACGAAAGTTTACCCGACTTTGATCAAAGTTCGCCGCAAGGCGAACTTTTGACTTTCAGTTAGGATAAAATCTTCGAAAATTCAATCTATACTCAAAATCTTCAACAAACAACAAGTCTTTAATAATACCTTTTGCTCGTGCATCTATTAACTCTTTCCCCGTGTGATCTCTTGCCCCAAACACGTAAATTTCTTTACTAAACCTCTCGCGCAAATAACGCAAAACACATTCCATGTCGCCGTCGCCAGAAAAGAGAATGGCTTTATCATAATCTTCAACCATTTTAATCAGATCAACCGCCATTTCGATATCCAAGTTGCCTTTTTTAATATAACCGGTTTCATATTTTGAGTCCGGGATATACTTAACTCGTTTCGTGATAATTTCAAAATTATTAATATTTGCACTATTCAGTATCGTTCTAGTCCATGGTTTTAGTCTCGTATGTTTTTCGTTTGGCCCGTAGTCACCGCAGTAATAAAACCGCCTTAGCGACCGGTTACCGTATGAAAAATGTTTTACCAATTGAGCTAACTGTTTGACACCGACCGGCCAACCAAGTCTTTTCTCCCACTTATCGACATTTGCAAAATCGACAATAACAATATTGCGACTTTTGGTCTTTGCTAATTCTTCGATAAGTTTTGTGATTTCTCTATTGTTCATTCTTGGGCAATATTAATTTGATATTCTTTAAGTTCCATTACTTGAAAAATATTTAAGTATTTTATAAGTTTTCTATGGCTGAAATCCAAAAGTTCCGGTCTCTGACTATGTTTCTTTTTTTTTGAAATCTTTGGCTTGTTTTCAGGGACATTATCCATGATGTCTTAATGAAACTAATTAAAATTTAAAATCATCTAGCCAACTTATAAATTTCAAAAGGTAATTGGGCAAAGATGATGCCGAATTCGTCGAGCTGGTCTTGAGAGAGGTATTTGGTTGGGGCGAAGACGAGACGGCGGCGAGAACCGGATTTTGGCAGAGTTTTGGCACGGTCTAGTGTTAAGGCGGTGTTTTTTAAGTACTCAAGGTCGGGTTTATAAAAAAGATAGACATCATAACTCTTGCTCGAACCGATGAAATTGCTTTTCTGGTCAACGGCGCCTTCGTCGAATTCTTCGCCTGTAGCGGTGTAAAAAATGTAGCGGGCAAACTCCAAATAGCCTGGCAAGTTTTTGCCGGATAGAATTTCTTCCAACTCGATCGGTTTGCCAAGTTCAAAGTAGCTAAATGTGCCACCAGTACCGACCACCGCGTTATTCACCTTTTTTTCCCTGTCATCCTCGGACTTAATCCGAGGATCTTCTAGCGGCAAGATTCCCGCCTCGACCCGAAGCCGAGGGTCCCTGGGGGCGGGAATGACAGCGGAACCATTGGGTTTTTTGTAACCTTTGATCACTCGCCTCACTCTCTCTGCCGTAATTTTATCGGCGTAGTCCTCGCACTCAATCAAAATAAATTTCCGGTTGCCGCCATCATCCTCTTGATTTAATTCCAAAACCGCCTGCGCCGTCGTGCCAGAACCGGCAAAAGAGTCGAGAATTAGATCGTCTTTATCGCAAGTTAAATTAATTATCCGCTGAATTAGCGTTACTGGCTTTGGCGAATCGAATGGATTATTGTCAAAGATTTCTTTTAGTGTCCTACGCGCATCATCATTGCTGCCAACTTCGTTATATAGCCAAATTGTTTTTGGTATTACACCCTCATTCATTTCTGATAAGTATTTTTTCATTCTCGGAACAGCAGTACCATTCGCTCCAAACCAAATTCTCTTATCTGAATCTGCCCTTTCAAGAGTTACTTGACTATATCTTGGAAATGTACCAATTGGCGGCTTCCATTTTATCCCGTTGGCAAATTTAAATTCATAGGTATTATCGGAACCACTTTTTGCGTGCAAAGGCTGTGTCATCCAAGGACCCCTTAGATCATTATCAGTATTCGAATAGCGAGCATTTTGCTCGCTGGTCCTTTCAAGGCTGCCAAGAGAAAAGTTATCCAAATTTCTGGCATATGCAAGTACGAAATCATGAGTATCAGAGAAGTATTTGGCATCATTGCTTTGGGTATATTTTTTCTGCCAGATTATATTGGTAACAAAATTTTCATTCCCGAAAACATCATCCATCAGCATCCTCAATCGGTGCTGTTCATTGTCGTCGATTGAAATGAAAATGGCGCCATCTTCCGATAAAAGCTCTCGCAACAGTTTTAGGCGCGGGGTCATCATGCAGAGCCATTTGTCGTGGCGGGTAAGGTCTTCACGGTCAACCACTTTGCCCAACCATTCCTGCATCATCGGGCTATTAACATTATCGTTGTATGCCCATTTTTCGTTGCCGGTGTTGTAGGGCGGATCGATGTAGATACATTTAACCTTGCCGGCATAAGTTGGTAGCAGCGCTTTGAGTGCTTTTAGGTTATCGCCATGAATAACCAAGCTGTCGTGCAAGCTGACTTTATCGGTCAAACTTTTGACCTTGTCGGGAATCAATTCATGATAGGCAACCTGAAGATGATAGTTCTCGACGAATGTTTTTCCTTTAAATTGTAACTGCGGCATTTGGAGTCCTTGTCTTTAAATATTCCCTCTTATGCTAGCACTCGGAATATCAAAAATAAAGCCCTTAGCTGTGGATAAGTTCGGGGTTTGTTTAGTATGCAGAAGTGCTGCGGTGGCAGCGGAAATTATTTCTTGAGCTTTTCAGCCTCGGTTTGGAATTTTTTAGCAGAGCCAAAGGACCGGTAAACTGAAACAAAACGCAGATAAGCCACATCATCAATCATTTTTAACTTATCAAGGACCAATTCACCGATTTGGCGCGAGGTTATTCGCTTTAAATTTAGGACCAGGATGGTTCGTTCGATATCGTCAATTATTGCCTCGATTTGTTGGCTTTCGAAAGGTCTTTTCTCCAAGGCAAGATAAATACCCCTAGCGATTTTATTTCTTTGATACTCTTGGATCCGTCCATCCCGCTTGATAACCTGCATTTTAATCGGTTCGAGCCGCTCATAGGTCGTAAAACGATAATGGCACTTCAAACACTCGCGGCGGCGGCGGACAAAAGTAGCCTCATCGCGCGAATCGAGCACCTTGCTGTCCGATTTTTTACAAGCGGGACATAACATACCAAAAAATCCTAATTCCTAATTTCTAAATAAATCCAAATTTCCGAATTTCAAATATCAAAGTCAGAAAATGCATTCGATTTTTGGATTTTGAATTTCTTTAAGATTTAGATGTAAGGATTTAGAATTTTAAGAAGTCCGTCAAATCGCTAACTAAATTCAAAAGAGGGGCTATGTTGGTTATTTTAATTTACGCCTGATGAATGCCGGCACTTCCAACTCGTCTTCATCATCATCCTCCCTAGGCGGCTCAACGACGGTTTGCTCTGTGAAATATGACCGTTCCGGCCGTCTGACGATTTGAGAGCTGGGAATATCTCGCGGCTCCGGTGTGGCAAAGGATTTTTTATTGCCGAATTTATTCTGTTCTGATTCAAAACCGGTAGCGATGACGGTAATTTTGACCTCGCCCTGCATGGCCTCATCAATGATAGCGCCAAAGATGATATTGGCATCAGCATCAGCCGCTTCGGTAATCGCTTTGGCAGCTTCGTCTATTTCATACATCCCTAAATCCGGCCCGCCGGTGATATTGAAAAGAATGCCCTTAGCCCCGTCAATTGAAAGCTCCAAGAGCGGAGAATCAATGGCGGCGCGGGCAGCCTCGATGGCACGGTTATCTCCAGTGCCATGTCCGATGCCCATTAAGGCGCTTCCGACATAATAGCTTTGACGTCGGCAAAGTCAACGTTAATAATACCGTGGTAAATAATCAGGTCGGCAATACCCTGGACGCCCTGGCGCAGAACATCATCAACTACGCCGAAGGCATCAAATAGAGAGGTTTTTTTGTCGATAACCTGAAGCAGGCGGTCGTTCGGTATTGTGATTAAGGTGTCAACCTTGTCCTTCATTTCGGCAATGCCAATCTCGGCCACTTTTTTGCGGCGCAGTCCTTCAAATGAAAATGGTTTTGTTACTACACCGACTGTCAGAGCGCCTAGCTCTTTGGCAATTTCAGCCACAAATGGTGCAGCTCCCGTACCAGTGCCGCCGCCCATGCCGCAAGTAACAAAAACCATATCAGCGCCTTTGAGCGTTTCGTAAACCTCTTCTTTATTCTCTTCAACGGCCTTGCGTCCGATTTCCGGATCGGCGCCCGCACCCAGCCCTCTTGTAGTTTCCTTACCGATTTGAATTTTAATGGGGGCTTCATTAAATGCCAGAGCTTGGGCATCGGTGTTAACAGCAATAAACTCAATCCCTTTGAGTTTGGAATTTATCATTCGGCTAACGGCACTTCCGCCAGAACCGCCGACGCCAACCACTTTTATAACCGCGAAATTTTCTAGTTCGGAATTGTGTTTTTCTGCCATTTTCATCTCTCCCTGTTGAAGATGGGTAACCATTGATTCATGTGCCTATGGCAAGAAGTGTTTTAGCGTAGAACGAACTTTATCCACAATATTATTCATTCCACTAACATCAAAACCAAAGGATCCCACTCCTTTAGTCTTGTTTTTACCCCAAAGCATTAAGCCTATGCCCGTAGAATATACCGGATCATCCAGCTTGTCAATAAGGCCGGAAATTTCGGCTAGCGGCTTTCCTACCTGGGCCGGCAGACACATTGTATCTTTCGTTAGTTCGACGATTCCTTCAATTTTTGCACCGCCGCCGGTTAAAACAATTCCGGCCGGTAAAGCGCCGCTTCGACCGATCCTGCTCAAGTTTTCTCTGATTATTAATAGAATTTCGTTCAGACGGGCTTCGATAATTTCGGCAACATATTTTACGTTTGCTGTCCCTGTCTCGTTTTTGTCAAGTTTCGACAGGTCGATTTCTTCTTTTTCGTCAATCCGGTCGGGAACGGCATGGCCGTGTTTCAATTTAATGGCTTCGGCTAAATCAATGTTCGTTCTAAGCCCGATGGCGATATCGTTGGTAATGTGCATCGTGCCGATCGGCACGATACCGGCGCTGATCAAATCCCCTTCTTCGTAAACAACAAAATTGGTTGTGCTTGCGCCAATATCAACCAGTACGACACCGATATCGATCTGGCGTTTGGAAAGAAGCACTTCAGCGGCGGCTAGAGGCGAAAAAACAGCCTCGATTACACTGACTCCGGCTTGGTCCACCGAACGCATCAAATTCTTAATCGAGTTGGTGCTTGTCGAGATAATTTGGGCTGCTACATCCAACCTTATACCAAACATCCCGACCGGGTCTTTCACCTCTTCCCGGCCGTCAATAATAAATTTCTTAGCCATAACATGAAGTACTTCCCGGTTGGTCCTGTTCGGGATAGCTTTTGCTGCCTCGATCGCCCTGGCGACATCCTGGTCAACAATCTCGCCATTAGGGTGCGAGACGGCAATAACCCCTTTACTCTCTTCGCATTCAATTTGGTGGCCCGAAACGCTAACTACCGCTTGCTGTACCGGTACTCCGGCCATATGTTCGGCCTCTTCGAGAGAGGCAGTGGCAGCTGAAACTATCTCCTCAACATCAACAATAACCCCCCTGCGCATACCCTGGTTTTGACTTTTGCCCAGACCTATAATATCGGTTTTGCCGTCTTCAAACTTGCCGATACAAGTAATAATTTTCGTACTGCCGACATCAATACCGACTGAAATTTGATTGCGCATGAAATCCCTCCGGGAGCCTTATGAGAACGGTCGCTTTGATACTAACGGCGAGTCTGTGAAACATAAAACATGAAACAAATTGCCTCATAGGCCGCGTTTCAAGCTTTATTAAGATATTGTTTTTAGTTTATATCAAAAACAAGCAGGCTGCAATACACTTAAATAAAAAGTTGTTTAAAGTGGGGCAGGAAAATAAGAATTGCCACAACAGTAGCTATAATCGCGCTGATTAAGACGGCGCCGGCCATGGCATCTTTAGCCGCGGCAATCATGTGATGGTTGCCGGGATGGCAAACATCAAAAACTTTCTCTATAGCCGTGTTGATAATCTCAATGGCGAAAACCAAAACGACGGCCATGAAGAGGACGGCTGCTTCAAGCCTTGAAACATTAAAGACATAAGCAGCAATGCCGACCATCAGTGCGATAACGGCATGGACGCGAGCGTTTTGTTCCGAGACTAAAAGAAAGACGACGCCGCGAAAGGCATAGTGGAAGCTCTTGGTCAGTTTTTTGAAGCTGAATTTTTGGTAAACCATAATACCTTATAGTTGTTCCGATTCAACGATCGTCTTACAGTCCGCACCTTATCTTCTTTGCCGCCTTATCCCACTCCTCTTTGTTGCTTTCATGGTCAAAGCCAAGCAAGTGCAAAAGGCCGTGTTTGACAACATTATTAATGTTCTCTTCTTTTGCCATTACCATTTTAGCAGAAATTACGATACTGCCAAGGAGCTCGATTTTGGTGCTGCCGACTTGGCTGACTGGAAACGATAATACATCGGTCGGTTTATCAATGCCCCTGTAAGCCAGGTTTAGCTTCCTAATTTCAATTTCATTGCTGAAATTGATCTCGATAAGCAGGTCATTGCTGATACCAAGTTGGGTTAAAGCGTCAGAAACCAATGTCCTTAAACGGTCTTTGTCGGTATTTAAACCGGCCGGAATTTTGTTGGGCAAGTCAATTTTGATCATTTTTTTTATAAGCAATTCGTTGATGGTAAATCGAAAACAATGTTGATTCAAAAGAACTTTTAATTCTGGCTAAATCCGCCTCGTTCAAATTCGAATTTTTCAGCTGTTTGTCGTCTATGCGGTCGGCGATAATGTGGCTGACAACTTCGGAAATTTTTTCTTTTGTCAGGCCGGATTGTGCCCTTGTGGTGGCTTCGACCGAATCAGCTAGCATTAAAATTCCGGCTTCTTTAGACAGAGGCAGAGGGCCGGGATAGCGAAAATCGGTTTTTTTGAATTTCAAGCCCTGCTCCTTGGCTTTTTCATAGAAAAATAAAACCGGCGTTGTGCCGTGATGTTGAGCAATCAAATCAATGATTTCTTCGGGCAAATTATTTTTTCTGGCAATTTCGATTCCGTCTTTGGCGTGATGGATTATTTGGTCGGTTGTTTTCTTAATGTATTCGGAGCTATAATCATGAGGAATTTCTTCGGACGACTGGTTTTCGATATATGTGTTCGGGCTTGCAAGTTTGCCGATGTCATGATAATAGGCGGCAACACGGACGAGAAATGAATCTGCGCCGATGGATTTGGCGGCTTTTTGGGCTAAATTCGAAACATTGAGAGAGTGGTGGAAGGTGCCGGCCGCTTCGACTGACAGTCTTATCAATAAAGGGTTGGAGAGGTTTTCAATTCGCTGGTACTTATGTAAAGACCGGAGAGCCTCGGAGATGACGGGGTCAAAGACTGTTATACCGACGGCCAGGACAAGGCTGAAAATTATAGAGATAGTCAAAAAAATAGCCAACTGGATTGTGAAAGAGGGCATAATAATAACCGTCAGGTAATGCGAGAGGAGGAGAAAAAGGAAGGTTAAGAGAGTGGTACTTAAGGAAAAGAGGTAGATAAATTTTATGCTAATTTTTTGCATCAGCTCTTGAGCCGGACACAATATGAAAATATGAGGTTCGGCACATTAAAAAATTAAAGCTGCACACCAAACTTGACGACCAACCTTGCAGCTTTTTAAGTTTGGTTGCCGATGAGTTCCCGGATAATTTGGGCCACAATGGTTCCGTCTGCCCTGCCTTTAATTTTGGCCATGACGGCGCCGATTGCTCGTCCGGCCTGGCCCGGGTCGGTGACCGCCAACTCTTCGAGAGTGGATTTGCCGATTTGTCTTATTTCATCAAGAGAAAGCTGCTCTGGCAAATATTTGGAAAGAAATTCCGCTTCGCTTTTTTCTTTTTGGACCATCTCATGATTGCCTCCTCGGTTGTACTCAACAATTGCCTGTTCGCGCTGCTTTATTTCTTTTTTGACAACGCCAACCGCTTCGTCGTCGTTTAGAACTTCCCTTTTATTGATCTCGGCATTTTTGAGGGCGGTTTTAAGCAAGCGCAAAACCGAAACGGCTGATTCATTATGCGCCTTATAGGTTTCAAGGTAATCGCTATTAATTCTTTCTTGTATGGACATTATTTGTTTCCGATTCCAGGCTAAAAATTAATATCCCCTTTTATTCTTTCGGATTTGACTTTTACGGATAGCTGATTTTCTTCTTTCGGACCGGTTGAGCTCCTTTTCAAAGAAACGTTTTGTTTTGGCGACAGTTAAAATACCGCTTTGTTGTACTTCGCGGTTAAAACGTCGCAGCATTATTTCGAATTTTTCCTCTCCCTTTCTTCTGACTTCGATCAAGTTTATCACCACCTTCCGAAAGACGAATTTGCCGCCGGCTGATTTTTAAGGCAGAATTGCCGCCGGCGCAAACAAGTATTCTATACAATGGTTACAATATACCCCAAAAATATGGTTTTGGCAAGGACCATGGCCGTCCGTTGTCCGTTTCTGTGTTTATGCGATTCTTCCGAGCTTTTTCCCGCCCAGAATGTGCATATGAAGATGGAAAACGACTTGTCCTGCATCCGGACCGGAATTTATAATCAAGCGGTAACCGGATTGGTCCAAATTGTTCTTTTTGGCAATGTTCCGGGCCAAAAGAATCATTCTGCCCATCAAATCTGAATCTTCCTCTTTTAGGTCGTTGACCGAAGCAATGTGTTTTTTGGGAATAATAAGGATGTGCACCGGTGCATTGGGGTTGATATCGTCAAAGGCGATAAACTTATTATTCTCATACCTGATCTTGGCCGGAATCTCGCCACCAACAATTCTGCAAAAAAGACAATCGTTCATGGTTATTTAATTTAGCTTAAGGATTAAGCGTATTGATTATAGCCTAATTACCTTCCTTTAAAAAGGTTTTGTCCATCGGGCGTTTTGTTCAAAACGTATTGATAATAACGTTCGGGCTGGACAAATAGCCCTTTTTTGTTTTGCAGACTTGATAATATGGCGTAA